>CAIWHR010000325.1 GCA_903912485.1 uncultured beta proteobacterium | reverse complement strand
TTGTGGCAGTCGGAGCACGCCACTTTGCCGACGAGGATCGGATGCGTCGAGATGAGGTGGATCTGCGCGCGCTGCGTCTTGTGGCAGCCGAAGCAGACATCGATCTGCGTGACCTTGGCCATCACCCGGTCGCTCGCAGCGTGCACCGTGTGGCAGGTGGCGCAGGCGAGATCGCGCTCCTGGTGCGTGCTGCCCGACCAGTAGGTGCGATTGCCCGACTTGTGGCAGGTCAGGCACACGCCGTTCTTGTCGTCGGCCGTCGACTTCGACTTGGCGCCGAACGTCACGTCCGGCGTCGGGCGCGGGGACGTTCCCTGCGGGTTCTTGACGTGGTCGACGCTCGAGCCGTGGCAGGTCTGGCAGCCGGGCGTGCGCGCGTCGGCCTTTACGCCGTGCCGCGTCTGGTAGTACGCGAGGACCGGCTTGTTCTCGCCTTCGTCGTGGCACTTGGTGCACACGGCGTCGAGTGCCAGCGCCTCCTTCGTCCTGCCCTCCGCCGCCTTGCCTGCGGGTGGGTCCGCCGCCATGCCCGAACTGGCCGCGCAAAGGCCGACGACTGCTGCGATAACGGTCAATAGCTGTTTGAGGCGTCTCATGGCGATTCCCTTCCCGACTCGCTGCAAGTTCCCTGGCGCTTCAAACCCGAACGGCGAAGCGCCCCGTGGCTGACTGTCCGGTACCGCTGCTACAGCGAAAGAATCCAGTCCACCAGGTTCTTGGTGTCCTCGGGGCTCTTCGCCTTGAGGATCGGGTGATCCTCGGTGTGACCGTCCTCGAATTTCACCTTCGGTCCGGTGGTGAGGTGCTTGGTCAGCATGGCCTGCGCGTCCTTGTTGCCCTTGAGCTTGGCGGCAACGTCCTTCCACGCCGGTCCTTCCTTCTTCTTGTCGACGGCGTGGCACTTGAAGCAGTTGCTCTGCCGCGCAAGCGCCTGCGCCGCCGCCGCATCGACGGCGAACGCCTCGGCGGGAATCAGCAGCGGAGCCGCAGCCAGCGCCAGCGCCGCAAGCAGCTTGGACGGGCGGGCATTGAGTCGGTTGTTCATGTTTATCTCCATGATTCTAAGAGGGTCTTTTAGGCGCACGACGCGCGTGATCAAGAGCCGGGAATGGTGCTGCTTCGACGCTTTGGCGTGGCGCGCTTGTGGCGCAGCGGCCAGCGTCGGAGGATTCGGGTGCAGCGGCGTGTGCGGACTATTCGCTTCATTGCCGGCAAGCAACTTGATCTACATCAATACGCGGCCGACAACGCTGACGATTCGTTGCGCTGAAACAACAACAGCTCTGTTACAAAGATTTACAATTTGCTGCTGCAGGCAGCGCGAAGGGCGGGACGGCGTCCCGCCCGGCGCAGATTCACTTGGCCGTGCTGACCCCGAAGTTGAACATGTAGACGATCGCGCTCCGGATCTCCGCATCGGTCAGATCCGCCATGCCGCCGCGCGGGGGCATCGCGCCGTGCCCGTGGATCGCCGAACTGACCACCACATCGAGGCCCTGCTGCACTCGCGGCGTCCACGCGGCGCGGTCGCCGATCATCGGCGCGCCGCCGACGCCCGTTCCGTGACACTTGACGCACTGTGCCTCGACGATCGCCTTGCCCGAGCGGTCGGGCGCCCTGGCGGTCCGGCTGACCGGTTCGGTCCAGTGGCCACCCGACTGGTTGACCATGTAGGTGATCGCGCGCTCGATTTCGGTGTCGGTCAGGTTGGGGTTGCCGCCGTGGGCCGGCATCTGCCGGTAGCCGGCCATCGCGCTCTTGGACAGTCCCGTGAGCCCCTTGGTCGAGCGCTCGCCCCACGCCTTGGCGTCGCCGATCTTCGGCGCGCCGCCGGCGCCGGTGGTGTGACAGGAGATGCACAGCGTATCGACCACCTCCTTCCCGGTTCGCTCGGCCGCCTGGGCGCCGGCGGCCATGCACACTGCGGCGGTCACGAACGACGCCGTCACCACCGCGCGCCGAAAAGTCTTTGCTTCAGGAAAGGCGACGTGCATGAACTTCCTCCGTGGGCCGCCGGCGAGGGCGGCGGCAAGCGTTGCAGTCGGGATTGTTGCCGTACGGGCGACGCGTCGTTGCCGCCGCACGAGGCGACCACATAACTATCTTTCATCGACAAGCGCATTGACGTGGGTCAACGGATTGATCGAATGCGGCCGCGAATCTCTCGGTGCCGCGCGCCGGCGGGTTCTGCGACGAGCCGCTCGTCGCGCACCGGCGCGCCTGGACGCAGGCGTGTTATCCTCGCCCCGAACGATCGTTCGCCCGGCGCCGGCACCCCTGCGACGGCCATCGGCGATCGGCCATCCCCTTCGCCACCCCGCACCCCGTGCCTTCGCCAGCGCCCACCGCCTCCCCGCCCGGGCCGGACGCCGCGCGCGCCGACTTGCTGTCGTCGCTGAACGCGCAGCAGCGGCTGGCGGTCGAGCACGGCGTCGGGGCGGCGGCGGCGCAAGGGCGGGGGCCGCTGCTGGTGATCGCCGGCGCCGGCTCGGGCAAGACCAACACGCTCGCCTACCGCGTCGCGCACCTGGCCGCGCACGGCGCCGACCTCGAGCGCATCCTGCTGCTGACGTTTTCGCGCCGCGCCGCCGCCGAGATGGAGCGCCGGGCGGGGCAGATCCTCAACCGTGCGCTGGGCGCGCCCGCGGGCGCACGGGGGCCGACGCTGCCCTGGAGCGGCACCTTCCACGGCGTCGGCGCGCGCCTGCTGCGCCATTATGCCGAGCGCATCGGGCTGCACCCGAACTTCACCATCCAGGACCGCGCCGATTCCGAGGACCTGCTCGCCGTCGTCCGGCACGAGCAGGGGCTCGCCGCCACCCGCAACCGCTTCCCGGCCAAGGCGACGTGCCTCGCCGTCTACTCGCGCGTGGTCAACAGCGGAGCTGCGCTGGACGAGGTGCTCGCGGGCGCGTTTCCGTGGTGCGCGCAGTGGGAGGAGGAGCTCGCGCGGCTGTTCGCCGCGTACGTCGAAGCGAAGCAGGCGCAGCACGTCCTCGACTACGACGACCTCCTGCTCTACTGGTCGCAGATGGTCGCCGAGCCCGCGCTGGCGCGCGAGGTCGGCGAGCGCTTCGACCACGTCCTCGTCGACGAGTACCAGGACACCAACCGGCTGCAGGCCGCGATCCTGCTGGCGCTGAAGCCCGACGGCAGCGGCGTCACCGTCGTCGGCGACGACGCGCAGTCGATCTACTCTTTCCGCGCGGCGACCGTGCGCAACATCCTCGACTTCCCGGCGCAGTTCGCGCCGCCGGCGCGGGTGGTGACGCTCGACCGCAACTACCGGTCGACGCAGCCGATCCTCGACGCGTCGAACGCCGTCATCGGCCTCGCGCGCGAGCGCTTCACCAAGAGCCTGTGGACCGATCGCGCTTCGTCGCACCGGCCGCAGATCGTCAACGTGCGCGACGAAGCGGGGCAGGCGCGCTGCGTCGCCGACCAGGTGCTGGAGCGCCGCGAGAACGGCGTCGCGCTGAAATCGCAGGCGGTGCTGTTTCGCACGTCGAGCCACAGCGCGCCGCTGGAACTCGAGCTGACGCGGCGCGGAATCCCCTTCGTCAAGTACGGCGGGCTCAAGTTCCTCGAAGCGGCGCACGTCAAGGACGTGCTGTGCCTGCTGCGCTGGGCGGAGAACCCGAAGAGCCGGATGGCCGGCTTTCGCGTCGCGCAACTGCTTCCCGGCGTCGGCCCGGCCACCGCCGCGCGGCTGCAGGACCGCATGGACGAAGCGGCGGATCCGATGTCGGCGCTGGCGGCCTTCGACGTGCCGCCCGCGGCGGCGGTCGAGTGGTCGGCCCTCGTCGCCGCCTATCGCGCGTTGCGCAGCCGCGAGCCGCGCTGGCCCGCCGACATGGAGACCGCGGTGCGCTGGTACGAACCGCATCTCCATCGCATCCACGAGGACGCGGCGGTGCGCCACGCCGACCTCGTCATGCTGCAGCAGATCGCCGGCACGTACCCGTCGCGCGAACGCTTCCTGACCGAGGTGACGCTCGACCCGCCGAACGCGACCAGCGACGAGGCCGGTCCGCCGCTGCGCGACGACGACTACCTGATCCTGTCGACGATCCACTCGGCCAAGGGGCAGGAGTGGAAATCGGTGCACATCCTCAACGTCGTCGACGGCTGCATCCCGTCGGACATGGGCACGGGAACGAGCGACGAGATCGAGGAAGAGCGGCGCCTGCTCTACGTCGCGATGACCCGCGCCAGGGAGCACCTGCAGCTGATGGTCCCGCAGCGCTTCTACGTCCACCAGCAGAGCGCCTACGGCGACCGGCACGTCTACGCGTCGCTGTCGCGGTTCATCCCGAACGCGCTGATGCCGCTGTTCGAGCAGCGGGCGTGGCCCGAGGCCGACGCTGCCGCCGCGTGCGCACCCTCGCCGCCGGCGGGCGACGGCGCCAAAGTCGACGTCGCCGCCCGCGTCCGCGCGCTGTGGCGCGCGGTCACCTGACTGGCGGTTTCGGCCAGTCGTCCTCGTCCTCGAGGATGCGGATCACCCGCGTGCGCTTGCCGCCCGTGTACTTTTCCATCTGCACGATCACCGGAAAGAGCAGCGCCAGCCTGGCCCGGGCGTCGTCCTCGCGCTCGAAGGTGAGGATCGCGCCATCGGTGCCGCGCACGTCGGACCAGAGCCCGTGGCCATCTTCGACTTCGATCTTGAACATGCGATTCTCCCGTCACCCGGACAGCGTCGATGCCTGATCTTACTCAACGGCCTCGGCGGCCGCTTTGTCCAATGGAGCCCGGCAGGCGGGCTGGTTCTTGCGTCAACAGGCCGCCGGTCCGGCCGGCCGCGCCGCGGCGACGCCGGCCTGCGGCACCGGCGCAGGCAGTCGGATGGTCGCCTGCGCTTCGTCGTGATCGAGCGCAATGTCGGTGGTGAATCGGCCGGCCAGCCGCATCATCGGCCGATTGCGCGTCAGGAAGTGAATGTACACCCGGACCAGCCCGCGCTTGCGCGCACGCTCGAGCGTGCGCGCGGCGAGCCGCGTCGCGATGTGGCGCTGCCGCGACTCGGCTTCGACCGAAACGCCCAATTCACCGACCAGGTCGTCGTGGCTGTCGTACACGGGCAGATGGACGACACCGACGATCCGGCCTTCGTCCCACGCCCCCTCGACGATGTCGCGCGCGAAATTCCACCGTCCGCAATAGTTGACGACCGCCTCGTCGGGCGCCGCGGTGCCGAAGCGCAGGACGCGGTCGTCGGTGCCCAGGCGCAGCAGGTGCCGCAGGATCGCCGGCCGGTCGTGGGTGGTCAGGGCAGCAAATTCACAGGCCATGCGCCATGCTCCCCCGGCACCAGGACTTGCGCAATGCACAAAATCGATTCCGAAGCATTTGCCTGGCTGAAATTCGCCCGCAACCCGCAGGATTGTTGCGCTGCATCAAGCTTGCGCGCAGCGACTTTCCACCCCGTCGGCCGGCCGCCGTCATCGCGCTGCCATCCTGGCGCCGCCGCCGCCGCCGGGTCGTGGTAGCATGGCGGCCCGATTTCCCCACGTCCCGAGGTGCCATGCGTCTCGTTCGATGCGGCACCTCCGGGTTGCGCGCGCGTCTCTCCGGTCTCTGCACAGCCACGGCGCTTGCCGGTCGCCGCGTCGCCGCGGCCTGTCTTTTCGGCGTCGCCGCGCTGCCCGGCCTGGCTTGCGCGCAGGCCGCCGCGGCCCCGGATCCCGCGCCGGAGGCGGCGCGCGCCGCGGCTCCGGCCTCCGCGTGGGAGGCCGCCGAGCCTTGGCGCACCGACCGCTTCTACCTCGAAACGAGCGTCTACACGCGGCACTTCCACTACGATCCCGCGCACAACGATCACCAGCACCTGATCCTCGGCGAGTGGAACGTCACCGAGCAATGGCTGGTCGGCGCGGCGGTGTTCGACAACTCGTTCGGTCAACCGTCGCAGTACGTGTACGGCGGCTACCGCTTCCGCCCCTTCGACAAGCTGCAGCCGCTTTACCTCAAGCTCTCGGCCGGCGTCGTCCACGGCTACACCGGCGAGTACCAGGACAAGATCCCGATGAACAATTCGGGCTTCGCGCCGGTGATCGTGCCCTCGATCGGCTACTGCATCAACCGCTTCTGCTCCGAGCTCGTGATCTTCGGCACCGCCGGACTGCTGGTCACCGTCGGGGTGACGATTCCGTAGGCACCGCCAGCGCAAACAGCGCGATTTCGCGCAACGCGTCGTCGGGGTCGGCGACGTGCACGACGCCGTCGACCCGAGCCGCGCCTTCGAGCCCCAGCACCAGCTTGCCGAACTGCCGGCCCAGCGCCACTTCCGACAGCGTCCCGTAGCTGTCGCCGATCGCCACCAGGCAGAACGCGGCGCGCGCGATCAGCGCGTTGCGCGCTTCGCCGATGCCGGTGGCGACGACGACGCCGACGTAGGGGTTGGCGCAGGACGGATCGGCGTCGGGCAGGATGCCGATCGTCGTCCCGCCCTCGCGCGCCGCGCCGCGGCAGACCGCTTCCATCACGCCCTGCCGGCCGCCGCAGACCACGGCGTGACCCATCCGCGCCAGGCCGCTGCCGACCCGTTCCGCCGCGTCGAGCTGCGCCGGCGGGGCTTCGCGCGGCCCGATGACGCCGACGGGAATCCGGATCGGATGGCCGCTGTCGCGCTGCTGCCAGGTCGCCGCGGCGATCGCGTCGATGCAGTCGCCGTCCGGTGCGATGTCCGCCTCCCGCCACGTCCGCTGCGCCGCGTCGAAGCGCCGGCCGCGCGCGTCGAACAGCGCCGCGCGCGCGCGGTCGAGCCTAAAGGTGGCGCTCATGGCGGCTGCCGAACCACTCGCCCGTGGTCATGATGGCCGAGCACGCCGCGGTGATCAGCAGCGCCAGCGCGGCGGCGGCGGGAAAATCGGTTCCGGTCTCGGAGATCAGGCTGTAGAGCTGCAGCGGCAGGATGTGCAGCTGCGTGCCGACCAGCGCCAGCGCCGTGCCGTAGGCCCCGAACACCACCGCGGCGACGAGGCAGAAGGCGGCGCCCACGGGCGCCGCGACCTGCGGCAGCATCACCTGGCGAAACGCCTGCGACGACGTCGCGCCGAGCGACTCGGCCGCCGCGAGCTGCGCGCGATCGAAATTGACCAGCACCGGCAGGATGCCCATCACCACCCGCGGTATCAGGTAGTACGACGACGCGAACGCGAGGCCCACCGGAGTGAACAGCGCCTTGCCGATCACCGCCGGGTCGAACCCCGCGTAGCCCAGGAGCTGCGTCGCAAAGCCGGCGCGGCCGTAGCCGAGGATGAAGCCGTAGGCGATGATGAGCCCGGAGAACGTGAGCGGCAGCGCGATGACGAACGACAGCAGCGTGCGCCGCCCCTCGGGCAGTCGCGACAGATGCAGCGCGACCGCGACGCCGACCAGCGTCGAGACCGTCGCCGCGGCGGCGGTCAGCAGCAGGCTGCCGGCGAGCGAAGGCCAGAACGCCGGCAGCGCGAACGCGCGTCCGAACGCCCGGTGGCCTTCGCGAAACGCGTCGACGGCGACCGCCGCCACCGGCAGCGCGAAAAACACCGCAAGCACGCCGGCGGCAGGCGCGGCGAGCAGGAGCTGGTGGCGCAGGCGCATGGCCGAAGACGCGTCGGGGCAAGCCTACTTGGCCTCGGTGGCGGCGACCCAGCCCTTGTCGATTTCGGCTTTCTTCGCCGCGGCGGCGCGCACGTCCAGCGGGCGCACCTGCGGCGCCGCCGGCAGCTTGTCGGCGACGGCGTCGGGAAGCTTGATCCCCGGCACCGACGGACGGACGAAGCCCTGCGCGAAGATGCCCTGACCGAAGTCGGTCATGATGAAGTTGAGCCACAGCTTGCCGGCGTTCGGATTCGGCCCCTTTTCGACGAGGCTGATGCCGTAGGGCGCGGCCGCCGACGCTTCCCTGGGAATGACCACGGCGACCGCGTCGCCGAGGCCGTCGGTGTGCTTTGCCTTCAGGCCGTCGTTTTCGTACGAAATCCAGATCGGAATCTCGCCCTTCACGAATTGCGCGTACGGCGTGGTGCCGATGACGCGAAGCACGTTGCCGGACTTGTGCAGCTTGCCCAGATAGTCGAGCCCGGGCTGTACGTTGTTCATGTCGCCGCCGGCGCCGAAATTGGCGGCGAACGCCACCACCTGCCCGACGCCGGTCGAGCGCGGATCGAGATAGACGATCGAGTTCTTGTATTCCGGCTTCATGAGGTCGGCCCACGATTGCGGGACGTTCTTCACCAGCTTGGTGTTGACGACGAAGGCGACGGTCAGCGAGTGGATGGTGAACCAGCGGCCGTCCGCCTCGCGGAACACCGACGGCAGCTTGTCGAAGTTGACCGGCTTGAACGGCGCGACCAGGCCCTTGGCGACGGCGTCCACCGCCGAGGCGGCGAAGTAGTACGCGGTATCGGCCTGCGGGCGGTTCTTCGCCTTTTCCAGCGCGACGACCGTCGCGCCCGAGCCGAGATCGTTGTAGACGATTTCCACTTCCGGATAGCGCTTCTTGAACGCCGCGAACTGCGCCGCCCAGTTCGCCCAGGTGGGGCCGGTGTCGAAACTCACCACCATGCCCTCCTTCCTGGCGGCTTCGTACAACGCCTTTTCGCCGCCGTAGAGTTCCGGCGAATCGAGCACCGTCTGCGCGGCGACGCCGGCGGCAAACACCGACGCCATGACCGCAACGAGCCAACTCCTGGTCTTCATCGTCCTCTCCTTCACTGCGTGGGTAGAAACTGCACCGCATCGCGCGGCACTCGAAGGTACTCGATGCCGCCGCGCGCGGCGGTGTCGATCTTGATGCTGCCCTGTCCGACGCTGAGCTCGATTTCCCGGCTGGCGCCGAAGAAACGGTCGTGCACGATTCGTGCGGCAAAGACGTTCTCGCCTCCGGCCGCGGCGACCGGCTCGACCCTTTCGGGGCGCAGGAGCAGGCGAACGGCCGCGCCATTCGGCGCGCCGTGCAGCGGCGTGGCGAGGCGGCCGAGCGCGGTGTCGACGACGTCGGCGCCCGCCGCGACGCCGTCGATCAGGTTGGCGCGGCCGACGAAACTGGCGACGAAGGCGTCGGCGGGCCGGTCGTAGATCTGCTGCGGCGTGGCCACCTGGACCAGGCGGCCGTCGCGCAGCACCACGACCCGGTCGGCCAGCGACAGCGCCTCGTCCTGATCGTGCGTGATGAGCAGCGAGGCGATGTTCTGCTGCTTCTGGATGCGCCGGATCTCGTCGCGCATCGTCACCCGCGTTGCGGCGTCGAGCGCCGACAGCGGCTCGTCGAGCAGCAGCGCGCGCGGCTCGAACACCAGCGCGCGCGCCAGCGCGACGCGCTGCTGCTGGCCGCCGGAAAGCGCCGCCGGCAGCCGTTCGCCGTATCCGTCGAGGCCGACCATGTCCAGCATCGCCGCGGCGCGGCGGCGGCGTTCGGCCAGCGCAACGCCGCGAACCCGCAGCGGGTAGGCGACGTTCTCCCAGACCGCCATGTGCGGAAACAGCGCGTAGGACTGGAAGACGATGCCGCACTCGCGCGAGCGGACCGTGGCCGCGGTGACGTCGTCGCCGCCCAGATGGACGCGGCCCGAGTCGAGGCGCAGAAAGCCGGCGATGAGCTTCAGCAGCGTCGTCTTGCCGCAGCCGCTGGGTCCGATGCAGACGACGAGTTCGCCCGGCGCGATCTCGAAGCTCACGTCGAAGATTCCCGCCTTGCCGCCGGGATAGCGGAAACTCGCGCCATCGAGACGGACCGACGCGTTCCGGCTCAAGCGGGCGCCCCGAACGACGCGAGGCGGCCCGCGCCGCGCGCGGACAGCGCGCCGGTGACCGACGCGGTCAGCGCCAGTGCCAGCAGGATGACCGTAGCCGCGCAGGCGAACCCGGTCGCCCCGTAGAACGCCTGCAGCAGCACGACCGGATACGTGCGGTTGAGAAAGCCCGAGACCAGGTTCGAAAACTGGAACTCCCCGATCGACAGCGCAGCGACGATGATGAGCCCCGACAGCACCGAGTGACGCAGCGCCGGCAGCACGATGTGGACGAAGCGCTGCAGCGCGCTGCTGCCGAGCGACTCGGCCGCGTCCTCGAGCGCGGCGAGACCGAGCCGCTGCATGTCGGAAACGACGGTCTGCAGGAAATACGGCAGGCCGAGCACGATGTGGCCGGCGATCAGCAGCCAGATGCTGCCCAGCCACGGCAGCGTGTCGGACGAGAACACCAGGATGAAGCCGAAGGCGAGGACCAGTGCGGGCAGCGCGACGGGCAGCTGGTACAGCACCCTGGCCAGCGCGCGCACGCGAGGACTCCGGGCGCGGAAGACCGCGTACGCAAGCGGCAGGCCGATCGCGACGCAGGCGAGGCAGGTCATCACCGCGACGAACAGGCTGGCCGAGAATGCCCGGCGGAAGCTGGGATCCGCGGCGACCTCCGCGTACCACCTCAACGTGGTGCCCGTCGGCAGCAGCGTGTTGAGCCAGAGATCGCCGAAGGACCCGACGAACAACAGCGCGATAGGGGCTGCCAGGTAGAGCAGGTAGGCGGTCGTCGTCCAGCGCGGGATCATGTCGGCCGGTGGTTCGTCCCGGTCATGGCGGGGTCACCGCGGCGGTCGGTGCCCTCGCCATCCCCGAACGGTGCCGCTGCGCGTCGCGCACGGGCCCTATCACCCTTCTCCGCGCAAGGGCGCGGCCGGTCGCAGGAACCCTGTTGCCATCGCAGCCATTCGCCATCATAGCCGAGTTCCGTCATGACCCGGGCTGCTCCGGGGGGAGCCGGGGGCTTGCGATCGAGGGTTGGGGCGGAGGCAGCCCGGGCTACGGGCGGGGCCGGGGGCTTGCGATCGAGGGTTGGGGCGGAGGCAGCCCGGGATTCGCGTGCTTGGCGTCGGCGTGGCGCGAACCCGGGCTGCTCCGGGAGGAGCCGGGGGCTTGCGATCGAGGGCTG
>CAIWHR010000324.1 GCA_903912485.1 uncultured beta proteobacterium | reverse complement strand
CGCCAGATCGGCGCGACGCTCGACCGCAACGGCCTGCGGCCGGCACGCTACATCGTCACCGACGACGACTACGTGATCATGGCCTCCGAGGTCGGCGTGCTCGACATTCCCGAGCGCAAGATCGTCAGGAAGTGGCGGCTGCAGCCGGGCAAGATGCTGCTGGTCGACACCGAGCAGGGCCGCATCGTCGACGACGACGAGCTGAAGCGCTCGCTCGCCACCGTCAGGCCCTACCGCGAATGGATCGACAAGTCGCGGGTCGCGCTCGACGCGCTGCCGGAGCCCGCGCCGTCGCTGCGCTCCGAGGTTCCCCTGCTCGACCGCCAGCAGGCGTTCGGCTACACGCAGGAAGACCTGAAGGACATCCTCGCGCCGATGGCGCAGAACGGCGAGGAGCCGACCGGGTCGATGGGCAACGACGCCGCGCTGCCGGTGCTGTCGGCGCGGCCGAAGGTCGTCTACAGCTATTTCAAGCAGCTGTTCGCGCAGGTGACCAACCCGCCGATCGACCCGATCCGCGAGGAGCTCGTGATGTCGCTGGTCACGTTCATCGGGCCGCGGCCGAACCTGCTGGGCATCGACGAGACCAATCCGCGGATGCGGCTCGAGGCGCAGCAGCCGGTGCTGACCGCCGAGGCGATGGAAAAGATCCGTCACGTCGCGCTGTTCACCGGCGGCGCGTTCAAGGCCTACGAGCTCGACATCTGCTATCCGGCCGTGTGGGGAGCCAACGGCATGGAGGCCGCGCTCGCGTCGCTCGCCGCCGAGGCCGAGGACGCGGTCCACCTCGGCTACAACATCCTGATCGTGTCGGATCGCAACGTGTCGGCGGCGATGATGCCGGTCCCGGCGCTGCTCGCGACCGCCGCGGTCCACCAGCACCTCGTCCGCAAGGGGCTGCGCACCAGCACCGGCCTCGTCGTCGAGACCGGCTCGGCGCGCGAGGTCCACCACTTCGCGCTGCTCGCCGGCTACGGCGCCGAAGCGATCCACCCGTACCTGGCGCTGGAGACGCTGGCCGAGCTCGCGGTCGCGCTGCCCGACGGCTCGGCGCAGGACTCGGCGTACAAGTTCATCAAGGCGGTCTGCAAGGGGCTCTACAAGGAGATGTCGAAGATGGGCATCTCGACCTACCAGTCGTACTGCGGCGCGCAGATCTTCGAGGCCGTGGGCCTGCAGCGGGAATTCGTCGACAAGTATTTCACCGGCACCGCGAGCAACGTCGAGGGCATCGGCCTGTTCGAGGTTGCCGAGGAGGCCGCGCGGACGCACGCGGCGGCGTTCGGCCACGGCCCGCTGCTGGAGAACGCGCTCGACGCCGGCGGCGAGTACCGGTATCGCGTCCGCGGCGAAGACCACATGTGGACTCCCGACTCGATCGCCAAGCTGCAGCACGCGACGCGGTCCGACAGCTACGGCACGTACAAGGAATACGCGGCGCTGATCAACGACCAGACGAAGCGGATGCTCACGCTGCGCGGGCTGTTCGAGTTCCGCGCGGCGAGCGCCCCGGTCCCGCTCGACGAGGTCGAGCCCGCGGCCGAGATCGTCAGGCGCTTCGCCACCGGCGCGATGAGCCTGGGGTCGATTTCGACCGAGGCGCACACGACGCTCGCGATCGCGATGAACCGCTTCGGCGGCAAGTCGAACACCGGCGAGGGCGGCGAGGACGCGCGGCGCTACCCGCCGATCGCCAGCGGCGAGACGCTGAAGTCGCGGATCCCCGTCGTGGTCGCCGACATCGCCGTGAAGGAAGGCGATTCGCTGCGCTCGAAGATCAAGCAGGTCGCCTCCGCGCGCTTCGGCGTGACGGCGGAGTACCTGGTCAGCGCCGACCAGATCCAGATCAAGATGGCGCAGGGCGCGAAGCCCGGCGAAGGCGGCCAGCTTCCGGGCCACAAGGTGTCGGAATACATCGCGCAGCTGCGGTTCTCGGTGCCCGGCGTCGGTCTGATCTCGCCGCCGCCGCACCACGACATCTACTCGATCGAGGACCTCGCGCAGCTCATCCACGACCTCAAGAACGCGAACCCGCGCGCGTCGATCTCGGTCAAGCTGGTGTCGGAGGTCGGCGTCGGCACCGTCGCCGCGGGCGTGGCCAAGGCCAAGGCCGACCACGTGACGATCTCCGGGCACGACGGCGGCACCGGCGCGTCGCCGATCTCGTCGATCAAGCACGCCGGCACGCCCTGGGAGCTCGGGCTCGCCGAGACGCAGCAGACGCTGGTGCTGAACCGCCTGCGCGGCCGCATCGCGGTGCAGGTCGACGGGCAGCTGAAGACCGGCCGCGACGTCGTGATCGGCGCGCTGCTCGGCGCCGACGAGTTCGGCTTCTCGACCGCGCCGCTGGTCGTCGAAGGCTGCGTCATGATGCGCAAGTGTCACCTCAACACCTGCCCGGTCGGCATCGCGACGCAGGACCCGGCGCTGCGCCGCAAGTTCACCGGCCAGCCCGAGCACGTCGTCAACTTCTTCTTCTTCGTCGCCGAGGAGGCGCGCGAGCTGATGGCGAAGCTGGGGATACGCAGGTTCCAGGACCTGATCGGCCGCTCCGACCTGCTCGACGTGCGCCGGGGCATCGAGCACTGGAAGGCGAAGGGGCTCGACTTCGGCCGCATCTTCCATCAGCCATCGATGCCCGCCGACGTTGCGCGGCACCACTGCGAGACGCAGGACCACGGACTTTCCGGCGCGCTCGACCACCGGCTGATCGCGGCCGCCGCGCCGGCGCTCGACGACCGGCAGCCGGTCCGCCTCGCGTATGCGATCAGGAACGCGAACCGCTCGGTCG
This sequence comes from uncultured beta proteobacterium, assembly GCA_903912485.1. GTDB lineage: Bacteria > Pseudomonadota > Gammaproteobacteria > Burkholderiales > Casimicrobiaceae > CAIWHR01. The sequence continues at coordinate 10,007 of CAIWHR010000324.1, read as the reverse complement.
GCGCGATGCTGTCGGGCGAGATCGCCCGCCGGTACGGCAGCGCGGGCCTGCCCGAGGACACCGTGCACGTCGCCTTCGAAGGCATCGCCGGCCAGAGCTTCGGCGCTTTCCTCGCGCGCGGCGTCACGTTCGAGCTCCGGGGCGCGACCAACGACTACGTCGGCAAGGGGCAGTCCGGCGGGCGCATCGTCGTCTATCCCGACCCGGCCTGCCCGGCCGCCGCCGAGCACAATATCGTGATCGGCAACACGGTGATGTACGGCGCGACCGCCGGCGAATCGTACTTCCGGGGCGTGGCCGGCGAGCGCTTCTGCGTGCGCAATTCGGGCGCCGCCGCAGTCGTCGAGGGCACCGGCGACCACGGCTGCGAATACATGACCGGCGGAACCGTCGTCGTGCTGGGCCGCACCGGCCGCAACTTCGCCGCCGGCATGAGCGGCGGCATCGCCTACGTGCACGACGCCGACGGCACGTTCAAGGAGCGCTGCAACCTCAACATGGTCGCGCTGGAACCGGTGCTGGCCGAGGCCGCCCAGCAAGAGGCCGACCAGGCGCTCGCGGCGGCGGGGAAGGGGCGGCTGCGGCACGCCGCCCGCGCCGACGAGGCGATCCTGCGCGAGCTGATCGAGCGCCACCTGCGCTTCACCGGCAGCGCGCTGGCGCAGGCGGTCCTCGACGACTGGGAAGCGTCGCGCGCGAAATTCGTCAAGGTGTTTCCGCACGAATACCGGCGGGCGCTGTCGGAGCTCCACGCCAAGGAGGCGGCCGCCAGCGCGCTCGCCGCGGCCAGACAGCGCGAGGTGGCCTGAGATGGGCAAGATCACCGGTTTCATGGAGCTGCAGCGGATACGTGAGGCGATGCTGCCTTCGACCGAACGCGTCCGCAACTACCGCGAGTTCGTGCTGGCGCTGAAGGACGACGAGGCGTCGAATCAGGGCGCGCGCTGCATGGATTGCGGCATCCCGTTCTGCCAGAGCGGCTGCCCGGTCAACAACGTCATTCCCGACTGGAACGACCTCGTCTACCGGCGGCAGTGGAAGGCGGCGCTCGACGTCCTGCACTCGACCAACAACTTTCCCGAGTTCACCGGCCGCGTCTGCCCGGCGCCCTGCGAGGCGGCGTGCACGCTCAACATCAACGACGACGCGGTCGGGATCAAGTCGATCGAGCACTTCATCATCGACCGCGGGTGGGACGAGGGCTGGGTCGTTCCGCAGCCGCCGGCCGCGAAGACCGGGAAGCGCGTCGCGGTGGTCGGGTCCGGGCCGGCGGGGCTCGCCTGCGCGCAGCAGCTCGCGCGCGCCGGGCACGACGTCGTCGTGTTCGAGAAGGCGGACCGCATCGGCGGGCTGCTCCGCTACGGCATCCCCGACTTCAAGATGGAGAAGCACCTGATCGACCGCCGGATGGCGCAGATGTCGATCGAGGGCGTCGAGTTCCGGCCCAACGTCGACGTCGGCGCCGACCTGCCGGCGCCGCAGCTGCTCGCCCTGTTCGACGCCGTGGCGCTGACCGGCGGCGCCGAGCGGCCGCGCGACCTGGCGGTGCCGGGGCGCGAGCTGGCCGGCGTTCATTTCGCGATGGAATTCCTGCCGCAGCAGAACAGGGTCGTCGCCGGCGACAGCGTGCCCGGGCAGATTTCGGCGGCCGGCAGGCACGTCGTCGTCATCGGCGGCGGCGACACCGGCTCCGACTGCGTCGGCACGTCGAACCGTCACGGCGCCGCGTCGGTGACGCAGTTCGAGCTCCTGTCGCAGCCCCCCGAGCAGGAGAACAGGCCGCTGGTGTGGCCGTACTGGCCCGTGAAGCTGCGCACGTCGTCGTCGCACGAGGAGGGCTGCCGGCGCGACTGGGCGGTCGCCACCAAGCGCTTCGAGGGCGCCGGCGGGCGGGTCGCCAGGCTCGTCGCGGCGCGCGTCGAGTGGAAGCAGGGCGCCGACGGCCAGACGACGATGGCCGAGCTTCCGGGCAGCGAATTCGAGCTCCCCGCCGATCTCGTGCTGCTGGCGATGGGCTTCACCGGGCCGGGCGAGTCGCCGCTGCTCGCGCAGTTCGGCGTCGCGCGCGACGCGCGCAGCAACGTGAAGGCGGATACCGACGACTACCGCACGTCGGTGTCCAAGGTTTTTGCCGCCGGCGACATGCGCCGCGGCCAGTCTCTGATCGTCTGGGCCATCCGCGAAGGCCGGCAGTGCGCGCGGTCCATCGACGAATTCCTGATGGGCGCGACCGAGCTGCCGCGATGACGCGGCGCCGTCCGACCGCCGTCCACGACCCCGCCGTCACGCCCGACCCGACCGGCTTCGGCCGCGCGCCGGCGGCGGTGCGCTGACCCCCCGACCCCCCGACCCAAACCTGCCGCCGCCCCGTCCGGGGCGCGGCGTACGCCGGACCTCATTCCATGGCCACCCTGAAAAACGACACCCTGTTGAAAGCGCTGCGGCGCGAGCCCACGCCGTACACGCCGGTCTGGCTGATGCGCCAGGCGGGCCGCTACCTGCCCGAATACAACGCCACGCGCGCGCGCGCGGGCAGCTTCCTGGCGCTCGCCAAGACGCCGTCGCTGGCGACCGAGGTGACGCTGCAGCCGCTGGCGCGCTTTCCGCTCGACGCGGCGATCCTTTTCTCGGACATCCTGACGGTGCCCGACGCGATGGGCCTCGGGCTGCAGTTCGCCGCCGGCGAAGGCCCGCGCTTCCTGCGCACGACGGCCGACGAGGCGGCGATCGCCGCGCTGGCGGTTCCCGACATGGCGAAGCTCGCCTACGTCTTCGACGCGGTCAGCGAGATCAAGACGGCGCTGGCGGGAAGCGTGCCGCTGCTGGGCTTCGCCGGCAGCCCGTTCACGCTGGCCTGCTACATGATCGAAGGCGGCGGCAGTTCCGACTTCGCCACCGTGCGCAAGATGGCGTGTGCGCGGCCCGATCTGCTGCAGCGCATCGTCGACGTCAACGCCGAGGCCGTCGCGGCGTACCTCAACGAGCAGATCGCGCGCGGCGCCGACGCGGTCATGATCTTCGACACCTGGGGCGGAATGCTGTCGACCCCCGCCTACCGCCGGTTCTCGCTGGCGCCGATGCGTTCGATTCTGGCGGCGCTGAAGCCCGCCCCCGACGGCGCGCCGGTGCCGACGATCGTCTTTACCAAGGGCGGCGGTCAATGGCTGGACGAAGTCGCCGCCTCGGGGGCGTCGGCGGTGGGCCTCGACTGGACCGTCGACATCGCCCGCGCGCGCGCCGCCGTCGGCGCCCGTGTCGCGCTGCAGGGCAACCTCGATCCGATCGTGCTGCTCACTGACCCGGACACCGTCGACCGCGAAGCGACCGCGATCGTCCGCGCGGCCGGACCCGCGCCGGGGCACATTTTCAATCTCGGTCACGGCATCGTTCCGGCAACGCCCCCCGAAAATGTTGCGGCGCTGGTGGCTGCCGTCCATCGCGAATCGGCCGCGATCCGCGCCACGCCTTGATCTTCGCGGGATTTCCCCCGGCAAAGCGGCACCGACCCGCGTCCGCATTGGCTTCGCGGGGCCTTGACAAACGCTGAAACCCCGGCCGCCGCCTCCCGCAGTTATGCACATCCGCTTGTCAAGTCCGCGCCACGGCAGGGGTGTTGTCGCCACCCTCTGGGAAGGGGCGCACAAGTCGCTGAAAACAAAGGAGAAATTTTTCCTGCTCGGCGTCGGCTCGAGCGGCGATTCCGGCCCCGGTTCGCTGCACTGCACCGACTTGGACGAATTACGCACAAAGTTATCCACATGCAGCGAGGGGTCGCGGTCCGGTTCATTGAAAAGCAAGGACTTGGGCTGCATTGCTCGTATCATTGGTGAGCATTCCCGGTGGCCCGGCGCGAGCGAATCGCGGCGCCGGCGGGCACTGCTTCGGCGATGACGATCGCCTGCGTCGCCCTTCCGGTCGCGGTGCACTCGCTGTTCGACTACTGGGTTCCGGCAGGGCTCGAACTCGAGCGCGGGCAGGTGGTTCGCGTGCATCTGGGGCGGCGCGCACTTGCCGGCGTCGTCGTCGCCGTCGGCGACTCGACCGACATCGCCGGCGACAAGCTGCAGCCTGTCGACGAAGTGGTCGGCGCGCTGCGGCCGCTGCCGCCCGACGTGCTGGCGATGGCGGATTTCGTCTCGCGCTATTACCAGGAACCGCTCGGGCTGGTGCTGGCGCAGATGCTGCCGCCGCTCGCGGGCGCCGTGTCGCGCTCGCCGCGGGCGCTCGCGGCCGTGGCGCTGACCGACGAGGGGCGCGCGATGCTGCCGTCGCGCCTCGGTCGTTCGCCGCGCGCGCGCGCGCTGCTGGAGCGAATGACCGCAGCGGCCGGCGCCACGCTCGCCGCGGAAGCGATCGCGGAGCTCGCGCCGCGCGATCGGGCGGCGCTCCGCGGCTGGCTGGCGCAGGGCTGGGTGGCTCCGGTGCCCGCCGCGCCCGTGCTGCCGCTGCCCGCGCTCAACGCCGATCAGGAGGTCGCCGCGAATGCCGTCGTCGCGGCGCTCGCAGCATTCGCGCCGTTTCTGCTGCAGGGCGTCACCGGCAGCGGCAAGACCGAGGTCTATCTCGCGGCGGCGGCGGCGGCGATCGCGGCCGGCGGGCAGGTGCTGCTGCTGGTGCCGGAGATCAACCTGACGCCGCAGCTCGCGCAGCGGATTCATGCGGCGCTGCCCGGCCGGCGCACCGCGTTGCTGCACAGCCGGCTCGCGGGCGGCGAACGCGCCCGCGCCTGGGCCGCGGCCGCCGCCGGTGACGCCGACCTGGTCCTCGGCACGCGCCTCGCGGTGTTCACGCCGCTGCCGCGGCTGGCGCTGATCGTCGTCGACGAGGAACAGGACGCGTCGTTCAAGCAGCAGGACGGCGTCCGCTACCACGGTCGCGACGTCGCGGTCTGGCGCGCCCGGCAGCGCGGCGTGCCGATCGTTCTCGGCAGCGCGACGCCGTCGCTGGAGTCGCTGTCGCAGGCGCAACGCGGGCGCTACGCCTGGCTGAAGCTGCCGCGGCGCGCGATCGGGCCGGCGCGCCTGCCGGCGCTGCGCTTCGAGCCGTCCAGCGACGCCGGCGCCGTCGAGGGGCTCGGACCGCCGCTGCTCGCCGCCATCGACGCGCGCCTCGCCCGCGGCGAGCAGTCGCTGGTCTTCATCAACCGCCGCGGCTTTTCGCCGTCGCTGCTGTGCGCGGCCTGCGGCTGGCAGGCGGGCTGCCCGCGCTGCAGCGCGCGGCTGGTCGTGCACCGCAACGACCGCGAACTGCGCTGCCACCACTGCGCTCACGCCGAGCGGCTGCCGGGCTCATGCCCCGAGTGCGGGAACGTCGACCTCCAGCCGCGCGGTCACGGCACGCAGCGGCTCGAGCAGGCGCTCACTGCGCGCTTTCCGGCGGCGCGCGTCGTCCGCGTCGACCGCGACAGCACGCAGCGCAGGGGCGCGTTCGTCGCGATGCGCGAGAGCATCCACGCCGGCGACGTCGACATCCTGGTCGGCACGCAGATGCTGGCCAAGGGCCACGACTTCCCGCGCCTGACGCTGGTCGGCGTGCTGGGCGCGGACAACGCGCTCTACAGCGCCGACTTCCGCGCGACCGAGCGCACCGCCGCGCTGCTGTTCCAGGTGGCGGGCCGCGCCGGCCGCGCGGAACTTCCCGGCGAGGTGATCGTGCAGACCGATTTCCCCGGACACCCGCTCTATCGCGCGCTGGCCGGCCACGACTACGAGAGTTTCGCCGCGACGCTGCTCGCCGAACGGCGGCTCACGGGCCTGCCGCCGTTCGGCCACCTCGCGCTGCTTGCCGCCGAGGCCCCCGACCGCGCCGACGTCGACGTCTTCCTCGGCGCGGCGCGCGCCGCCGCGGCCGACGTCGTGCAGGCGTCGGGGCTCGACGTCGACGTCTATCCGCCCGTGCCCGCGGGGCTTGCCCGCCGCGCGGGACTCGAACGCGGCCAGATGCTGGTGCAGAGCGCGACGCGAGGGCCGCTGCAGCGATTCCTGCCGGCGTGGCGCGAAGCGCTCGAGCGGCTTCCCGGGCGGCGCGTGCGCTGGGCGCTCGACGTCGATCCCGCGGGCTTCAGTTGACGGCGGCCGCCGCCGGCCGAGGCGCGATCGCGCGGCGCGAGCGGCTATAATCTGTTGTTTTTGCCCGCGCGACGCGGGCGCAACCTGCGAGTCCGCGTGATCGACGTCAAAGCCGAACTCGAATCCTGGATCGCCGGCGGTCTCGCGGCGGTCGCGCCTGCGCCGGCCGGCGCCGCCGTCAGCCTGGAGCGGCCGAAGCAGCGACAGCACGGCGACTACGCGTCCAACGCGGCGCTGCAGCTCGCCAAGGCCGCCCGGCGCAATCCGCGCGAACTCGCGCAGGCGGTGATCGCCGCGCTGCCGCCGTCGCCCTGGGTCGCGAAGACCGAGATCGCGGGCGCCGGCTTCATCAACATCTTCGTTTCGCCCGCCGCGCGCCAGGCGGTCCTCGCACGGATCACGGCCGAGCGCGAGCGCTTCGGCCGCGGCAGCGCGCGGGCCGGCGAGCGGGTGATGGTCGAGTTCGTCTCCGCCAATCCGACGGGTCCGCTGCACGTGGGGCACGGCCGGCAGGCCGCGCTGGGCGACGCGATCTCGAATCTGCTGCAGTGGCAGGGCGCCGACGTCTCGCGCGAGTTCTACTACAACGACGCCGGCGTGCAGATCCAGAACCTCGCGATCTCGGTCCGCGCGCGGGCGCAGGAGATCCTCGGCGAGCACACGACGTTTCCCGAGGACGGCTATCGCGGCGAATACATCCGCGAGGTGGCGCAGCGCTATCTCGACGAAGTGGGCCACGACCTGGGCGACATCGAGGTGATCCGCCACTTCGCCGTCGCCGCGCTGCGCCGCGAGCAGGACCTCGACCTCAAGGCGTTCGGCGTCGCGTTCGACCACTACTACCTCGAGAGCTCGCTCTACACCAGCGGCCGCGTCGACGCGACCGTCGAGAGACTGACCGCGTCCGGCCACACCTACACGCAGGAAGGCGCGCTGTGGCTCAGGACCACCGACTACGGCGACGACAAGGACCGCGTGATGCGCAAGTCCGACGGCGGCTTCACGTATTTCGTCCCCGACGTCGCGTATCACGTGACCAAGTGGGAGCGCGGCTTCGGCACGGCGATCAACGTCCAGGGATCCGACCACCACAGCACCGTCGTGCGCGTGCGCGCCGGCCTGCAGGCGGTCGGGCTCGGCGTCCCGCCCGGCTACCCCGATTACGTGCTGCACAAGATGGTCACCGTGATGAAGGGCGGCGAGGAAGTGAAGATCAGCAAGCGCGCCGGCAGCTACGTGACGCTGCGCGACCTCCTCGACGAGGTCGGTCGCGACGCGGTGCGCTTCTTCCTGGTGTCGAGGAAGGCCGACAGCGAGTTCACGTTCGACATCGACCTCGCGCGCGCGCAGACCGAGGAAAACCCCGTCTACTACGTGCAGTACGCGCACGCCCGCGTCTGCAGCGTGATGCGCCAGGCGGGCGTTGCGCCGGCCGACGCGCTGGCCGCGTTCGCCGACGCCGACTGCGCGCTGCTCACGAGCCCCTACGAGGAGACGCTGCTCTCGCGGCTGGCCGACCTGCCCGACGAGCTGGCGGCGGCGGCGCGCGAGCTGGCGCCGCACGCGGTGACCTTCTACCTCAAGGAACTGGCCGCCGACTTCCACAGCTACTACAACGCCGAGCGCTTCCTGATCGACGATCTGCCGCGGCGCCGCGCGCGGCTGCTCCTCGCCGCCGCTGCGGGGCAGGCGATCAGGAACGGGCTCGCGGTGCTCGGCATCGTTGCGCCGGAGGCGATGTGATGGCAGCCGAATGCACAGTGGCCGCGACCGCGCCATGACCCGCACGTCGCCTTCGCCGGCATCGCGCTCCGCCGGCGCCCGCCCCCGCCCGCGGGGCTCGCGCAAGTCGGGCGTGGGGGGCACGCTGATCGGCATCTTCGTCGGCATCGCGCTGGGGCTGGGGCTGGCCGCTGCGGCCGCGTTCTACGTGATGAAGGCGGGCAATCCGTACCAGTCGGCGGCGCCCGGAGCCGCCCGCGAGCCGGGCAAGGAGCCGGCCAGAAGCGGCCGGGGAGAGCCCGCGGCGGCCGACAAGCCGCGCTTCGATTTCTACAAGATCCTGCCCGGCGTCGAAGAGCCGAAAGTGCAGGCCAAGGCGCCGGAGCGAGCCCCCGCAGACAGGCCGCCGGTCGAGCGCGCCGCCGTCCCCGACAAGGGCGTCGCCAGGATCGACGAACCTCCCGCCGCGGTGCCCGGCAAGGCGGCCGAGCCGACGCCCCGGGCGCCGAAATCGACCGAACGTTTCTGGCTGCAGGCGGGCTCGTTTTCCATGGAAAGCGACGCCGAGAACCTGAAGGCGCAGCTCGCGCTGTCCGGCGTCGAGGCGTCGGTGCAGCCGGCGACGCTGCCGGACAAGGGTGTGCGCTACCGCGTCCGGCTCGGCCCCTACGACAACGTCGACGAGGTCAACCGGATCAAGAGCGACCTCCTCAAGCGCGGTTTCGACGCCGCGGTCATCAAATAGCGGGGCGCGGACGGCCCGCGGGGAACTCGCGTCGGCGTCACCGGCCCAACAGGCGTTAATCACGTCGGCGCATCCGCGCCGGCACGCATGGAGACTTCCACAATGCAATCGTTCAAGACCCTGGTCCGCCGGCTGCTGCCGTTCGCGGCCGCCCTGTTCGCCGCCGCGACGCTCGTCGGCGTCGCCTCCGCCCAGGAACTGGTGGAGGGCAAGCAGTACGTCCGCATCAAGAACCCGCTGCCGGTCGCGGCCGGCAGGAAGATCGAGGTGATCGAGTTCTTCTCCTACGGCTGCCCGCACTGCTCCGACCTCGAGCCGGTGATGCAGGGATGGATGAAGACGCTGCCGCCCGACGTCGTCCTCGTCCGGGTCCCGGTGATGTTCCAGGCGCAGTGGGTCACGCTGGCGAAGATCTACTACACGCTCGAGGGCCTCGGCGTTGAGCAGAAATTCTCGCCCGAAGTCTTCGCCGCCATTCACAAGAACGGCGTCAAGCTGACGACCGAGAAGGAGTTCTTCGACTGGGCCGCGAGCAAGGGGCTCGACCGCAAGAAGGTCGAGGACATGTACAACTCGTTCGCGATCTCGGGCAAGATGAATCGCGCCAAGGCGGAGGCGCAGCAGTACAGCGTCCAGTCGGTGCCGATGATCGTCGTCGACGGCAGGTTCGCGACCGCGACCGACAAGGTGGGTACGCACGACGCGCTGCCGCCGGCGATCAACGCGCTGATCGCCAAGGCGCGCGCCGAACGCCCGAAATCCTGAGCGGCAATCCCGCGCCGCGCGCCGTCTTCCTGACCGGCGCGACCTCCGGTATCGGCGCCGCGCTGGCGCGGCGCTACGCCGCGCAGGGCGCGCTGCTGGGGCTGTTCGCGCGCCGCCAGGCCGAACTCGACGCGCTCGCTTCCGCGTTTCCGGCAGGCACGACGGCGACCTACGCGGGCGACGTCCGCGACGCCGGCGCGCTGCAGCGCGCCGCCGCCGATTTCGCCGCCCGCTTCGGCGGGCCCGACGTCGTGATCGCCAACGCCGGCGTGTCGCGCGGGACGCTCACCGAAGTGGCGGACGACCTGACGACGTTTCGCACGGTCTTCGACACCAACGTGCTGGGCCTCGTGCACACGTTCCATCCGTTCCTGGCCGCGATGCGCGGCGCGCGGCGCGGCACGCTGGTCGGCATCGCGAGCGTCGCCGGCTTCCGCGGCCTGCCGGGGTCGGGCGCGTACTCGGCGTCGAAGGCCGCGGCGATCTCCTACCTCGAGAGCCTGCGGGTGGAGCAGGCCGGCAGCGGCGTCGCCGTCGTCACCATCTGCCCAGGGTACGTCGCGACGCCGATGACTGCGCGCAACGCCTACCGGATGCCTTTCCTCATCGACGCCGACGAGGCGGCGAGGCTGATCGCGCGCGCGATCGAGCGGCGCCAGCGATTCTGCGTCCTGCCGTGGCCGATGGCGCTGGTCGGGCGCGCGTTG
>CAIWHR010000323.1 GCA_903912485.1 uncultured beta proteobacterium | reverse complement strand
GCCGCGCTCGCCGCCGGCGATCTCGACGAAGCTGCCGCCGTCGCGCAGGCGCTGGCGCGGCTCGACGCGCTGCCGCGCGACGAGTAGACCGGCGTCAGGGCGCCACCGGCGTCCGCGGACGGGAGGATTTCCGCTTCGTTGCGGTCCGGGGTCCGCCGCCCGCGGCCGGCAGCGAGAACGTCGTGTACTGCGCCGCCAGTTCCGCGATCGTCGGCACCAGCGGCTGTGCGCGCCGCTTGTCGTAGACGGCGAAGTATTCGAGGTCGGGAAGGCGCGGCGTCGTCGTCAGCACCTGCAGCCGGCCCTCCTCAATTTCCTTCCGGAAGTGCTGCCGCGGAAGGAAGCTCACGCCGAGGCCTGCCAGCGTGAACGAGCCGAGCGCGCCGATGCTGTTGCAGACGTCGACCCGTCGCGGGACCGCGTCGCTGCGATCGAACCACTCGCCGAGCAGCTTGTGCAGGTTCGACTGGTGGGTGAGCGTGAGCAGCGGCCACTGCTGCAGGTCGCGCGCCGACAGCCGGCGGCGCGGCACCCCGAGCTTGGGGCTCGCCATCCAGACGAACTCGACCGCGCCGCAGGAGACGTTGGCGAGCCCGGGTTCGTCGATCGGGCCGGGGACGAGCGTCATGTCGAGGTCGCCGTTCTTCAGCTTCTGGATCTGGTTGAGCTTGAGGTCGACGTCGAGCTCCACCGTGATTCCGGGATAGCGCTCGTTGATCGCGGTGACCAGGTTCGGCAGCCATGTCAGCGCGACGAACTCGGTGACGCCCAGTCGAACCGGCCCGGTGATCACCTGCGGATCGCCGATGCGGTGGCGAATCTCCGCCGTGAGCTGCAGCAGGCGCTCGGCGTACTTGACCAGCTCCTGCCCTTTCGCGCTCAGGCGCGCCGACCGCAGCGAGCGATCGAACAGCGTGACTCCGAGGCTCGTCTCGAGATCCTGGATGCGCATCGACACCGCCGACTGCGTCGAATGCAGCCGTTCCGCGGCGGCGGCAAAACCGCCGAGGCGGTGGACCCAGTAGAGCGTTTCGAGCTGCTTCAGTGTCATCGCATGAGCAAAGTTTATGCAACCAGATCAAAGAATATCATTTGATGTGATGCATCACAATCTGCCACAATCGCTGCGACCAGAGACGGGCGCGCCGCGGAAGCGGCGCAAGAATACCGTCCGGCCGCCCCCAAGGGCCGCGATCGTCGCGGACGGGCGCATCAGCGACGCGTCGATGCCGGCGCGAGATCGAGGAGGAAGCACCATGCGTATTGGATCCTTGCGGGTCGCTTTGACCGCCGCGGCGGCGGTGTTCGCGTTCGGCAACGCGGCGGCGGCGCCGACGATGCTGCAGATGCCCACCGGCGGCGTCACCGGAACGTACTACATGATCGGGTCGCCGCTGGCCCAGTACATCAACGAGCACTCGGCGACGATCCGCGTGACGCCGAACACGTCCGGCGGGGGATACGAGAACCTGCGCCGCGTCGAATCCGGGCTGGCGCAGATCGGCATGACGCAGCCCGACACCATGTTCCAGGCGTGGAACGGCCTGAAACCGTTCGACAAGCAGATGCGGAACTGGCGCGTCATCGGCGTCGTCACGCCGCCGATGGCGAACCACGTCGTCGTGCTGTCGAGTTCCAAGGTCAAGACCGTCAGCGACCTCAAGGGCAAGATCTTCGCCATCGGCGCGCCCGGCTCGGGCTCGACGGTGTCGATGATGGAGTTCCTCGACTACTCCGGGCTGAAGAAGGACGTCGACGTGCGTATGCTGCCGCACCAGGACTATCCCGAACTGCTGCTCGACGGCAAGATCGCCGCGTTCAGCCGGCTGGCTGCGGTGCCGGCGTCGGTCGTCGACGAAGTCGCCTCGCAGAAGAAGGTGGATCTGGTCGACTTCGGCGCCGAGATCGACAAGAGCGGCTTCCTGCAGAAGTATCCGTACTACCAGAAGATCCTGGTGAAGGCGGGGACGTACAAGGGCATCGACCGCGACGTGACGCTGTTCGGCAACGCCGGCTACATCATCGCCAACAAGGACGTGCCCGACGACGTCGTCTACGAGTTCACCAAGCTCGCCTATTCCGAGGGCGCGATCAAGATCGTCGGCCTCGCGTTCAAGGGAGCCAACCTGGACCCGAAGACCCCCTTCGACGGCAACATCGGGCCGGTCCATCCCGGCGCCGCGCGCTTCTGGAAGGAAAAGGGCGTAGCCGTTCCCGAGCCGATCCTCAAGTAGCCTCGACCTACGGCGCCGGGCCGGCACCGGAGCGCAGCGCAGGCCTCGCAGGGGCCAAAGACGAGGGAACAGCGATGACCACGCAAGAATCTTCGAAGGGCAAGGTATTCCTGAAGCTGCTGGAGGAGGCGGAAGGCGCGCGCCTGCGCCGCGAATTCACCGGGCCGTGGAGGTGGATATTCAAGTCGACCGCCGCGCTGTACAGCGTGGTGCTCATCGTCTCGGTCATCACCAACTTCTGGACGTCGTCGGACCTGCGCGGCATGTTCATCATGTTCGTCGTCATCATGATCATGATGCGCTATCCCGCGACCCGGCGGTCGCCGCGGCATCGCCCGAGCGCGGTCGATTTCCTGCTGATGCTCTGCGCGGTCGCGGCGTTCGGCAACTTCGTCATCGACTACGAGCAGATGGCGTGGCGCGCCGGCGATGCGACGACCCGCGACATCGTGTTCGGCAGCATCGCCATCGTGCTGGTGCTCGAAGGCTGCCGCCGCGCGATGAGCATGGTCCTGCCGATCCTGGCGCTGATGATGATGCTCTACGCCTGGGCCGGCCCCTACGTGCCCGGCGAATTGTTCGGCCACCAGGGTTTTTCTTCGGGCCAGATCATCGGCGACGTCTACGCGTCGATGAACGGGATCTTCGGCTTCGTCGCGTACGTGTTCATCGCTTTCGTGATGCTGTTCGTGATCATGGGCTCGATCTTCGAGCGCTTCGGCGCCGGCGCGTTCTTCATCGACCTGCCGATAGCGCTGATGGCGCGCTACCGCGGCGGTCCGGCCAAGGCGGCGGTCATCGCGAGCTGCATGTTCGGCATGATCTCGGGCAGCGCGACCGCCAACGCCGTCGCCACCGGTTCGTTCACCATCCCGCTGATGAAGCGGACCGGCTACCGGCCCGAGGTTGCGGCAGGCATCGAGGCGGCGACGTCGATGGGGGGCATGTTCATGCCGCCGGTCATGGGCGCCGGCGCCTTCCTGATGGCCGAGATGCTGCGGATTCCGTACGCCGAGGTCGCGCGCGTGGCGCTGGTCCCCGCGCTGCTGTATTTCTTCGGCATCATGGTCATGGTCCACTTCGAGGCGCTGCGCACCGGCATCGGCATCGTCCCCGTGGAGGAGCGCCTCAGCGCGCGGACGGTCTTCCGCAAGGGCTGGTACTTTCTCGCGCCTCTCGCCGTTCTGTTCTACGTGCTGTTCACCGGCAGCACGGCCTCGCTGGCGGCGTTCTACGCGATCGGCACCTTCCTGATGATGATGGCCGTCCGTTTCTTCGCGCGGCGGGACTTCAAGCAGTTTTTCGTGACGCTGTTCGACGCGCTCGCCGACGGCGGCGACAAGTCGCTGATCGTCGGCTCGACCGCGGGTCCGGTCGGCATCATCGTCGGCATCGCGCTGCTGAGCGGGCTCGCGTTCAAGTTCTCCGCGCTCGTCATGTCGTACACCTTCGGCATGAAGTGGATGGCGCTGCTGCTCGTCATGTTCGCGACGTTCGTTCTCGGCATGGGGACGACCGTCACCGCCGACTACCTGATCCTCGCGCTGCTCGCCGTTCCGGCGATGGGGCAGATGGGCATACCGCTGCTCGCCGCGCACCTCTCGGCGTTCTGGTTCAGCCAGACGTCGAACGTGACGCCGCCGGTGTGCATGGCCGCGGTGGCGGCGGCCGGCATCGCCGGCGCGCACCCGTACCGGACGGCGATGCACGCGATGAAGTTCTCGGCGTACCACTTCGTGATGCCGTTCATGTTCGTCTACTCGCCGCTGCTGATGCTCGACGGGTTCAACTTCGACGTGCTGACCACGTGGATCGTCCTCTTCGTCTCGACGGTTCCGTTCGCGGCGGGCGCGATCGGCTACTTCTTCGGGCCGCTCGGATGGGTGAAGCGCAGCCTGATGCTGCTGTCGTCGTTCGTGTTCATCTTCCCCGCGGCGATGACCTATCTGGCCGGTGCGGCGCTGTTCGCGCTCGTCGCGGTGCCGCAGTACCTGGCGGCGCGGCGCAGCCGGCCGCCGGCCGCGGCCGGCGCCGGCTGATGCCGTCGACCCGCCGATCGACGGGGAGCGACCGGTGCTGGTGACGCAGTTCGGGCGTTTTGTCGCCGAGACGCAGTACGAGTCGCTGCCCGCGGCGGTCGTCGACGCGGTCAAGATCCGCGTGCTCGACCTCATCACTTCCGGCCTGGTCGGGCACCGGCTCGGGTCGGCCCGTCAGCTGCTTGCCTGTCTCGGCGGCGAGCCGGAGGCGACCGTCTGGGGCGTCGGCACACGCTACGCGCTCCGCGACGCGGTCCTGCTGAACAGCTTTCTCGCGCATTCGACGTATCTCGACGACGGTTCGCGGTACACGGGCGGCCACCCGTCGTCGGTGGTCACTCCGGCGGCGATCGCGCTGGGCGAGACGCGCCACGCCAGCGGGCGCGAGGTGATCGTGGCGATCGCCAAAGGCTACGAAGTCTTCCTCCGCCTCGGGCGGGCGCTCTACCCGTCGATCGTGGCGCGCGGCTTCCAGAGCACCGCAGTTCTCGGCGCCGTTTCTTCGGCGGCGGCCTGCGCGAGCCTGCTGCGGCTCGATGCGCGGCAGTCTGCCAACGCGCTCGCCATCGCCTGCAGCCTCGGCGTCGGCCTCAAGGAGGCGCTGCGGAGTTCGGGTTCGCAGCCGATCCAGGTCGGCAGGAGTTGCGAGGGCGGCGTGCTGGCGGCGCTCTATGCGCAGGAGGGTGCGCCCGGCGCCGACACGATCATCGAAAACGGCATGGCGAAGGCGTTCGGCGACGGCGTCGATCTCGGCGGCGCGGCGGCCGGGCTCGGCACCGACTACCGGATCTTCGAGACCTACATCAAGGTCCACGGCGGCTGCCGCGGCAACCACGCGCCGGTCGATCTCGCGCAGGACATCGCGCGCGACAACGGGGTGCACCCCGACGACATCGAGCGCATCGACATCGCGGTCGACAGCGTGACCATGGCGGCCGAGATCCACGCTCCGAAGACGGGCACCGAAGCGCAGTTCAGCGTCGCGTTCTCGGTCGCGGTCGCGCTGGTCGAAGGCGACGCGTCGGTGTTCCGCTATACCGACGCCGAGCTCGCCGACCCGCGCGTCGCCGCGCTGATGCAGCGCGTCCACGTCGTCGTCGACAGGGATCTCGATCGCGGCTACCCCGACCGGCGGGGCGCGCACGGCGCGATCGTCCTGCGCGGCGGTCGCCGCTGCGAGGGGGCGATCGGCAACGCCAGGGGCGAGCCCGAGTATCCGCTGTCCGCCGCCGACGTCGAGCGCAAGTTCATGGTCCACACGCGCGACATCCTGGGCGCACGCGCGGCCGACGTGCGCGACGCGGTGAACGCGCTCGATGAATTGCCCGACGTCGGCGCGCTGGCGCGGCTGCTCGTCGCGGCCGAGCCGGCCGCGCCCGGCGCCTGAGCGGGGACCCGACGCCATGCGCATTCCCATCGCACAGGCGATCGAATTCGCCGAGGGAATCCTCGTGCGGCACGGCGTGCCGGCCGCATACGCCCGGATGGTCGCCGATCACCTGGTCGATGCCGCGCTCGCAGGGCACGCGTTCGCGGGGCTGCCACGCGTGCTCGCGATCGTCGACGCGCTTGCGGGCCGCCCGCCCGCGGGGCCTGTACGCGTCGTGCACGAGGACGCGCGCTGCGCGCGGATCGACGGCGGCGACAACGTCGGCTACGCGGTGTCGCTGATCGCGATCGACAAGGCCGTCGAGATCGCCCGCAAGAGCGGCGTCGCGGTCGTCGGGGCGAGCAACACCTGGTTCAGCGGCAGGCTTGCCTATTACGTCGAGCGTGCCGCGGCGCAGGGCTTCATCGCGCTGCACACGGCCAACACGACCGCGCGCGTCGCGCCGTACGGGGGCATCGACGCGATATTCGGCACCAATCCGTTCGCGGCCGCTTTCCCGTGCGAACCCGAGCCGCTGGTCGTCGACTTCGGCACCGCGCAGGCGACCTGGGGGGAGGTGCTGCTGCGCCGCACGACGGGGCGGCCGCTGGAAGACGGCTGGGCCGTCGACGCCGAGGGGCGCCCGACGACCGATCCGGCGGCGGCGCTTGCCGGCGCGATCCTGCCGTGGGGCGATCAGCGCGGCTACGGCGTCGCGGTGATCGCGCAGGTGCTGGGCATCCTGGTCGGCAGCGACGTCGTCATCCGGACCGTCAGCGATTCCGGGTTCTTCTTCTTCGTGCTCGACCCGGCGCTGCTGATGCCGCTCGACGCGTTCAAGGCGCGCGTCGCCGAACTCGCCGCCGCCGTCCACGCGAGCAGGCCGCTGCCCGGCGGTCCGCCGGTGCGCGTTCCGGGCGAACACAGCCAGAGACGGCGCGCGGCGGGCCGCGCGGCCGGTACCGTCGACGTCGACGACGAAGTGTACCGGCGGCTGCTGGCGCTGTAGCGCGTCGTCAGCCGACGTGCTGGCGCAGGAACGCGAGCGTCCGCTCGCGCGCGAGCCCGGACGCGGGCGCGTCGAACGATCCGCGCTGGTCGCAATTGAAGCCGTGATCGGCGGCGTAGATGAAGACCTGCGCTTCCGGGTGGGCCGCGGCGAACTCGCGGACGCCCGCCACCGGGATGTGCTGGTCGCGTTCCCCGAAGTGCGCCATCACCGGGCACCGCGGCTGTTCGCCGGAGGCCTCGAGCATGCCGCCGCCGTAATAGGGAACTGCGCAGGCGAAGCCGTCGAGCTGCGCCGCCGCCATCCAGGCGATGTAGCCGCCCCAGCAGAAACCGGTGATGCCCAGCTTGCCGGTGCCCGCGAGCGCGTCGCGGGCGGCGGCGACGTCCTGCAGCGCGTCGCCGGTATTCACCATGCTCTTGAGTTCGATGCCCCGGGTGATGTCGTCGGGCGTGTAGCCGATGTCGACGCCGCGCTGGTGGCGGTCGAACAGCGCCGGCGCGACGACGCGGTAACCGTCGGCGGCAAGGCGGTCGCAGACGCTGCGGATGTGGCTGTTGACGCCGAAAATCTCCTGCACGACGACGAGCCCGCCACGCGGCGTCCCGACCGGGTCCGCCTGATACGCCGCGAGCCGGAAGCCGTCGGCGGCCGTCAGTTCGATCATCTGTCCCATCGCAATACCCTCCATGGCAAGTGACCTCGATTGTCGTCGTCATCGCCGCAGAATGCCAGCCTCCGGCCTGCCGTCGCGAATCGCGATGGCCCTCCTGCCGAGTCAGCATTGCAGCGTCGGGGGAATCGCCACTACGCTTGCAGCGGCGCAACGGGCGCCCGAGCGCACGGCGAGGTGACGGCAGGGTCGCCGTCCCGATCGTCGGATGCGTGGCGCTGTTCGCCTCTCCTCAGTTCAGCGAATTGGCGGACCAGGTGGCGATGCCGTTGAGCTGGCTGCCCGAACTGCCGGCATTGCGCTGGATCGCGTAGCTCCAGCCGCTGCCGTCGACGAAATAGCAGTTGAGCGTCGCGTTCCAGAGCCCCGTGTTCGGCACCGAACTGCAGGAGACGATGTTGCTGCTGAACGGCGTCGCCGACGTGTACTGCGGCGCCGGCACGATGTTGAACTGCTGGTACTGGCTGCTGCCGCTGCCTCCGATGGTGACGACGAACGCGAGGTTGAGCGTGGCTGGGTAAGCCGTCCCCCCGCCTGCCGTGGCCGGGAGCGGAACCGCCGGGGACGACCAGAGGTTCTGGAATGAAATCGCCGGCTGGCGCATCGGGCAACTGGCGTGCGGCTCGCAGACAAATTGGAAGCCGTAGCCGGCGATGCCGTTGTAGGCGCCCTGCCCGGCAAACTGGCTGTTCATGACGTTCATCATGTAGGGCGACGGGAAGTTGTAGACGATCGAGCCGCAGCCCCCCAGCGGGCCGTTGACATAGCAGGCCCCGTCGGAGGAGCCTCCGTTCAGGACGTTTTCCGTACTGCCGATGTTGAGCCACGCCGCCGCCGACAGGTTGGCGAAGAAGTCGCTGAAGCTGGTGCTTGCCGGGGCCTGCGTCCACACGCTGCAGTTCAGGTACTGCTTTCCCGCGACGAGGCCGGCCGCATTGCCGGTGTAGCTGCCGGAGGGCGCATACCACGACCACGAGGGAACGGTGCCGGGGTAGGGTCCTGCGTTGCCGGGTGCCGCGAAGCTGTCGCAGAACCTGATGTTGCCCACCATGCCCTGCGGCACTGCCGACACCGTCACCGTGGTCGGCGAGCTGCCCGTGCTCGTCGCCACGCTGCACCTGGACGCCGAACCGTAGCCGCCGGCGAGCGACAGCACCCCGGTGCCCGGGTTCGTCTGCCAGGGAATCACCGTGCTGCCGTCGTAATGGGATCCGGCGACGAACGCCGACGCTTGGGTGGGCGCGCTGCCCGTGACAGGCCCGCAGGCGGATCCACCCACCACCGACCCGGCCGCCGCCGGATAGACCGTCGGGCACCAGCCCGGGTTCGCCTGCGTCAGCGCGGCGATGTTGCCCTGCCCTCCGTTCTGGCCGAGGTAGCTGGCGAGGTTGGAGAGGCACGCGTTCACGTTCTGCAGGCCCGCGAACTGGTAGAGAACCGCGTTCTGCGTCCACGCCTGCGCCGCCACCGGCGGATTCGCCGAAGGATTGCCCTTGGCCGTCACCCAGCTCGGCACGTTCTGGTACGGGTAGGGCGCCTTCGGGAGGTACGCACCGATGCTCGCCCCCACCGCCGACGCGTAGTCGATGGCGAGCGCGTAGGACTGGTTGTCGATGGTCACCGCCGCCGCCGCCGGCCAGGTCTGCCCCTGCGCCAGCGGGTCGGTGTACAGGTAGCCCAGCGTCGTCAGGTAGAGCTGGTTCATGTACGCGGCGTAGAGCAGCGTCAGCTGCTGCTGCGCCGAATTGTAGGCAAGCGCCTCGTTCTGGGCGTTGTACGCGGCGCCCCCGGCGAACTGGTACTGCACGCCGGTGACGCCGGTTGCCGACGGCAGCGTCAGCTGCACTGCGATGACCGACGTCGCGTTGAAGTTGGGATTGCCCTGGCCGGTCGTGAAGTTGTTGTAGCTCCACCAGTAATTCGCCTGGTTGGCGAGATACTCCATCTGATACATCAGCTGCAGCGAGTAGACGCTCTGCTGGAAGATCGACACGATGGCGGTGTTGTACTGGTCGAACAGCGGGACGATGTTGCCGGAAGGCGACTGGGCCTGCGCCGAGGCGATCGCGGCGGCGAGGTCCTGCGCGTAGGTCTGGTAGGTCTTGACGACCGCTGGCGTCGCCCAGCCCTGAGGGAAGGTCGCCGACACGTTGTCGTAGCAGGCGTAGGTTGGGTAGGTCGTCCCGGTCGCGGGATCGGGGTACGAGGCCGTCGGGCACCCGGGCGCGACGTAGGAGGCCGCGAGGTCCTGCGGGTACGAGTCCGTGACCTGGCCCAGCGCGGCCCTCGCGTTCGACATGTTGGTCGTGCCGACCGGCGACTGCGCGCCGCTGCTCCAGGTCCCCAGCGTGTTCAGGCTCCCCCCGGCCTGGCCGTTCGGCCAGAGGCCCAGTCCGTACAGCGTGGTGCCGTACGCGCCCTGCACGTTGGTGAACAGCTGGGTCATGCCGTAGGTCGAGATGCCCGCCATGTCGTTGGCCATCTTCGCCGACTGCTGGTAGAACGCCGTGTAGACGAGGCCGAGTTCCTGGTCGATCTGGTTGATCTGCGCCTGCTGGCTGTTCAGCTGCGCCGACAGCGCGTTGATCTGGCTCTGCACGCAGGCGTTGCCGGCGTTGGCGCCGAACAGCGTCAATACGCTGCCCCCGGCATTGTCGATCGCGCCGAGCACCGGACCGATCACCGGGAGAAACGACACGACCCCCGCGGCAACGGTCAGGCCGGCACCGGCATTGCTCATCACCGTGCCGCACCCGCTCGCCCTCGGCAACGCCGCGCCCGTGGTCGGCGCCGCGAAGACCGCCTGGATGTACGCGTAGGGGACCGGTCCGACCGGCGCACTGGCCGGAGCCGCTGTGCCCGGCGTTGCGCCACCGTCACCGCTGTCGCCGAGGCAGCCGGCCAATCCCAGCACCAGCAGGCCGCCGGCGAGCGCCATGGCCATCGTTGTCGGCAGCGCTTCTCCGCAACGATGGGATGCCGATCCGGTGCGCACTTCGCTCCGCAGGACAATGACAGACGGGATGGTGCGGGATCGTGGCATGGCGACTTCCCTCGCTCGGTTCAATTGCACCAAGGCAGGATCAGGGGAAGACCGACGCTCCGCCTCGCCATGGGCGAACTCAATGCTGACGTCATGGAGCGGCGAAGTCAACGAAGGAATCCTCTCGAATCCTCACCCGTCCCGACGTTCACCCTGCCGGCGCCGACCTGCCGTCCTCGGCGCGCAAAACGCCCTGCCGGGGGCTCGGTATCGTCGTCCGGGTTTCGCCGCGCGAAACGATGGTCGGGGCACGTCCCCAGCCGTGCCAGGTCACTGTTCGGCAAGCAAGCCTGCCGCCTCCACCATCAGGGGCGGGGGACTGCGCCAGCGGCCCGTGCAACCGACCGCCGGCATCCCGGCGCTCGCGGAGTGGCGACCGCTGATGCTGGCGTCTATGATGGTCGTGCGGACGGGTTGCCGCTTGCGCCGGGGGGCGGCGCCGGCCGGCGCGTCGTCGCGCGCAGGTTGGAAGGCAGGCAAACGGAGGAACCAATGCACATCGTCTGGGCCATACTGATCGGCTTCGTCGCGGGACTGGTGGCGAAGATGCTTACGCCGGGGAAGGACCCGGGTGGATTCATCGTCACGACCCTGATCGGCATCGCGGGGTCGCTGCTTGCCACCTACGGCGGGCAGGCCGTCGGCTGGTACCAGCCCGGGCAGTCGGCGGGATTCATCGGCGCCGTGGTCGGCGCCATCGTCCTCCTCGTGATCTTCCGTTTCTTTCGCAAGTCGGGCTCCTAGCCTCGCCGTCGCCGGGGACGTTCTCGTCGCCGCGCGCCGCCTCGACGTGACGGGCGCGAAGGCGGGCTCGGCACCCGCCCCCCGCCCCCCGCGTCAGGCTTTGCTGGCGACTTCGTGGTCGGCAAGCAGTTCGAGCGCGCGCACCATCGCCGAGTGATCCCAGGCTTTGCCGCCGTGGGCGGCACAGGCGTTGAACAACTCCTGTGCCGTCGCGGTGTTCGGCAACGACACGCCGATGGCCCGGGCGCTGGAGAGCGCGAGATTCAGATCCTTCTGGTGCAGTTCGATGCGGAAACCCGGGTCGAAGGTCCGTTTGATCATCCGCTCGCCGTGCACCTCCAGGATGCGCGACGAGGCAAAGCCGCCCATCAGCGCCTGGCGGACCTTGGCCGGGTCCGCGCCCATCTTCGACGCGAAGAGCAGCGCTTCGGCAACGGCCTCGATGTTGAGGGCGACGATGATCTGATTGGCGACCTTGCAGGTCTGACCGTCGCCATTGCCGCCGACCAGCGTGACGTTCTTGCCCATCAGCGCGAACAGCGGCTTCACCTGTTCGAAGGCAGCGTCGGGGCCGCCGACCATGATCGTGAGGCTCGCCGCCTTGGCCCCGACCTCGCCGCCGGAGACGGGGGCGTCGAGGTAGGCGCAGCCGAGCGCATTGATCCTCTGCGCAAAGAGCTTGGTCTCAACCGGCGAGATCGAGCTCATGTCGACGACGACCTTGCCCTTGGCGAGCCCTGCGGCGACGCCGTCGGCGTCGAACAGCGCCGCCGCGACGTGCGGCGTATCGGGAACCATGAGGATGACGATCTCCGACTGCTGCGCGACCTCCTTGCCCGAGACGCAGAGCGTGGCGCCCTGATCGATCAGCGACTGCGCCGGCTGGCGAATGTCGTAAATGAAGAGTTCGTGCCCGGCGGCCAACAGGTGCCCGGCCATTGGCGTACCCATGATGCCCAGTCCGACGAAACCGATCTTGCTCATCGCATTGCTCCCGAAAGAGGGGTTGGAAGTGTGTCCTGCGGACGTTCACGCCGCCGCCGCGAACTCGTCGCGCAGCGCCTGCGTGGCGCTGCGGAAGAGAGCCGTCGCGGTCGTGGCCTGCGCTGGTCGATGTCTCTTCTCATTCCTGGAAGGCTTCCTCGCGCTTTCTGCGCAGCGCCGGCAGCAGCACCGCGACGAGTGCGACCGCGGAGATCACGAGCAGCGCGGCGCTGATCGGACGCGTCACGAACACCAGCGGATTGCCCTTCGACATCAGCAGGGCGCGGCGCAGGAACTCCTCCATCATCGGCCCGAGGATGAAGCCGAGCATCATGGGCGCGGGCTCGCAGTCGAGCTTGCGGAACAGGTAGCCGAGCACCCCGAACAGCGCCATGAAGTAGACGTCGAACTGCGTGTTGGCGAGGCTGAACACGCCGATCGCGCAGAACACCAGGATCGCGGGGAACAACAGGTGATACGGCACCGAGATCATCCGCACCCAGAGCCCGATCAGCGGCAGGTTGAGCACCAGCAGGAAGAGGTTGCCGATCCACATCGACACGACGAGCCCCCAGAACAGCGCCGGCTGCTCGGTCATGACGGAAGGCCCGGGCTGGATGCCGTGCATGATCAGCGCACCGATCATCAACGCCATCACCGGGTTCGACGGGATGCCCAAAGTCAGCATCGGGATGAACGACGCCTGCGCGCCGGCGTTGTTCGCCGCCTCGGGCGCGGCAACGCCCTCGATGGCGCCCTTGCCGAACTCGGCGGAGTGGCGGGACACCTTCTTCTCCAGCGAGTAGGCGGCGAACGAGGACAGCATCGCACCGCCGCCGGGAAGGATGCCCAGCGCCGACCCCAGCGCCGTTCCGCGCAGGATGGGGGCGATCATCCGCTTCCAGTCCTCGCGCGTCGGCATCAGGCTGGTGATCCTGGTCAGCGCCAGCGAACGGTCCGATTGATCGTGGAGGTTGGCGATGATCTCCCCCAGACCGAAGACGCCCATCGCGACGACGACGAAGTTCACGCCGTCGGCAAGCTCCGGCAGGTCGAACGAAAAGCGGGGCAGCCCCGAGTTCACGTCGGTGCCGATGAGGCCGAGCAGCAGGCCGAGGATGATCATGCCCAGCGCGTGGAGCAGCGAGCCGCTGGCCAGGACGATCGACGCGACGAGGCCGAGCACCATCAGCGAGAAGTAGTCGGCGGGCCCGAATTGCAGCGCCACCTCGGACAGCGGCGGCGCGGCGAGCGCAATCAGGAACGTACAGGCCGTTCCCGCGAAGAACGAGGCGATCGCGGCCGTGGCCAGCGCGATGCCGGCGCGCCCCTGGCGGGCCATCTTGTAGCCGTCGAGCGCGGTGACGACGGACGAGGACTCGCCCGGCAGGTTGACGAGAATGGCGGTGGTCGAGCCGCCGTACTGCGCTCCATAGAATATGCCCGCCAGCATGATCAGCGCGGTGACGGGTTCGAGCCCGAAAGTGACCGGGAGCAGCATCGCGATCGTCGCGACCGGGCCGAGGCCGGGCAGCACGCCGATGGCCGTGCCGAGGAAGACCCCGACGAGGCAGTAGAACAGGTTCACCGCGGTGGCCGCGGTGGTGAAGCCGAGCGCGAGATGGTTCAGCAGGTCCACGGCGTCGCCCTAGGCGCGGAACCACGAGCCGAGCAGCTGCACCGGCAGGCCGAGGCCCTTGACGAACACCAGCGCGCAGAAGGCAACCAGCACGAGCATCAGCCCCATCGCCTTCCAGTCGAAGCGGAACTTCACGCTGGCAGCAGCACTGACGAGAATCAGCGCGACGAGCGCGGGCACCAGGCCGGCGGGGCGGAGCAGGAAGCCGAACAGCAGCGTCCCGGCGGTGACGAGGATCAGCCCTTTCCAGGCGATGCCGCCGATCGGCTCACCCCGTGCAACGAACGCGCGAACGAAGGAAGCCACGCCGATCAGGAGTAGCAGGGACCCCAGCACCGTCGGGAAGTAGCCTGGTCCCATGCGCGAACTCGACCCCCAGCCGTAATCGCGGGCGAGCAGGATTGCCGCGCTCCCGAATCCCGCATAGAGCAGCCCGGCCCAGAAGTCCTTGGGGCTGCGAATCGGCATCGCCACTTGGCATGTCCTCCTGGGGCTGCGCTACGGGTTCGTGGCGCCCGCCTGGCGTCGTATCGGGGTCGTCAGCGGACGAGGCAGGGCCGCTTGCGGTCGAACGCCCAGCCGGGGATCAGCGACTGCATCGCGACCGCATCGTCGCGCGCGCCAAGGCCCTGTTCGAGGTAGAGCCGGTGCGCCTTCTCCACCTCGGCTTCGTCGATTTCGATGCCGAGGCCCGGACGATCCGGCAGCGCAATGCGACCGCCGGCGATGGCCAGCGGCGCGCGCGTGAGCCGCTGGCCGTCCTGCCAGATCCAGTGCGTGTCGATGGCGGTAATCGGCGCCGGGGCGGCGGCCGCGACATGCGTGACCATCGCCAGCGACACGTCGAAGTGGTTGTTCGAATGCGAACCCCAGGTCAGGCCCCATTCGCTGCACATCTGCGCGACGCGCACCGATCCCTGCATCGTCCAGAAGTGCGGATCGGCGAGCGGGATGTCGACCGACTGCAGCTGAATCGCGTGGCCCATCTCCCGCCAGTCGGTCGCGATCATGTTGGTCGCGGTGGGGAGCCCGGTCGCGCGGCGGAACTCGGCCATGACTTCGCGGCCCGAATAGCCGTTCTCCGCGCCGCAGGGGTCCTCGGCGTAGGCGAGCACGTCGTGGCGTCCGCGGCACAGCCGTATGGCTTCCTCGAGCGGCCACGCGCCGTTGGGATCGAGCGTGATGCGCGCGGCGGGGAAGCGCCGCGAAAGCGCGGTCACCGCCTCGATCTCCGCCTCGCCCGCCATGACGCCGCCCTTGAGCTTGAAGTCCTCGAAGCCGTAGCGCTGGTGTGCAGCCTCGGCCAGCCGGACGACGGCCTGCGGCGTCAGCGCCGGCTCGTGCCGCAACCGGCACCAGTCGTCGGCAGCGTCGGGCTCCGACGCATAGGCGAGCCCCGTGCGCGTCCGGTCGCCGACATAGAACAGGTAGCCCAGGACCGGCACTTCCCGCCGTTGCACGCCGTCGCCGAGGAGGGCGGCGACCGGCACGTCGAGGTGCTGCCCGAGAAGATCGAGCAGCGCCGACTCGATCGCGGTCACCGCGTGGATGGTCGTGCGCAGATCGAAGGTCTGGGTGCCGCGTCCGCCGGCGTCGCGATCGGCAAAGCGGCGCCGCACTTCCTGCAGCACGCCCCGGAACTCGCCCGGCGTACGGCCGATCACCAGCGGTCGCGAGTCCTCGAGCGTCGCACGAATCTTCTCCCCCCCGGGCACCTCGCCGACGCCGGTGCATCCGGCGGCGTCGGTCAGCACGACCAGGTTGCGGGTGAAGAACGGCGCGTGGGCGCCGGAGAGATTCAGCAGCATGCTGTCCCGTCCGGCGACCGGGATCACCCGCATCGCCGTGACCTTCGGCGCCCCGCGTACTCTGCTCGTTGGCGACAAACCGTCCATGTGTATCTACTCGAGCTCGATTTTCCCGACCTGGATCACCTGGCGCCAACGCTCGAGCTCCTGCGCCTGGAACTGCGCCATCTGCTCCGGGGTGCCGGCGACGATCTCGAAGCCGACATCTTCCATGCGCTTGCGGTTCTCCGGATCGTTCAGGGCCGCGACGATGCCCTCGTGCAGCTTCTTCTTGACGTCGGCGGGCAGTCCCCTGGGACCGGCGACGGCCTGCCACGAGAAGACGTCGGCGCCCTGCACGCCCGCTTCGCCCAGCGTCGGAACGTCGGGCAGCAGCGGTGAACGCTTTTCGCCGGTCACGGCCAGCGCCTTCAGCTTGCCGGCCTTGATGTGGCTGATGACGGCGTTGATGTTCTGGAACGACACGTCGGCGTGCCCCGCGAGCAGGTCGGTGATCGCGGGCGCGCCACCCTTGTAGGGAACGTGGATGCCGTTGGTGCCGGTCTTCTGCCAGAACAGCGCGGCGGTCAGGTGGTCGGAGGAGCCGGCACCGGACGAGGCAAACGTGATCTTGTCCGGGTTCTTCTTCAGCAGCGCGATCAGTTCGGGGACCGACTTGGCGGCAAAGTTCGGGTTCGTCACCAGGACGTTCGGCGCCCGGACCGCGACCGTGATCGGGTCCAGGTCCTTCACCGGGTCGTACTGCAGCTTCTTCTGGATGAACGGATTGATGGCATAGACGCCGATCGACGCCACCATGAAGGTGTAACCGTCGGGGGCCGCGTTCTTGACCGCAGTGGCGCCGATGGCGCCGGTCGCGCCGGCACGGTTGTCGATGACGAACGGCTGGCCGAACTGCTGCTGCAGCCGGGGCGCAATCGCGCGCGCGACCATGTCGGTGGAGCCTCCGGGCGGGAACGGCACGATGATCGTGACCGGCTTGTCGGGATAGGCGGCGAAAGTCTGGCTCGCGAGGCCAAGACCCAGTGCGAGTCCTGCGAAAAGTCTCTTCATGATTCCTCCGTGGATGCGGTAGCGGGATCGGTCCCGCAGCAGCGCCGTGGAAATGGGGCGTGAATCAGGCACGGTCCGGCGTTCGATAGGTAGCGCTACCAACCGGCGATGATGGTAGCGCTATCCTCGAAAAGCTGTCAAGCGGGCGGGGTGGCCGGGCGGGGTGGCCGGCGACGGCCGCGGGCGGTCAGCTGCTGGCGCGACGGATGACCGAAAACCCGATGTCGATCACCCGTTCAGCGACCGGGCGGCCCTCGACCCGGTCGACGATGAACCGGGCGGCCAGACGCCCGATGGTCGTGCCGTCGATCCGCACCGTGGTCAGCGGCGGGTCGAAGTCCCGCGACAGCGCCAGATCGCCGAAGCCGACGACGCCGAGCGCCTCCGGCACGGCGAGCCCGCGCGCCCGCGCCTCGATCAGCACGCCCACGGCCAGCAGGTCGGAGCTGCAGAAGACGGCGTCGATGTCGGGGTACCGCGCCAGCAGGTCGATGAGCCCGGTGCGACCGCTGCCCGCGGTGGTCGGCGCGCCGACGATGCCCGTGGGGACGCCGTCGCCGGAGTCCCAGGCGAGCCCGGCGGCGCGGACAGCTTCGACGAACCCCGCCTTGCGCCGCAGTGCGCGATGGTCGTCGCCGGTCAGGACGGCGAGGCGCCGCCTGCCGGTCGCGACGAGATGCGCGGCAACCGCCGTCCCGACCTTTTCGTGGGAGAAGCCGACGAGCGTGTCGATCGGCGTGTCGGTGAGGTCCCAGGTCTCGCAGACGGGGATGCGCGACGCCTGCAGCCGGCGGCGCCCCGTTTCGGAGTGCACCGCGCCGGTCAGCACAATGCCGTCCGGCCGCCGCCCGATGATCGCCTCGATCAGAGCGTCCTCGCGCGACGCGTTGTAGCCGCTCTGGCCGAGCATGAACTGGTAGCCCGCCGCCGCGAAGGAATCGTCGAGGGACTGGATCAACTCCTGGAACACCGGCCCGACGACGGTGGGAACCACCCCGGCAACCAACCGGCTCCGGCTCGAGGCAAGGCTCCCGGCGAGCGTGTTCGGGACATAGCCGGTTCTTTCGATGGCCTCCCGGACCCGGGCAAGCGTGGCTGGCGCCACCCGGTCGGGCGTATTGAGGGCGCGCGACGCCGTGATCGGCGCAACCTTGGCGATTCGCGCGACTTCGTGCAGCGTGACGCCGCCCGCACCGCGGCGCGGGCGGCGGCTGCGGGGAGCGCTGTCGGCCGAGGTTTCGGTGTCGTCTGCCATGACGGGATGATACCGCAATGCTTTACGCTA
Source organism: uncultured beta proteobacterium (assembly GCA_903912485.1). Lineage (GTDB taxonomy): Bacteria > Pseudomonadota > Gammaproteobacteria > Burkholderiales > Casimicrobiaceae > CAIWHR01. The sequence continues at coordinate 40,859 of CAIWHR010000323.1, read as the reverse complement.
CCATGAGCGCGGTCCGCGGCACCGGGGCAGGCCGACCCGACGCCGTGCTCGGCAGGCAGATCGTCCATGTCATCGCCGACGCCGCAGCCCAGGTTGGGGCGCATCCGGCGGACCTCGTCCGGTCGAGACCCGAGTTCGTTTCCCGGCGATGGGTCCGATGGGTCCGATCACGCCGAAAGAGGGGGCGCCTGCTACACTTCTGACCGGGCCCCCATCGGGATTATCGAATCATTGCGGATGAGGGGCATGAAGACGACCTTCGACGCGCCCGATCCGTTGTACCGCAAGTCCAATTGCCGAGCCGGGACCGGCATTCCGACCCGGCGCCCGACCCGATGCCCGGTCAGACGTGCCGAGCTGACCGCCGCGCAGTCGCGCCGGAGCCGTCGTCCGCCGCTGCGGTCATGACCGACCCCTCGACCCGACCGCTGTTTCCCGATCCCGCGTCGCCCGCGCTCGAGGCGCCGTCGGGCGCGGCCGCAGACGACACGCGCCAGATCGCGGCGGCCATGGCGCTGCTGTGGACGTTTCGCCCGCGCACCGCCGTCTGCAAGCTGCTGTCGTCGCTGGAGGCGCGGCGGCACGACGGCAGGGCCTACACGCAGGACGACGTCGGGCGCGCCATCGGCGAGCTGCGCGCGCAGGGTTCGCTGATCGAGCGGCCCGGCCGCGCCGGCTTCTGGCGACTGGACGATCGCATCCGCGGCCCGTTGTACCGCGAGGTCCTCGACGCGATGGCTCCGGCCACGCTGCGCGAGGCGCTGCGCCGCGTGGATTCGATCGGCACCCACCCCGGCGACGCGCAGCTGCCGCTCTACGACGCGGCCGAGGCCATCGGACTGCTGCGGCTCGAATTGTTCTCCGGCGCATCGGCGGCGGAGCTCGGGCGCCTGCGCTCCCGGATCCAGCGCACGCTCGACTGGAACGAGGTGCTGCAGGCGGCGGCGTTCCCGGCCTTCGACGCGGCGCTGTTCGCGCGCGTCACGCCGCAGTGGCGCTGGGAGCTCGCGTTCGTCGCCGTCTGCGAAACCGCTCACGCGTGGCGGGCGGACCTTCGGGCTGTCTGCGACTGGGCGCTGACGAAGCTCGACACCGAGCGGGACGAGATGCCGGCCCATCTGCGGTTGGCGCTGACGGAGTTGCTGCTGCACCGCGGCGACGCGGACCGTGCGCGGGAAGCGCTGGGCGCGCTGAAGGGCGGATCGGCGGATGCGCTGCGCGCCTGTCTGCTCGTGCAGGCAGGTCGCTGGAACGACGCGCAGGTGGCGTTCGTCGCGGCCATCAAGCTGCGGCAGGCCGAGGTCGGCGCGCGCAAGCGGATCTTCCCGGTGAGCATCACCTGGCTCTACCCTCTGGCGTTGCTCGCCCAGCAGACTCCGAAGCACCTGGACCTCGCGCGCAAGTTCTGCCTCGGCGAAGCGGGCACCCGCACGCCAAGCCCGTTCGACGATTGGGGTCGCTGGGCGAATGCGATCGGCTCGCGCCTCGGCGACGCCGCGCTGGAGCCGGGCGCCTTCGCGTTGCGGGCGCAGTCGTACCCATACACGAACTTCGGCACGCTCTGGACCTTGCTGCTCGCGGCGTGGCTGGGGCGCGATGCGCTGCGGCCGAAGCAAGGGGATGCCGCGCAGCCCGCCGCCGTCGCTGCCTGCGCCGATGCGCTGCGCCAGCGGCTGGTGCCGTGCCATCTCGACTGGCTGGTCGCGCAGGTCGACGCGGCCGAAGCCGTGCTCGCCGGCAAGGCGCCGGCGGCGCCGTTTTTCGTGTCGGGTCCGCGCGAGCAGTGGCGCGACGTGCTCTCGGCGCTGCAGGTGCTGGGCGCGGGCCCGGCCGTGGCCGAACCGGGCGTCGAGGCGACCCGCATCCTGTGGGCCATCCGGATGGGCAAGGACGGCGCGCTCGAGGCGATCGAGCCGTTCGAGCAGAAGCGCGGCCCGCGCGGCTTCGGCAAGCCCAAGCCGCTCGGCCTGGCGAAGATCGCCGGCAGCGAACGCCTGCCGCCGTGGGATGCGAAAGTTGCGCGAACCATACGCAAGGAGCGCGAGTACTCGCGTGCCTGGACCATCGATCGCGCCGCCGCGATCATCGCGCTGGTCGGCCACCCGGCCGTGGTGCTCGCCGGCGCGCCCGAGCAGGTCGTCGACCTCATCGAGGGCACGCCGGAAGTGGAAGTCACGCGCGACGGCGATCGCTTCGTCCTGCGCGTGACGCCGGCGGTGCGCGCCGCCGAAGACCCGGACGCCCGCTACTACGTCGACGCCGCCGCGCAGCGCGAAGCCGAGGCGCTGCGGATGATCACGCTGGTGGCCGACACGCCGCAGCGGCTGCGTGTGATCCGTCTCTCGGCCGCGCAGCGGCGCGCCGCGCAGCTCGTCTCCGGCAGTCTCTGCGTCCCGGCGGCGGGGCACGACGAGCTGCAGCACACGCTGCGCGCGCTGGCCTCCCATTTCGACGTGCACGCCGATCACGCCGAAGCGGGCCGCGAAGTCGCGGCCGAGGCGCGGCTGCGCGCGGAACTGGCGCCGGTCGGCGACAAGCTGATGCTGCGCCTCGTCGTCGCGCCGCTGGGCGCCGACGGGCCGCGCGTCGCGCCGGCGCGCGGCCGGACGCGGCTGATGGCGGCGATCGGCGGGGAGACGGTGGGCACGGGGCGCGATCTCGACGCCGAGCGCGCGCATCTCGACGCGGTGCTCGATGCGCTGCCGTATCTCGACGAGGCGGCCGGCGACGCCGGCGGCTGCGAGTGGCTGATCGCCGATCCCGAGCACGCGCTCGACGCGGTGGAGACCCTGCCGAAGCTGCCGGCGGTGCTGGCCGTCGACTGGCCGAAGGGCAAGCCCGTGCGCGTGATGACGCTCGACACGCCGCAGCTCGGCATCGTCGTCAGGAGCCAGCGCCACTGGTTCCAGCTGCAGGGGCGTGCGGCTGTCGACGAGAGCACCGTGATCGATTTCGAGACGCTGCTGGCGGCGGGGTCGGCGCGCAGCCGCTTCGTGCCGATCGGCGACGGTGTTTACGTCGCGCTCACGCGCTCGCTCAAGCAGCGGCTCGCCCAACTGGCGAAAGTGGCGGAGATCGGGCGCGAGGGCGTGCGCGTCCCGCGTCTCGCTGCGGCGTGGCTGGACGAAGTCCTCGACACGGCCACGGTCGACGCCGACGGCGAGTTCCGCGCGGCGATCGAGCGCCTGCATCGCGCGCAGGACGAGTCGGCCGCGGTGCCGCGGGCGTTGCAGACGGATCTGCGCAACTATCAGGAGGACGGCTTCCGCTGGGCGATGCGCCTCGCGAGTGCCGGCCTCGGCGGCTGCCTCGCCGACGACATGGGTCTGGGCAAGACGCTGCAGGGTCTGGCGGTGCTGCTCGCCCGCGGCGCCGGAGGCCCGGCGCTGATCGTCGCGCCGACGTCGGTCTGCGGCAACTGGCACGCGGAGGCGCAGCGCTTTGCGCCCACGCTCGGAGTGGCGCTCTACGGCGAGAGCGAGCGCGATGCGATGGTCGCCGCCGCCGGACCGATGGACGTGATCATCGTCTCCTACACGCTGCTGCAGCAGGCGCAGCAGCGGTTTGCGTCGCGGGTGTGGCACACGGTGATCGCCGACGAAGCGCAGGCGATCAAGAATGCCGCGGCCAAGCGCTCGCAGGCCGTGTTCGAGCTCGAATCGGATTTTCGGCTCGCGCTGACCGGCACGCCGGTCGAGAATCGCCTGGCCGACCTGTGGTCGATCATGCGCTTCGCCAATCCCGGGCTCCTGGGCACGCTCCCGCGGTTCAACGCGCGCTTCGCCGGGCCGATCGAGCGCGACCGCGATCGCGATGCGCAGCATCTGCTCAAGCGCCTGATCGGGCCGTTCGTGCTGCGCCGGACCAAGGCACAGGTGCTGCAGGAGCTGCCGCCGCGGACCGAACTGGTGGTTGCGCTCGCGCCGGGTCCGGCCGAGGCCGCCCACTACGAAGCGCTGCGCCGGCGGGCGGTCGCCGACGCCGATCGCGCGCTGTCGACCGAGCCCGCGGGCCAGGCGCGCCTCAACATCCTGGCGCAGCTCACGCGCTTGCGCCGCGCCGCCTGCGATCCGCGGCTCGTGAGCCCGGAATTCGGCGTCGCCGGCGCCAAGCTGCAGGCGTTCGCCGACCTCGCTGCGGATCTCGTGGCCAACGGGCACAAGGCGCTGGTGTTCAGCCAGTTCGTCGATTTCCTGACACTGCTGCGCCAACCGCTCGACGCGGCCGGCATCGCCTACCAGTATCTCGACGGCGGCACGCCTGCGGCCGAGCGCACGCGCCGCGTCGCCGCGTTCCAGGCGGGAGAGGGCGAGCTCTTCCTGATCAGCCTCAAGGCCGGCGGGCTCGGGCTCAACCTGACCGCGGCCGACTACGTGCTGATCACCGACCCGTGGTGGAATCCCGCCGCCGAGGATCAGGCGATGGGCCGTGCGCACCGCATCGGACAGGGCCGCCCGGTGACGGTCTACCGACTGGTGACCAAAGGCTCCATCGAAGAGCAGATCGTGCTGCTGCACCAGGACAAGCGTGCGCTGGCCGAAAGCATCCTGGCGGAAGGCGACATGGCGCTGCTGCCGTCCACCGAAGACCTCGTGGCGCTGATACGCGGGGAGTGACCCCGGGACCAGGGAGCCGGCGTGATGGCCGACCTCGCCATCTGCTGACGGAACGGGGGAGCCCGCGCACGCCGATCAGGAGCGGGCGTGCACCGTCACCCGGGCCGCCTTCGGCACTCAGCGCGAGGAAGCCTTTCCCGGCACGGCCAGCGTGCGTCGTGCCGCCGCCTTCGCGGGCTTGGATGGCAACGCCGCCGCCGGAGTTTCGCGCGACCGACTCTTGCGCTTCGCCGGCGCGATCGCCGGCGCGATCGCCGGCGCCAGCTCGGCCATCTCGATGCCGAAGACGTCGGCCAGCGCCGCGTCGTCGAGCACTTTGCCCGCGGCCGGGCCGCCCTTCGCTCGCGACAACCCGGCGTCGGCATGCGCGACCAGCGCCTCGGCGTCGACCTGGCGCAGGCGAAACAGCAGTTCCGGCTGGTGATCGAGCCGGGCGCCGACGCCGTAGAGCACGGCGGCGACGTGTTTGCACATCTGCGCCCAATCCGGGCAGCTGCAGGTGAACTTCATCCCCGCGGGCGCGGGAAACAGGCCGGTGCCCGGCTTGCAGATGCGCTCCATCACCGCGTTCGAGAGCCTGCCCTGGAGCAGTTCCACCAGGGAGTCGATGGAGTTGGCGCAGTCGGCGCAGATCGCCTGCCAATGCGGGTCCGGAACCGCGACCACGGTCACGTCGACCCGGTAGAGGCTCGACCCGACCACCTGCGCCTGCACCCGGCCTGCGGTGATCTTCAGGTCGATGACCGAGCCGTTGCGCAGGTAGGTGCGCCCGCGCGGCAGGCGATTGGCGTAGTCGCTGTAGCGCTCCAGGTTGTCGCACCACGCCTTGCCCCAGAAGGTCCTGGCGACGGCGCCCCGATACGGCGCAATGGGCGTGAGCGCCGCGCCGCCCTTGGTCGCCTTGGCGGCGGCCTTCTCCGCCTTGCGCCGCCGATCCGCGACGGAGACATAGGGCTTCCAACCCCCGTAGCTCATTGACGTCCTCCCTGATGATCAACTTTCCTGCGCGGTGCGAATGTCGAGCCGCACCAGGTCCAGAAGCTCGCGGTCGCTCATCTCGGTGAGCAGGAGTTCCGCTCCGCCTTCCAGCACGTCCTTCACCAGCTGCTGCTTCGACTCGATCAGCCGGTCGATCCGGTCCTCGATCGTGCCACGGCAGATGAACTTGTGCACCAGGACGTTCCGCTGCTGGCCGATGCGGAAGGCCCGGTCGGTGGCCTGATTCTCCACCGCGGGGTTCCACCAGCGGTCGAAGTGAATCACGTGCGAGGCGGCGGTGAGGTTGAGCCCCGCGCCGCCGGCCTTGAGCGAGAGCACGAAAAACGGCGTCAGCTCGTCGTCCTGGAAGCGCTGGACCAGCGCACGGCGCTTCGCGACCGGCGTGCCGCCGTGCAGCACCAGGCCCTCGCGGCCGAAGACGGTTCCGAGAAACGCCGCCAGCGGTTCGGTGGTCTCGCGAAACTGCGTGAACACCAGAACCTTTTCCTGCTTGGCCGCCACCACCTCGGCCAGCTCGCGCAGCCGCGCGAACTTGCCGCTGTCCTCCGCCTTCCACGCCGCGTCGCCCAGCCATTGCGACGGATGGTTGCAGATCTGCTTGAAGCGCATCAGGTACGACAGCACCACGCCCTTGCGCCCGATGCCCTCGGCGTCTTCGAGTGCGAGCGCGAGATCCTTCACCGCACGCTGGTAGAGCGCCGCCTGCGCCGGACTGAGGTGGCACCAGGCCTTGAGCTCGGTCTTGTCCGGGAGATCGGCGATCACCTGGCGGTCGGTCTTCATCCGGCGCAGGATGTACGGCCGCACCAGCGCCCGCAGCGGGCCGAAGCTCTCGCGACCGGCCAGGCGCTTGGTGAAAGCGGCGAAGACCTTGTCCGAGCCCAACAGCCCGGGGTGGGTGAAGTCGAAAATCGACCACAGGTCGGACAGCCGGTTTTCGACCGGCGTGCCGGTGAGCGCGATGCGCGCTTCGGCCTTCATTTTCTTGACCTGCCGGGTCTGCCTGGCGCCCGGGTTCTTGATCGCCTGCGCTTCGTCGACCACGGCCAGGCGCCAGCGCACCGCTTCCAGCGCCGGCAGGCGCAGCAAGGTGCCGTAGCTGGTGATCACGAGGTCGATGCCGGCCAGCTGCGCCTCGCCCAGCGCCTGCAGTTCCGCGGCCGGCATCGCCGACGGGTGCGCGGTCAGCAGGCGCAGGCCCGGCGCGAAACGCTCGGCTTCCGCCACCCAGTTGGCGAGCAGCGAAGCCGGCGCCACCAGCAGGCTCGGGCGCGATGCTCCCTGCCGCTCGCGCTTGAGCACCAGCAGCAGCGCCAGCACCTGAATCGTCTTGCCGAGTCCCATGTCGTCGGCGAGGCAGGCGCCCAGCCCGAGCCGGGTGAGCAGGTAGAGCCAGCGCACGCCGGCCTGCTGATAAGGGCGCAGGCTGGCCTTCAGCTCCGGCCCCGGATCGACCTGCGCCAGACCTTCCGGCTGACGCAGGCCGCGCAGCGTGTCGGCCAGCCACGGCCCTGCGGTGAGCTGCGACCAGTCGGCATCGTCGGCGCCGGCGAGCGCGCCGTCGACCGCCGCCCCCGCCATCAACCGCATCGCCTCGACCAAAGGCAGTCCGTCCTCCCCGGCCGAGCGCTCGAGCGCCTCGAAGCGCGCGAGCAGGCGGCCGAGCTTCCCGCGGTCGACTTCGACCCAGCGGCCGCGGATCCATTGCAGGCCGTCGACGCCCTGGAGCAGGGCGTCGATCTCGGCGGCGCTCATCCGCTCGCCGTCGAGCGTCAGTTCCATGCGAAAGTCGAGCAGCGCCTCCATCCCGAGCGTCGACGGCGGGCGGGCGCCGACCACGGCGTTGACCTGCGCCCGTGCCGGTCGCCCGCCCCGCCAGTTGCCCGGCGCGCGCACCAGAATCCCGGCCGCCTCGAGTTTCGGAAAATCCTGGAGCAGGCGCCAGGCGTCTGCCGGCGTCCAGCGCAGCGGGTGATAGATCTCGCCGGCGTCGACCATGTCGCGCAGCCAGGCGCATTGCTCCGCGGCGCGCTGCACCGGCAGGAGCAGCGACAGCAGCTGCGCCTTGCTCCTGCCGCCGGAAAATTCGGCCAGCGCGTGCCCGAGCGGCAGGTGCTGCGCCTTACCCTGCGCCGACAGGCGCGGCGTGTACGTTGCCAGAAACGCGAACGGCGCCTCCGCGTCCTTGCGGTTCTCGGCAAGATTGAAGTGGACCCGGCCGACCAGGTTCCACGCCGGATGGCGCGCCTTGAGAAAGTCCTGCAGCGCGGACCCCGACGACGTCAGCTCGGCGTGCAGCGCAGCGTCGAGTTCCCGCCACAGCGCGACCAGCACTTCCGGCGTCAGGTATTCGGTACCGGTCATCGGCGGCGCGTCGGCGATCATGGCGACGAGCGCAGCCGCGTCGGGCACGGGAACGGCGATCGCCGCGCCATCGACGGCGGCGCACAGCGCGGTCACGTAGCGCGCGGCAAACTCGCGCCACCAGGCGAGCGCCGGCGTCAGGACGCTGCCGACCTCGGACGCGCCCAGTTGCAGCAGTCCGTGACCGGCGCCCGACCCGAAGGCTGCGACGATCCGGTCGTGCAGCTCCGCCGGCAGCGGAACCGATTCGGGATCCGCTGCCAACCGCAGATGCCCCTGCGGCGTCAGCAACGGCGACAGCGCGCCGGCGAGGGGATTCGACATAGATGAGCATTGTAGGCCGGCCGCCGTCTCGGCCTCGTCGCCTGGAACTCAGCTTGCCAGCCGACCCGCCCGTCGCGCGACATCGGCGCCGATTTCCGCAACGTTGGCCGAGGGAACCCCCCGTGCTTTTGCGACGGCAGCGAACTGCGCCATGCTCGCCGCGACCGCGTCGATCAGGTTCCCGGCGGCAATCACGTCCCAGCGCTTCGCCAGTGCCAGCAGTTCGGAGCCGGTTGGGGGATTGCGCTCGCACTCGAAAGCCAAGCTGTGCTCACGCCGCTCGCCGACATCGGGCACCAGATCGAAACGCGCGACAACGCATTGCTGACGCTCGGCCATGAATCGCCGCGTCGGGCGACCTTCGCTGAGCAGGCGCGGGGCATTGGTCTGCCCTTGACGCAATTGCAGGGCATCTTCGCGCATGGCGCGGTCGCGGAGACCTACCGGAACACGCGCATCCTCATCAATATCCGTCAGACCGATATTCTTGATACATTGGCGGAGTTCCGCGTCCTGCCTGCGCTGCTCTCGGGCGCCGTCATCGTCAGCGAGGACGTTCCGCTGCGCGAGCAGCTGCGCAATCGCCCGTTCATCATCTGGGGAAATGCGAGGGCATGCTGGAGATCGTGCGCGATGTGCACGAGAATTTCGCGGCATACCGGCGGAAATTGTTCCACGATCCGCGCCTCACCGAACTCCTGTTGGCGATGCGGGAAGCGAATGTCGCGATCGTGGCCGCAATCCTCGGGCGGGCGGCGTCCTTGCGGCGATGACGATGCAGGGCGACAGCGGTCGCGACGGCGCACTTCACCTTTACGAGAATGGTTCCATCGCCCAATCCGAAGCGCATCCGATGATATCCGCCCCGCCTCCCGCTTCGATCAATGTCTCCCGCGGCCGGCCAACGCGCCAAAGCAGCGGCGATGCCGATGGCACGCGTTCGGGCACCGCGACGAATGGGAGCTTCACAGGGCTCTTTTCCTTCTGCACCGATCGCGAGGAAAATCCGTGGTGGGAGGTGGATCTCGGCACGGTTCTACCGGTCGGGCGCATCACCGTTTGGAATCGCGACGATGCCGCCATCAACGGCGCCGAGCGCGCGCGCCCGCTGCGTGTGCTGACCTCCCGCGACGGCGCGGCGTGGGAAACGCTGTGGTACAGCCACGCCGTGTTCGGCGCCAAGAGCTTCGGACTGCCGCTCGAGATCGAGACGCTGATCCCGGCCATGACGCGCTACATCCTGCTGCAAATCGAACGCGTCGAATATCTCCATCTCGATCAGGTGGAGGTCTTCCTGGCGCTGCCCCCGATCCGTTTCGGTGAGGTGACGCGGCTCTGCATGACGCGCGCCGGGCCGCGCGCCAGCCTGCGCATGGATCACAATTCAGGTTTTTTTTCCGTCTGCTCCACCATGCTGCAAACGATCGTGACGCTGCACAGCTGGGGCATCGTCACCGAGGCGCTCGACACGACGCGAACCCACACCGTTTCGCGAGATCGGGAGGGGCCCGAAGATGTTCACGCGGCGCTGTTCGTTCCGCCCGCCGACATCGATCTGCCGAACCTCGAGCACACGGCGGCCAGCTACGGCCCGTTCGACGCGTCCCATTGCCACTGGCATTACCGCGCGCTCGACTTCGCGGCCATCACGCCCTTCGTCACCCGGCACTTCACGCCACTGCCCGCGGTGAGGGAAATCGAGCACCGGCTGCTGGCGAAACATGGTTTGGACCCGGCGCAGCTGATCGCGATCTATTATCGCGGCACGGACAAATCCTCCGAAGTGCCGCCCACGAAAATCGGGCGTTTCATCGCCGAGGCGGAGCGCATCCTGGCGGCGGAGCCGGGGCTGCGCGTTTTCGTGCAGACCGATCAGGCGCAGGTGCGCGACGCGCTCGCTGCGCATTTCGGACCGCGCTGCGTCTATTTCAATGCGCTGCCGGTGACCGCCGGCGATGTCGGCGTGCATCACGATGCGCGCGACATGCAGAGCGAGTTCGGCATATCCCGCTTCGGCATGGCCCAGCATTTCCTGGCCGCCGTGCGCATCATGGCGCGCGCGCGCCATGTCATCACCTGCACCAGCAACGTCGCCCTGTGGATCGCGCTCTATCGCGGCTCCGCCGAGCGCCTCCTGCAATTCGATACGCGCCAGGAGCTGGTCGGCCGGTGAGTGAGCACGCCCCCGCGGCCGAATTCAACCTGGCGCTCGGCCGGCCGACGCGGCAGAGCAGCGGCGATGCCGACGGCAGCCGCTCCGGGGCGGCGGTGAGCGGCGTCTTCACCGGATCTTTCTCCTTCAGCACGTCCGAGGAGACGAATCCGTGGTGGGAGGTGGACCTCGGCGCGATCGTTCCGATCGGGCGCATCGTGCTGTGGAACCGCGACGATGCCGGCCTTGGGGGCTATGAACGGGCGCGGCCGCTGCACATCCTGCTGTCGGATGATGGCGAGGCGTGGCGTACCATCCTGACCTCGCGCACCGTATTCGGTGGGCGGAACAGCGGCAAGCCGCTGGTGTTCGACAGCCTGTTGCCGCTGTATGGGCGTTTCCTGCGCGTGCAGCTGGAACGCCACGGTCATCTGCACCTGGATCAGGTGGAGGTTTTTCTCTCGCAGCCGCCGCTGCGCTGGGCGGCGATGACCGAGGCCAAGCTGGATGCGCCGCGCGTGATCGGTCGCGCGCGGCTCTGGCATGATGCAGGATTCTTTTCGAACTGTTCGACGACGCTGGAATCCCTGGTTCACCTGCAGGCTTGGGGGATCGATCCTGCGGCGCCGGATTGCAATGCGGTCTACCTCGGCTATCGCGAGCATGGCGAAGCGCGCGACATCCATGCCGAGGTCTTTGCGCATCGCCCCGCCATCGCGCTGCCGGGGCGCGACGCGATCCCCGAACCCTTCGCGCTGTTCTATGCCGGCCACAACCATCTGCATTATCGGGATCGCGACTTCGCCACGCTGCGCCCCTTCCTGGAACGGTTCTTCATGCCAGGCCCGCGCGTGCGCGCCCTGCAGGAAAGACTCACCGCGGGCGCGGGCTTTGATCCCGCGCGCAGCGTCGCGATCTGCTGGCGCGGCACCGACAAGCATCTGGAAGTGCAGCCGGCCGATATCGGCGAATACATCGCGCTCGCCGATCGCCTGCTGCGGGATGGCAAGGCGGACCGCGTGCTGATCCAGACCGATCAGTCCCAGGCGCGCGATGCGGTCGCGGAGCATTTCGGCCCGCGTTGCGTGTTCTTCGACGAGCTTCCGGTCAGCGCCGGCGACAGGGCGTTGCACCACACCGATCTTTCGGCCGAGCACGGGCTGGAGCGCGTGGAATTCGCCCGCCGCCTGGTCGCGGCGATGGATCTTGTCGCCCAGGCAAAGCATGTGATTACGCATACCGGCAATGTCGGATTGTGGATCGCGCTGTTCCGCCGGTCTGCCGAAAGGCTCTGGCAATTCGACCGGGATCGGCAACTGATTCCGCCACCGGGTGCGGTGGCGCATTTCGCTTACCAGGAGGCCAACGCGCCATGACCGCGGCCAATGCTTCGCTGTTCGATCGCTACAAGCGCCATGTGCTGGAAGGGCACGCCTTGGCGGGAGTGAACATCGACGAGGTCTTCGTCCGCCGCTTCTATACCGCGCTCGCCGAACCGGACCGCGACATGGTGGACGGCGGCGCCAATCGTGGCCTGCACAGCGTGCCGATGAGCCGCCTGCTCGCCCGCGGCAGCGGCCAGGTATTTTCCTTCGAACCGATCCCGGCCGTGGCCGATCTGCTGGACGCCGCCCTGTGCGAGGCGGGCGCGCGCAACGTCACGGTCTTCCGCCAGGCGCTGTCCGATCATGAGGGCAGCGCCGAGTTCACCTGGGTCCGCAATCTGGATGGCCAGTCGGGCATCCTGCCGCGGCGCCATTACAGCGAAACGCCGGATATTCAGCGCATCCCGGTCGCGTTGACCACGCTGGACGCGGCGCTTGCCGCGCGCGATCCGTTCTTCATCAAACTCGATCTGGAGGGCGGTGAGTTCCCGGCGCTGCGCGGCGCCACCGGGCTGCTCGCGCGGTCCCGCCCGGTAATCGCCTTCGAGAATGATCTAGCTGTCAGCGCCGAGATCTACGGCTATGGCGAAGCCGATTTCTTCGCCTTCTTCTCGGCGCAGCGCTACCTTCCCTTCGATCTGGTGGGCCAGGCGGTGGTGCCGGGGAATTGGCGCACCGGGCTGCTCTGGCAATTCCTCGCTTTTCCGGAAGATCGCGCGGGCCCGCTGCTGGAGCTGACGCTGCGCATCATGGCCGGCACGGTCGCGGATTTCGACGCGCGCTGAGCGCGTTCAGCCTGGATCGAACAGCGCAAAAACCTCGCGCAGACGGTCCAGTCCGATGCTGAAATCGGCCTGCATGCCCTTTTCCGGCTCGGTCGCGCGGCCATGCAGGGAAAAATAGCTGCCGCCCTTCTGTGCCGTGATGTCCCAGAAGAAATCATCGGGCATGTTTTCGGTTGCGAGGGCGAGCACGCGCACGCCGCGCGGCGCGAAGACGGCGTTGGTCAGCGCCGCACCCATATTTGCCACCACATGCGTCGCGCGCGACAGCGCCAGCACCTGGTCGGTGAAGCTCAAGGTATCCGGATAGAACACGCGGTAGCCGCGCGCGGCGAGGAAGGCCGTGACCTCCTCCTCGTTACGCAGAACGCGGCGCCCGAAGCGGTTGCGCGAGAGATAGAGCCGCTCGCCGGCCGCCGCGGCCATATCGGGATGTGCGGCCTGCACGCGCGCGGCCAGGCGTTCCAGAAAGCGGATGGCGAAGGGCGCGAAGACCCAGGGCGGATCGCAGATCGGCGTCGGAAAGATCACCCGTTTTGCATGGATGGGCGAATTCCTGCTGACCAGTATTTTTTCGGGCAGGACACCGCACCAGCGCAGCGAATCCGCATGTACCGGAACCATCGGTGCGTACCAGCCCATCACCATGACGTGGCAGTCCGCAGGCGAAAAGCGCTCGGCCACCATGCCCATGCGGGGCAGGGTCTCCATCACCCAATGTCCATAATTCCCGTCATAGGCTTGCTTCAGCATGACGAGGTTCGGCAGGTCGAGCTCTTCTTCCTCATCCCACCAGCCGAGGGAGGCGAAACTATGGTTCGACAGGCGGTAGAAATGCGGGATCACGCGCTCCTGCGCGATGTTCTGCAGGCTTTCGGCCAGTATGCGCAGCCTGCCATCATGCACCGCGCCGTCGCCCACGATGGTGATATTGCGCAGCACGCCAAGCAGGCCCGCCCGCGTCGTCTGGCACGCCTCCGCCATGGCCTGGGCGAGCCGTTGCGCCAGCCATTCGGGATTGTCCACTACCATCGGTGGCGAGCGGGAATACGGTTCGGCCGGAACCACTTCCTCCCATTCACCGGGAAAGTCGTGCCACGATACCGCGCGCATGATGCGCAGCGGGCGGCCTTCGCCCTTGAATTTCGTGACCGCGACCTCGCCGCCGCGAAATGTCACCGCCGCGGTCGTGTTCTCGGCATAGGCGCGATCGGTCTGGCCATGCACGATGCCGGCGCGGGAATAATTCTGCGTGCCGCGCGCGAGCGCCTGGGCCAGCGCCGCCAAGGCAGGGTCCGGCTCATCCTTGCCCGGGCTGAGGACGAACACATACTCGCCACCGAAATCGAGGGCGGGAAACAGCGCCAGGAACAGCGCGCGGCGTTCCAGCGGCGCCAGCCCGGTCTCGTCGCGAATGGTCTGGAAGACTTCGCCCAGCAGAATTTCGTCCACCGGCACTTCGGACGCCGGCTGCCAGGTGATCTGATTGGTGCCCGGCGTGCCCGGAACCAGCTGGACCAGACGCGTCCCTGGCGACGACTCGTGAGCCTCGTTCGGGCCGAAGCGAAGAATGAGCGTGCGCATTTCCTGTGGCGGCGATCCGTCGCGCCGCTCAGCCGCGGAAGCTGCGATGGACGAAGACGGCATCGGCCTCGACCATGCCCTCCATAACGAAGCCGGCGGGTTCCAGGATCGCGTGGATCGCGTGGATCGCGTCGCCCTTCGCTTCGACGGTGATGACACCGACCGAGACCTTGCCGAAATCCAGCGTGGACAGGATCTGCGGCTCCGCGCCTTCGATATCGACTGAGAGATAGTCGATGCGCGTCACGCCCTGCGTGGACAGCACCGAATCCAGACGCTTGGTATCCACCCAGAAAACACCGATCGGCTTCTGTTTGGGCCCTTCGTAGTATTCGATTTCAAGAATCTGCCGCGGCGGCATGAAGCGCAGCAGGCCACCGACGTAGCCGGCGTCGAGGAAGAGCATGCGCCCTTCGGTGTCGGCCAGGGCGCAATTCACCACGGTTGCGCGGCGCTGCCGCGCGGCCAACTCGCAATACCGGGGACTCGCGTCGATCAGCAGCCCGTCCCAGCCCAGCACCTGTTCGAAATACCAAGTGTTGGACAGGTCCACGCCATCGACGGTGCCGATCTCGACAAAGTACCCCTTGCGGCGGTTCGGAAAGAAACGCTCGAGAACATAGCGGTCCTGACCGAACTGAGACTTGAAGCCGATCGTGTCTTCGGATGGCATTCAGGCCCGTCCATTGTTCGATATGATGCTATCACAGGGCATGCGCCGGTGGCCGGTGGCATCCAACGCGCCCCGCGCGACTTACCCATGGCGTCGCGGCCGATATTCCGCAACATGGCGCCCAGACTGGCGATCGCGCGGCATTTCCGGCTCTGACCCGCCCGGCCGCTCGTTATCCGGTGGGAGCGTCCATCCCGTTGCTTGCGCTGGAAATGGCGAAGGTGAGCGACGAATCCGTCACTCCGGCGGAGCCGGGTGCGGCCCGACGCCGCCTTGGACTACTGCGCGGCGGCGATCGCCGCGCGGATATCCTGGATGAACCGGACCCGCGCCTTGCCCAGATGGGCGCGGTTGTGCAGAAGCCGCGGCAGCAGCTTGACGTACAGCGCCTCAAGCTCGGCCAGGTTCATCGCGCACATCGCCTGGAAGCTGCGATAGGCGGCGTCGAAGCGTGCGATGGGATCGGCGATGGAATCGTGGCTCTCGTCGAAGACATCGCCGAAGGTCTCGAATCCCATGCGCCGCAGCGCGGCCAGGACATGGGCATTGCCGAACAGGATGAAAGGATTGCAGGAGGCCAGCGGCTTGACCAGCTTTTCGGTGAAACGCGTCGCGTGGTCGGGGTATTCCATGTCGCTTTCGGTGACGACGTAGACATAGGCATCGCCGGCGAGATCGCTGGCTAAGCGTTCCACATGCGCGCCGCGCCCATGGCTGTCGAGCTCGCGCCCATCGCCGAGATCGAGGCGCAGCGGCAGGCGCGGCTCGATCCGCGCCATCAGGGCGGCCAGCGCGGCGTTTTCCATCCCCGGGAAATAGGGGCGTAGCCGTTCCGGCGTGATTGCCTGCGATCCTGGCGGGAGCGGTGCGGAAAATCCCCAGTTGAAGGATACATGCCCGCGGTCCAGCAGATCGTCGCGCGTGGCACGCAGCACGAACGCCGCGCGGTGCAGATGAGGGATGTTGTTGAAACAGATGTAATGCCGCCCCCGCACGGTCGCGATGGAGGCGGTGGTTTGATCCCAGGGCAGCAGCAGAGGCGTGCTGCCGGTGGTGACAATGGAAGCCCTGGCTGCGTCAGATTTCACCAGATCGGCATAGCGTTCCACGACGTTGGGATTCTGTGCGACATAGACGATCCGCTTCGGATCGCAGCGCAGTGCATCGGCCAGCGCGCGCAGCCGCTCGGCGAAATGGTCGTCCACGAATGAGATCTCGTGGCCGCAATTGAGGATCAGCCTCGCGGTTCCATCGCGCAGCCCGTCGCGCACGAACCCTGGCACGCGCTCCACCATGACCCGGGTGCGGCGTTCCTGCTGCGGCGGCCAGCCGCATTCGGCCCACCACCAGAGTTCCGGCTTTGCCGCGGTGCCCGCGATGCGTGCGCGCGTCGGCGCATCGAGTGTGCGGCGCAGGCCTTGCGGGACATCGCCGGCATGCACGATCAGAACATTGCCCGCATCCGAAAATCCGGTGATGTCGCCGTGGCGGAGCCAGAATTCCCGCCGCTCGTTCGGCGCGAGCGGCGCGGCGCCCAGCCCCAGCGCCTCGCAGGATAGCGGCCCGGCAGCGATGGCGGGGGCGAAGCGCGTGAACGTGCCGGCATCATCGAAGGCGATCAGGTCCTGGAGCAGCACCGCGCGGTCCGGTCCTGTCGCGGCCTCGTGCGCGGCGCGCATCAGGCAACGCCGGCGCGCGGGATAGAAGGTGGCCACCGCCAGCCAGCCGCCCGGCGCGCGCTCCTCCTGGTTCGGCAGGTCGGCGAAACTGCGCCCGGCCCGCACGCAGGCTTCGGCGATCAGGACGCGGTGATCGAGCGGCGCCTTGAACGCGGCCAGCACCACAGAGAGTTCGATCAGCGGCCGTGCAACGCTCTCTGCCGGCGCGTGGTAGGGAATATCGGCCAGGATGGCGCCGAGTGCGGCGGCCAGGGCCGCATCCGGATGGCCGGCGATCGCAGCCAACAGCCGGTCAAGATCCGCGGCATCGATCGGCGGCACCAGCCCGGCCTGAAGTGTCGCGCGGATCGCGTCGGTGGTGTCCGCGCCGGTCATCAAGCGGCCGAGGCGCGCGTGGCCCGAAGGATGCTCGTGACGGCCGCGCCGAGCCGCCGATTCACATCGCCCAAAACCGCGTCGGTGTTCGCCGGGCCCAGGAAACAGCCATCGAGCAGGCCGGAGACACGATGCCGGCGCGAGGCGGCCGCTTCGATGACGATGCCGCGCAGTACCGGCCGTTCATCGCCGAGCCAGACGATCTCGAGCGATTGCTCGGGACTGTCGAGGAGCGCCATCAGGGCGGCCTCCGTCGCGGCCGCGTCGCGCATGTTCACCAGCCAGAGATTGCGCCGCAGCGTGGCGGCCGGGCTCGGCGCCGCATCCCCGACCCAATCCAGGAACAGGATGCGCTCCGTGCCCTCCGGCATGCGCGCGCTGCCGGGCCGCGCGCGCCAGGCCTTGCGCAGCGCCTCCACGCAGGGATCCCAGGACACATCGGGATGGAGCAGCGGCAGCGGGAAGGCGGGGGCATCCTGCGCCGCGGTTGCGCTTTCCTGGCCAACCCAGGCCCAGCGATCGTCGCGCAGCACCCTGTCATCCGCGCCGGGCGCGAACCAGGCGGCGCTGGCGCCATCAACGTCCACCAGCAGGCGATGGGGGTAGCAGGCGGTGAAAGCCGCAACTTCCTCGCGCAACAGGGCGCACACGCCGATCGGCAGCACCGGTTCCACCAACGCCAACACCTCGGCGCGCAGCACGACATGGGTGAAGGCATTCGGCGGAAGATGGCGCAGCAGGGCGAAATAGGAAATCAGCGGCATCATCCCATGCTCGATCCCGCAGCCGGACAGATCCACGATCAGGCAGGGCTTGATCGCGTGCAATAGGCGGAAGAAACTTCGCGTGCCCGTTTCGGTTCGGCGAGCCAAATCCTCGCGCGCGCGCTCCGATAGCCGACGCAGACCGCTGAGCGGTGGGCGGGTCAGGGCGATCCGTACCATTGCCTCGGCCATGTCCTCGGGCGTATCCGCGACGGCCTCGCCATCCAGCGATGTGCCGATCGCGGAATGGCGCGCGACCAGGGTGGGCAGGCCCAGCGCCAGCATGTCCGCGACCTTGATCTTGAAACCGGTGCCTTCGAAGGTTGGCGCGAGCGCGATATCGCAGGCGCCGTAGAAGCCGGCCTCGCTCGGCACGCGGCCGAGGCGCGTCGCCGGCAGGCGGGTCTTGAGCTTCGCGTCCGCCGTGCCGCCCAGCAGGAGGTCCACCGGCGCGAAGCTGCGCGCGACCCTGTCCTCCAGCGCGTCGAGCACCGCCTGCATGCCGGTCACGTTGTAAGTATGTGCCGATCCCAGGAAGCCGAAGGTCACCTTTTCCGGATGCAGATAGGCGGCGCGCGGGGGCTGCTGTGCCGCATCCTCCATCGCCGGATCGTAGAAGGGCAGGGTGACGAGTTTCGATTTGACGAGCGGCGTCAGCTCTTGCGAGTCGCGTTCCTGGATCGCGATGGTGAACTGCGCGCGATCGATGCCGACAATCTCGCTGGCCTGCTCGGGTTCGAAGAAATCATGGCCGATGCCGATTCGGTCGAGCAGCGCGCGGCGCTTCCAGAACAGGTCGTGGGTTTCGAGCACGGTCGTCGTCGCGCACGGCGCCAGGGTCAGCGCCTTCGACAGCCAGACGTTGTGTACCACCATTACATCGATATGGCGCTGGCGGAACAGGTTACGCAGCGTGACCTCGAGTTCCTCGCTCCACCATTCGTCCAGCGCATGGAAGCCGCCTTCGCGCGGCGGCATGCCGACGGTGCGATTGGCCTGGACCACCAGCACTTCGTCCCATTGTGCCGCCATCGCGTTGTAATCGCCCAATTGCCGGCGCCAGTACCAGCCGCTCTCGAAGGCGTACAACAGGAAAGTCACGCGATAGCCGGCATCGCGGAGCAGCGCCGTGCTCTGCGCCACGCGCCGCCGATGGCCGACATCGAGCGGCCAGCTCGCGAAGGGCGAGACGATCAGCGCGGTCCTGGCCGGGGGCACGCGGTCGCTCACTGGGCCCGGCTCAGCGCGGTACGGGCGTCGCGGTGCCCATCATCAGCGCGGCGGCGTAGATGGCGCGCAGCTGCAGGGCGAATTGCTCGCGATCCGTGGGCTCGAAGCTGAACGCGCGCATGTTGCGGTTCTCGGGCGGCAGGCGCACGATGATATCGGCGAAATCGGCCTGCAATTCCTTCGCATCGGTGCGCGCGATGCCGGCCACCATGTCGGAGATCGCCTGCCAATAGACGCGGGATCGGAAGAAGCTCAGCGTCATGCGTTCGACCGGTACCAGATGTTCGGCCACCATCGCGGGTTCGTACCAGACATGGGCGAGGCCGACGCGCCCCAGCAATTCGGTCTCGTCATTGCTGATCAGCGTGGCGCTGCCACGACGCCCGAGGGCCGTGTTGAAGCCGCCATGGCGATCGAACACGCCGCGCCGCCAGGCCATGTTGGCGCCGACAATCCATTGTCCGGGCTTGAGGAAGCGCCCTGCGTTTCCCCAATCGATGCAGGACAGATAGCCGGACAGCCGATCCTCGTACCAATGCGGACGGTCCGGGCTGTCATAACGCGGCAGCACCTTGCCCCCGACCACCGCAGCGTCAGGCTGTTCAGCGAAGGCGCGTTCCACCGCGGCGCACCAGCCGGGATGGACATAGGCGTCGTCATCGAGGAAGGCGACGATCCCGCCTTCGGTCGCGACGATGCCGTGGTTGCGCGCGTGCGACAGGCCGAGCGCGTCGCAGCCCTCCACCCGGAGCACGCCCGGTGCCGCGAAATCCACCTTCCGGCGGCGCGTGGCGGGCGTGTTGTCCACCACCAGGATCTCATGGCGCTCCGGATCGAGCGAAGGATCGGCCAGCAGGGTCCGCACCGCCTCGCCGATGAGGTCGTAGCGGTCATAGGTGCACATGACGATCGAGAGGGCGGGACCGGCGGTCATGCGGCGTCCGGGACGGCGCCGGCCTCCACTGGATGGACGGTGATGGAGGAGAAGGAGAAGCTGACATCCTTGCCGCCGCAATGCGCCGGATCGACACCCAGGCTGAAGGCCAGGCCACGGACGGAAGGGTCGGGCGGTACGATGGCGCGGAACAGGCGCGGCCCCGGCTCCGCCCAGCGCAGCGCCCGCCCATCGACCGTCAGCGCGAAGCTCAAGCCGGCCTGAGCGTTCGCGAAATCGCAGACCAGGATTTCGAAGGCGAGTGGAACGTCGCGCGGCAGCGCCAGGGTGCCGGCCAGCCTGCCGCTGGCATTGACCCAGCGCTTGACGTAGTTCGGCCCGGTTTCAAGGTCGAAGACATTGTCGAAATAGAAGTTCGGCGTGCGCACATCGTAAGACCAGTCGCTCCGCAGCCCCGCGGCGCGGGACACCGGGATGCCGCTGGAAAGATGGCTCTCCATCACCTCGGCGAGACTGTCGAGCCGCGCGGCCAGCCGGTCGAGCCGCGCATCGAGGCTGCGGAATCGGGCGCCAAGCTCCTCGAAGAACGCTTCGGGAGAGGCGTTGAACAGGGATTGGGGGTCCTTCATCCGCGAATCCTGGTCATGATGTCCGGCCACCGTAGTCTGGTTTCCAATTCGGGCCCGCGGCGCGCCTCGGCGGCCTTCCTCCACCGCTTCGGCCCCACGCTCCATCCGCCTCTCCACTTTCATCGTGCGCATTCCGACATCGTGCGCATTCCGACGAACTTGACCGCTGAATCCGACGACGATGACCGCGTGGAGAGTCGTGGCCTTCGGAGTCTAGCGTGGGCGGTCGCCATCGTGGTTGATTTTTGGGGTCGGACGATCATCCCTTGGCGGCCGGTACCGGGCCGAGCACGCAAACGGATCGCGAGGGGATCCGCGGTCGCTCGCGGCTTCGCCGGGGCTACGGAAGCAATGACTTGCCGGACATCTGCGCCGCGGGTGCGGCTTCGCGGAGGATGGCGGCCAACGTCGGCATGACGTCGAACGACGAGGCCTCGCCAAGGTCGCCGACGGGCAACGACGGATGGACGCAATACAGAAAGCCGAACCGCCCCGAATGCCCTCCGGGCCGGCGAAACGGAACGGGTCCAATCCTGCCCAGTTCGGGGTGTCTGAAGCCCAGCGGAAGGCCTTCCCAGTAGATGTAGAGATCCGATTCGGTCGGACCAACGTCGAGTGGCGACTTCGGACTTTCGGAGAACCCGGCCACAACGGGCTTTGAGGTGATGGGGTCCATGCATTCCTCCAGCAGTGCCCTGATCTCGTCGAGCAGCGGTCGGTAGCGATCCGGCGTCACGCTGCCAAGCCTTTCCCGGCCTTTCAGATTGAGGCGCACCCGCCCATCGTAGAACGACGGCATCGCGAACGCCTCCATCCAGGGCCAGAAGGGGCGATATCGCGAAGCCGGCTGCCAATCTATCCCGGCGTGAGCGATCGGCAGTGCCTGCCGCGCGGACTCGGCCTGAGCCTCCTTGACCGCATCGGACCAGAGCGGCGGGATGCGCGCTTCCATCGTGTTGTTCCACGTCTCCTCTTCCGCCAGCAGCGGCGTGCCGTCCGGCAGGACGGCGCTCCAGGCGATCTCGCGCATCCATGGTCGGCCGAACGCCCGCCGATACAACAATTCCGGAAGCAACACCATCGTCGGCACGTCGGCCCCGTTGTCGCCCATGCCGTGCATGGCAAAGACGGCGATGGAGGCGTCGGGAAACGATTCGCAGAGGCGCCCTATGAGCGCGTCGGTTTCGACATAGACGGTCTCGAGGCACTGCCGCGCCACGGGACCGGAGGGCAGGAGGTGCAGCGGGTGTCGAGGATCCACGCCATGCCACAGCGGCTCGAGCGCGGAATGCGGTTCACTCACCACGACCACCGCCAACTCCCAATCGGGGATGCGCGTCCGCAACACCCATTCTGCCGCTTGCGCCCGCACGCGCACGGCCGCAGCCAGCGCGGCTCCGGCCCTCGCGGTCTGCTCCGCAGAGTGCCAGACCATCGCGTATATGTAGTCGGCGGCAGGATAAGGCCCGAACCTTGCAGCGATCTCGTCCGCAAGCGAAGGCGGATTGCAGCTTCGCGGCGCGCCGGGATCGTGAGCCCCCCACTGCGCGAGTCCTTGCAGGTTCGCTGCGCGTTGCAGGTCGCAGTACGGAACATCGAACAACACCGTGCGTGACTTCATCTTGGCGAAGACCGGCGTTTCGCGCGTCGGCTCCTGACGCACGTCGTACGTCTCGGGATCGAAGGTCACGGCGGAGTGGCGATCGAGCGACTCGGGGGTGCGCCCGGTACTGACGTGTTCCCAAGCGAGGCCCGAATACTTGGCCGGTCCATGATTCAGGCGGAACCGCGCGCTCCTTTCACGGAGCCGGCTGAGATTCGGCATGCGGCCGTCGGCCATGAGCCGCTCGGCGATCGAGATCTCGAACCCGTCAAGCCCAATGGCGAGTAGTCTGCTGCTCATGATTGTCGGCCGGATTCTACTCCCGGCCGATCGGAAGGGGTGGCCGCTCGATCCTCCTGGTTGAGTCTGACGGCATAGGAACCATCGGCTTCTTCCGGTTGGATCGAGGGGACAACCTGCCGAGATTTGACACCTGGCGCGCCCGCAACGCGTCCTGCAGGACACCCGCCGGCGCGCGGAAGGCGGCGATGCCCCCGGCCAAGGCGCGCCGCGTGGCCGCGTCCTCAAGTGCCTGAGTCAGGGCTTCGGAGCTTTCCTTCGCCGATTGAACCGGTGTATGCTCCCGCCTTTCGCCGAACCGATCGCACCGAGACTTCCTACCGCACGCCGGACTTGCCGAGGAAACGACCATGAGCAATGAGGAGAAAGTCGAACGTGTGCTGGAGCGAGTCGAGCCAGGCCGCCGGGACGCAGTGCGCAAGATCCTGATCGGCGCGACGGTGTACACGGCTCCCGTCGTCGCATCGTTCTCGATGGACAGCCTCGGCGCCGCTGCGGCGGCCCAGGTCCAGAACCAGACGCAAGTGAGCGTTCCGGCGACCTCCGGCTGGGGCCTCGCCGGTCTGGCGACGGCGATGGCGGCCGTTGGAGCCTTCCTCGCGCGCCGCGGCCGCGACCGCTGACCCCCACACCAGTCCGGCCCGGTTCGCGTTGGGCGGCACGCTGCTCTCGGCGGCGCTGATTGTTCGCGACGAAGAGCGCTTCCTCGAAGGGTGCCTGCGGTCCCTCAAGGACCATGTCGACGACATCGTCGTCGTCGACACCGGATCGACCGACCGCTCCCGAGACATCGCCCGGGACTTGGGCGCGAGGGTCCTCGGCCACGTCTGGGCCGGCGATTTCGCCGCCGCCCGCAACGCCTCGATCGACGGTGCGCGAGGCGAATGGATCCTGTACATCGACGCCGACGAACGCGTCGTGGAGTTCGATCGCCGGGTCGTCGACACACTGCTCGCTTCTCCCCGCCACGTCTGCCAGACGGTGCTGTTTCGGCCCGCCGTCGGCTACACCCGCTATCGCGAATATCGGCTGTTCCGCAAGCGGCCCGACCTGCGGTTCCGCGGCGTCATCCATGAGTCGCTGGTACCGGACCTGGAAAGCCTGTGCGCGGGCCGCCGCTGGCGCATCGGCGACAGCCCTGTCGCAATCGATCATCTCGGCTACGAAGGCGACCTGCGGCGCAAGCACCTGCGCAACCTCCCGCTGCTGGAAGCCAGGCTCGACCAGGATCCGCAGCACGTCTATTGCTGGGATCAACTGGGTCTGACGCGGCGGGGACTCGGCGACGAACCGGGTGCAGAGCAGGCCTGGCGGCGCGCGATCGCGATTGTCGGCGCCCGGCGTACGGCGAGGCCGCTCGACAGTCTGCCCTACCTGCACCTCGCCGACCTGCTGCTGGCCCAGAAGCGGGACGCCGGGGCGGCGCTCGGCGAGGGATGTCGGCGATTCCCCGAAAATCACTCCCTTACCTGGCTGCGTGCGCGGCAGCTGCTCGAGGCCGGAGACTGCGGCGCCGCGATGCCGCTGTTCGCGCGCCTGGCGGCGATCGACGGCGCCAGCCTCGGCGCGGGGCCGATCGCGTTCGACGCGTCGATCTTCGGCCCCCAGGCGCACGCGGCACTCGGCCTGTGCGCGTTCCGGCTGGGTCGGCTCGCCGACAGCTGTGCCCACTACGCGCGCGCCGCGGCGCTCGCGCCGAACGACCTCGAGTTGCGCGCGAAGCATGCGGTCGCGGCGATGAGAGCGAGAGCGCCGACCGCCGCCTGATCTGTCGCCGTGATGAGTCGGCTACCGTCGCTGCTGTTCGTCGCCCCGATCCTGCCTGCGGAGACGGGGAATGGTCTTGCCATGCGGGCAGCCGTGTTCCTCGAGGCGCTGGCGCTGGACTTCGCGGTCACCCTGCTGGTGGTCCCGGTGGCGGGCGGGAGCCATGACGCGCAGGGATTCGCGGCCGAGCGCGCCCGCCGTGTCGTCGTATTGCGGGTCGACGACAAGCTGGACCCCTTGTGGGACTTGTGCAGTCGAGTCCTCGACCCGCAGGCGCGAGCGAACGCCTGGGCGGCCTATCCGCGCCCCGCGCTTTGCCGGTACGCGGTGACGCCCTGTCTGGACGCGGCCAGGGCGGCGCTCGCTTCCGAGCATTTCGACGCCGTGCACGTCATGCGCAGCTACCTCGCGCCCTACGCGGCGCCATTCCTCAAGCCCGGTGCGCGCGCGTGCCCACCGACAGCGAGCCTGGACCTCGACGACGACGAGGCGCTGACGCACGGCCGACTCGCCGTCCTGCTCGGGCGCGCAGGGCGGTCCGCCGAGTCGCTGGTTGCGGCCGCCGAGGCCCCGAAGTACGAGCGTCTGGAGGCGGAGTGGTTGCCGCGCTTCGGTTTGGTGGTGACATGCACGACGGCGCATGCGCGGAAGATCGCGACGATGCTTCCGGGAACCCGCACTGCGGTCGTCCCCAATACCGTCGCGCTGCCGCCGTGCCCGCCGCGATCGCGCGGCACGGGCAAGCACATCCTGTTCGTCGGCAATCTGTCGTATCTCCCCAACGTCGATGGGCTATGCACGTTTGTCGTCGAGACCTTGCCCCGGCTACGCGCCAGATTCGGCGCGGCGGTGACCCTGCGCATCGCCGGCAGCGCACCGGCGCCCGAAGTGACGGCACTTGCCGCCTTCCCCGGCGTCGAAATCGCCGCGAATCCAGCGGATCTGACGCGACATTACCGCTGGGCCGATCTTGCGGTGATCCCGCTGACGGCCGGTGGCGGGACGCGGATCAAGCTGCTCGAGGCGTTCGCGCATCAGGTGCCCGTCGTCGCGACCACCATCGGTGCGGAAGGGATCGCAGCGCAGGATCGCGTCCACTTCCTGTGCGCCAATTCGTCTGCGGCGTTCGCCGACGCCTGCGGCGAGCTGATCTGCGACCCGCCACTCGCGAGCCGGCTGGCGTCGCGCGCCAGGCGCCTCGTCGAAGCCGGCTACGCGCACGCGCTGGGTGTGCGGGCCATCCGTGAGGCGTTCATGCCGTCCCGGGTGAACTGACCCGCCGACGGGCCGGATCCCGTGCCCGGTCTCGCCTGCGGGAGACGTGGTTCATGCCGCCGCCGACGTCCGGGGCACGCACACGAGGCGGTATAAGATGGACCGGGACGGCAAGAACTATCAGACTCGCCATTGGGGAAGATCCCCGATGCCTCGACAAACTCGATCGACAGCCTCGCGACATCGTAAGCGAGCCCGCATCCGCTCGAATGTCGGCCGAGACTTGAGGAAGCAATGACGAAACCCCGCATCACGATCTGCATCTGTACGTACGATCGCTACGACCTCTTGCCGAAAGCGATCGCCAGTGCACAAGGCCAATCGCTGGCTCGCTCGACGTACCGGATCCTGGTGATCGACAACTCCCCGGATCATGGCCAGGCCGCAGTCTTTGGCAGCCGGTACCATGCCCTCCCTCTTTTCGAGTACCGTGTCGAGAAGACGCCCGGACTTGCCAATGCACGCAATGTCGGCGCGCGGGAATGCGGCACGGAGTTCATCGCGTATCTGGACGATGATGCCATTGCCTCCGCAGAGTGGCTCGGGAACCTTCTCCACGGCTTTGATGACTTTGGCACCGAGGTGGACATCGTGGGCGGCCGAGTGGACCCGATCTGGGAGAGCCCCCGACCGGACTGGCTGGGTGATCAACTCCTCTCGTTCGTATCGGCTGTCGACTGGGGAGGCGATATCCGACTCGCCAAGGCCGATGAATGGTTTGCGGGGACGAACATTGCATTTCGCACGACAGCCATTATCGTAGCAGGGGGGTTCGACACCCGGCTCGGGCGCGTCGGCGCGGGCGCGACTCTGCTCTCCAACGAGGAAACGGTCCTCATGCGTCACCTGCGCAGCCAGGGGAAACTGGCGGTCTACGTGCCGCAGGCGTCGGTACGGCACCTGGTTGAGCGCCGGCGCATCACGCAGGCCTGGTTTCGCAAGCGCGCATCGTGGCAGGCGGTTTCCGACTTCATCGCCGATCCGGACGGATCGCACCGGGCGGCGCTTCGCGGTTGGGACATCGCGATGAGCTACTTCTTCGAGCTTCCGCCCAGGGAGCGGACGATCCGTGGTCTTCACTTCGATACCGACTCTCCCGCGCTGTTCAAGCGGCAACTGGACGTACTTTGGCACTACACCGTGATGTCGCTTTCCGGCTTTGATGGCGTAGCCCGGATCGAGCAGAGCGATCCGGCCGCCTGAAAGCTGATACCCCGAGGTTCACCATCCGGATCCCGATTCGGGAGCGAGATTTCAAAGCCGCTGCGCCAAACCGGAGTTAGCTTGCCGATCTCACCTGCCTCCGGCGGTTGAGGTTGATAATCGCCGACTTCATCCCATCGAAGAGATGCCATGCGAATCGATCGACTCCACGCCACCGACGCGCTTCCTGAAATGCCTCTCGACGGCAAAGACGTTCTCGTCCTGTCGCCTACACCAACCTACCCTTTGGACGCCGGCAACCGGAAGCGCATCTATCACTGCTGCCGCGAGCTTCAGGAGCGCGGCGCGCGCATCCATTTCGTCTATTACCCGCTCGAGTGGCCGTTCACGTGCATCCCGCAGGACGCCGTGAAGGAAATGACATCCCAGTGGGACAGATTCCACCTGCTGCCTGTCGCCAGGCCATTGCAGGCGCCGCCGGAAGACGGCCGGTCCTATCACCTCATCGACGAGTGGTGGGATCGTGAATCCATCGAGCCGACGCTGAAGTGGCTGTTCCAGAGGGGAACGTACGACGCCTTCGTCGTCAATTACCCGTATCTCAGCAAGGCATTCGAGCTGGCGCCGCCGAGGACGTTGCGGATTCTCGACATGCACGATCAGTTCACCGGCAGACGTGAGCTGCTCGAAGGGATGGGCATTGCGCCGGAGTTCTTCTACACGACGGGCGACCAGGAAGCGATTGCGCTGGATCGTGCCGACCTGGTCTGGGCAATCAAGGATCAGGAGGCCGATTTCTTTCGTACGCTTACCGACACGCCGGTCGTTGCGCTGCCCCATGTCGAGCCGCCGCTGAACGTGGAGCGTCGTCGTGACCCTGCCGACGACGGATATCTGGTGCTCGGCATCGTGGGGGCGCGCAACAGTTTCAATTCCCGCAATGCCGCGGTTTTCGTTCGCGACGTGCTGCCTTTGTTGTCGAGATTCGCCGCGCCGCTGAAGATTCGCTTCGGGGGTGGAATGTGTGCGGACCTGGAAAGCTGGGGCCAATTGCCTGCGGGAGTCGAGCTCGCCGGCCGCTTCAGCCAGCCGGAAGACTATTACACGATGGTCGACGCCGTCCTGGTTCCGATGGCCGCGGGGACCGGGCTCAAGACAAAGGCGGTCGAGGCATTCGCCCTCGGGATGCCGGTCATTTCCTACAAGCACGCGGTGGAAGGCATTCCGGTGACCCATCCGTTTCACAACTGCACGTCTTCCAGGGAACTCGCAGACTGCTGCATCGAGTTGGCGTTCAACCCGGATCGACTGGAGGAGCTTCGCAGCGCCTCGAAGCAGACGTACCGGCGACTCGCGGACGTCGCCGCATCGGCCTTCGACGTCACCGTCAGGAGTATCATCGAGAAGCCGGTGATCGTCATGGCGATTGCGAGCGGCTTTGTCGACGCGAATTCGGCGTACCGTGCGATGGCGCTGGACACTTTTCGTTCGGTGAGGAACGTGGGGCGGCCGGTCTTCTATTTTGACCGCCCCCTGCCGGGAGGCTTCGCCGATTGGGCAGAGCAATTCAAGTGGCTGGCAACCGAGGTCAAGGCAGTATTGTCGCCTGCGGCAGCTTTGGCAATGGGAGTTGCAATTGGCTCGACCGACGGGCATTCGTTTCCCTTGTTCTACTCGGTGGCAACTCTTGGCGAATGTCTGTCGAAGCAACGGGAGGCCGCGCTATGGCTCCTCGACCTGCCCAAGGAGCTCGAGCACGGTTCACTCGAGGTGCATGGCGTTCGCCAGACGTTTGTGCATCTCGATGCCTTGCGTCTAGCGGACGATTGGAGCGAAGCGACCATCGAAGCAACAGCCGCTCGCCATCCCCAATTCACGCTTGCGACCTATTCGCCCATTCACGATGATCCGCTTCGGTCGAGACTCCCGGACAGCGAGTGGCTGCAAATGCCTCGTTCGGACGACACTCGGCAACCTGCTCGCGCAGAGGCCATGAACTGGGATCTTTGCCCGCTGCGGGCGTCCGACCTGGAAGTGAGCGAGGTGACCGATGGCTTCGTCGCTTCCCGTCGGGACAGTAGCCGCATCCACTACCTCAACCGAACCGCGGCGTTCATCTTGGAAATCTGTGATGGACGTGTGCGGGCAGGCGATATGCCCGGCTTGGTCGCGATGGCCTTCGATCTTGACCATCCGCCCGCAGGCGACGTCGAGTGCTGCCTCACGGAATTGATCAAGGAAGGTCTGGTGGCTTGCAATACCGACCCGATTTCGGGCGGCCTGATCATGCAAAGCGGATCCGGCTCGGCACTTTCGGCGACGGAGTCGAGAACTCAGCCGTCCGAAAACGCCGGTCGGGTCACGCCGCAGGGCGGCCCCAATCCTGCGTAAGCCGGCACTGGCCCGGGTCGTGATCGTCGATCTGGTCGCGGAAGGCTTGCTGGATGTCGGGGCCGTAGTGGGTCCAGAGGTGATCGCGCAGTTGGTCGAGCAGTTCGAACACGGCGAGCGCTTCGGCCGGCGTCCAGTGCGCGGGCAGTTGCAGCGGGCGGATGCGGGGGACGGTCACGACTTCCTCCCGCTACGCCGTTGCTTGCGCTTGGCCGCGCGTTCCTCGGCTTCCCTGAGGCGTTAGGACTGGCCGTCGACCTCTTGGGTTCAACTCCTGCTGCAGCTGCAATCGTGTGCGCAACCGCCCATGCCTCCGCATGGTCGTCAGCGTGTATCCCCGGAGCCTCGGTCTCCAACCGCCGTGTGCGCCGTCGCGGATGCGCTCACCGGCTTGTCAAGATCGCGCAGGCGATGCGATCAGGTTGTGCCTGGTACCAAGCGTTTACAATATGATCTCCCCGGCGTTCCGCTCGACGCAGGATGGCACGAGTTGGCGGACAGTCACCTCTCCATCCGCCGTGTCGGTAGCTTCCCCCTGTACCACGTGGAGGTGCCTTCCATAGGACTGCGCGGAGGATGGGTGCGCGCTGCGTTTTCCGGGTGGGTTCAGGGGAGCCTTGAATGATGCTCATGCAATTCGTCTGGTTCGTGGTCGGGCTCGTTCTATTGGTCGTCGGAGCCGAGGCGCTGGTGCGCGGGGCGTCGAAGATCGCGCTGTCGTTCGGCGTCTCGCCGCTGGTCATCGGGCTGACTATCGTGGCATATGGCACGAGCGCGCCAGAGATGGCGGTGTCCGTCCAGGGCGCGCTGACCGGGCAGGTCGACATCGCCATCGGCAACGTCGTCGGCAGCAACATTTTCAACGTGTTGTTCATCCTTGGTGCTTCCGCACTGATCGCACCGCTGGTCGTCAACGCCCAGCTTATCCGCCAGGAGGTACCGGTGATGATCGGTGCCTCGCTGCTCCTCTGGGCGCTGGCCGCCGACGGCCGCATCAGTGGGCCAGACGGCGCGCTGCTGTTCGGCCTGGTCGTCGCGTACACCGCCTTTCTGGTTATCCAATCCCGGCGGGAAACCAAGGTGACCCTACAGCAGTACGCCGATGCGTTCGTGCCGAAGGGCGGCTGGGACAGTCATTGGGGCGTGCAGCTGCTGTTGGTGATGACCGGCCTCGGGATGCTGGTGCTCGGGTCGACACTCCTGGTCGAGGCGGCGATCACCGTCGCTCGGGGAATGGGAGTGTCGGAACTGGTCGTCGGGCTGACGATCGTCGCCGCCGGCACGTCGCTGCCGGAGGTCGCGACTTCCATCATGGCGACGATCCGTGGCGAGCGGGACATCGCCATCGGCAATGTCGTCGGCAGCAACACGTTCAACATCCTCGCCGTGCTGGGCGCGTCGAGTCTGGTCGCCCAAGAGCCACTCGCGGTTGCCCCCTCGGTGCTGGCCTTCGATCTGCCGGTGATGACGGCGGTGGCCGTCGCGTGCTTCCCGGTGTTCTTTACCGGACGGCAGATCGCGCGCTGGGAAGGCGTCGTCTTCCTCGGCTACTACGTTGCGTACACCGCTTATCTAATTCTGTCGGCGCAGCACCACGATGCCCTCCCGCTCCTGTCGATGACGATGCTCTATTTCGTCGTACCGCTGACGCTGATCACGCTGGTGGTCGGTATGCGGCGCGAGGTGCGCAGCGGGCGTCCGGCGCGCAAGACCGGTACCTGACGCCCCTGCATCTGCCGCCACGTTCTACGCGCGGGAAGAATCCCGCTATGCGCATCGAGGCCACGGGAATGGAGATCGCAAATGAGCCGGCGTCGCCGTCGTCGGCAAGGCTCTGCCGGACGATCTGCAATGGCGGCAGGAATTCGGCGGTTCCCATTTGCCGTTCCACCCGAGCCTGCTTACCCACACGCCCCTGGCGATGGACGATCGTCGTCAAGAATCGGCACCTCTGTGACGAAGCTGGGTCGATAGCCATATCGGCATCCGAGGCCCGGACTGGAGGCGTAGCGGAATCACGCGCAACCCGAATCTGGCCTGATCACCCGCTGCTCGGTCGCGGCTGCGCCATCGAAACCCTCGAAGGAAGACCTTTCGTCTGACATCAGGGTAGGTCGAAGCGATCAAGATTCATCACCTTGTTCCAGGCCGCCACAAAGTCACGCACGAATGCCTGCTGCGAGTCGCTGGATGCGTGGACTTCCGCGAGGGCTCGGAGCTGGGAGTTCGAACCAAAGACGAGATCGACAACGGTGCCCGTCCACTTGATCTCGCCGGTCGTCCGGTCGCGACCCTCCAGCACGCCCTCGGACGCGGCGGACTTCTGCCACTTCGTGTTCATGTCGAGGAGACTCACGAAAAAGTCATTGGTCAATGTCTCGGGCCGCCTGGTGAAGACGCCGTTTTTTGACTGCCCGAAGTTTGCACCCAGGGCGCGCAGGCCACCGACAAGAACCGTCATTTCGGGAGCAGTCAGCGTCATCAGGTTCGCCCGATCCACCAGCAGCTCAGCCGCGGATCCGTCGTGTCCCTTGCGGACGTAGTTGCGGAACCCGTCTGCGGTCGGCTCCAAGACGGCGAACGAGTCCACATCGGTCTGCGCCTGCGACGCGTCCATGCGTCCAGGGGAGAAGGGAACGCTCACGTCGTGGCCGGCTTTCTTCGCAGCCGCCTCGATGGCTGCGCAGCCGCCCAGCACGATCAGGTCGGCCAGCGAGACTTTCTTCCCGCCGGACTGTGAGCCATTGAACGCCGTCTGGATGGCTTCGAGCTTCGGCAGGACCTTGGCCAGCTCGGCCGGCTGGTTGACCTCCCAATCCTTCTGCGGCGCGAGGCGGATGCGCGCGCCGTTGGCACCGCCGCGCTTGTCGCTGCCGCGGAAGGTCGCCGCCGACGCCCAGGCCGTCGTGACCAGCTGGGAGATGGACAGGCCGGTGGCGAGGATCTCGGCCTTCAGCGCCGCGAGGTCCTGCTCATCAACCAGCGCATGGTCGACCGCGGGGATCGGGTCCTGCCAAATCAGCGCTTCCTTCGGCACGAGCTTGCCAAGGTAGCGCGCGCGCGGACCCATGTCGCGGTGGGTCAGTTTGAACCAGGCGCGGGCGAAGGCGTCGTAAAGCTCCTGCGGGTTCTGCAGGAAGCGGCGCGAGATCTTCTCGTAGGCCGGGTCGATGCGCAGGGCCATGTCGGCCGTGGTCATCATCGGGGCGTGGCGCCTGGTCGGATCGTGGGCATCCGGCACGATGGTCGCCGCGGCGGGGTCCGTGGGCTTCCATTGGTGGGCGCCGGCCGGGCTCCTGGTCAGCTCCCACTCGTAGCCGAACAGGGTCTGGAAGTAGCCGTTGTCCCACTTGATCGGGTTGGGGGTCCAGGCGCCTTCGATGCCGCTGGTGATCGTGTGCACGCCCTTGCCGCTGCCGAAGCTGTTCTTCCAGCCCAGGCCCTGCTCTTCGATGCCTGCACCCTCCGGCTCGCGGCCGACGTGGGCCGGGTCGCCGGCGCCGTGGGCCTTGCCGAAGGTGTGGCCGCCGGCGACGAGCGCCACGGTCTCCTCGTCGTTCATCGCCATGCGGGCGAAGGTTTCGCGGATGTCACGCGCCGAGGCGATCGGATCGGGCTTGCCGTTCGGGCCTTCCGGGTTCACGTAGATCAGGCCCATCTGCACAGCGCCGAGCGGGTTGGCGAGCTCACGGTCGCCGCTGTAGCGCTCGTCGCCCAGCCACTTCGCTTCCGGACCCCAGTAGATCTCGTCCTCCGGCTCCCAGATGTCCGGGCGGCCACCGCCGAAACCGAAGGTCTTGAAACCCATCGAATCCATCGCGACGTTGCCTGCGAGCACCAACAGGTCGGCCCAGGAGAGCTTGCGGCCGTACTTCTGCTTGATCGGCCAGAGCAGGCGGCGCGCCTTGTCGAGATTGCCGTTGTCCGGCCAGCTGTTGAGCGGAGCGAAGCGCTGCGCGCCAGTGCCAGCGCCGCCGCGACCATCGGCGACGCGGTAGGTACCCGCGGCGTGCCAGGTCATGCGGACGAAGAACGGGCCGTAGTGGCCGTAGTCCGCCGGCCACCAGTCCTGCGAGTCCGTCATCAGGGCAGTCAGGTCCTTGATCACGGCATCCAGGTCGAGCGTCTTGAACGCCTCAGCGTAATTGAACGCCTCGCCCATGGGATTGGACTTGGAGGACTGCTGATGAAGCATCTTCAGGTTCAGCTGGTTGGGCCACCAACCTGCGATCGTCGGGGCCCCGGACACCGTGTGGCTACCAGCGCCGCCCGCGAACGGGCACTTTGTTTCGGATGACATGGTTTTCTCCTGGTGGGTAGTTACAGGCCCCGGGCTTTCCGAAGGCTGGTGGGTTTGAGTCAGGCCGTTCACGAGAAGTGTTGACGTCGTCTCGGACGCTTCGCTCGACATTGGCTTGCGAATTCCTCTGCAGATTCGAACGCCCGCCGCAGCCGGGCGCACGTCACCCAGCCCATTGCATATCTAATGGGTATAATTACACCTATTAATGGCCAATAGTAGATTATAATGGGCAATATTCCATCGTTTACACTCGCGACCGCGGCCGAGGTCGGGCGGGAGCTGGGAGCGCGGCTCCGCGCCCAGCGGCTTGCGCAGGGCTTCACCCAAGACGAACTGGCGCGACGGGCCGGCCTGTCCGGCAGCACGGTGAAGGCGCTGGAGAACACAGGTCAATCCTCTCTCGGGTCCCTGCTGCACGTCGTGCTCGCCTTGGGTTTGGTCGACGCAATGCAGGATCTTTTCGTCATCAAGGCGCAGTCGATTGCGCAGATGGAGCGTGCCGAGCGCGCGCCGCGACAGCGTGCGCCGCGCCGCTCGCGCCGATGATCAAGCTGCTCGTGCGCTGCGTTGGCTGGGGGCAGGACTGGCCGCTGGGAACGCTCGCCGACAACGGTACAGCCCTGCTGTTCGAATACTCGGCGACGGCGCTCACCAGGGGCATTGAGTTCTCGCCGCTGCGCCTGCGGCTGCGGGTAGCGGCGTATGGGGGCTTCCCGGGCCATCAGGACCGCCTGCCGGGCTTGCTCGCCGACGCCCTGCCCGACGGCTGGGGCCGGCTGCTGATGGATCGCCTATGGCGCAAGGCCGGCCGCGATCCGACGCGCCTGTCGCCGCTCGACCGCTTGGCGTTCGTCGGTGACCGGACCATCGGCGCGTTTGCCTTCGAGCCACCCGCGGACGTTGGCGTCACACCCGTCGACATCGAACTTCTCACGCTGGCGAGGGAGTCACGCAAGGTGATCGCCGACCGGGAGAGCGCCGCATTGCGGGCACTCGCGGTGCTTGGCGGTTCCCCGCAGGGGGCACGGCCGAAGGTGCTGGTCCAGTACGATGCCGCGACCGGCGTCGTGAGCAGCGATCCAACGGCCACGGGTTCGCCGTGGCTGATCAAGTTCCAGGCCGCGGATGAGCACAAGGAAGCGTGCGCAGTCGAGGAGTTGTACGCGCGCATGGCTCGCGCCTGCGGCCTCGTCGTGCCCGTGACCCACTATTTCGACCTTGCGCCCAAGCTCGCCGCATTCGGCGTCGCGCGCTTCGACCGGGAGGGTGGCTGCCGCGTTCCTGTGCATACGCTCGCGGGCGCGCTGGATGCCGACATTCGGACGCCCGCGCTCGACTACGCGACGTTCCTGCGGGCGGTGCGCGCGATCACCGGGGATGAGCGGGAGGTGCGCAAGGGGTTCGAGGTCGCGACCTTCAACGTGCTGATGCACAACCGGGACGACCACGCTCGCAATCTCTCGTTCCGAATGAGCCGCGAGTGGCGTTGGCAATTGGCGCCCAGCTACGACCTCAGCTACAGCGAGGGGCCGGGCGGGGAACACCAGATGAGCGTGCTGGGCGAGGCGCGCGACCCCGGGCGCCGCCATTTGCTGGCCTTGGCGCAGGACGCCGCGCTCGATGCGGTGTGGGCATGCGGCGTGCTCGACCGAATGGTGGCGGTAGCCGCGGAGCTGAAGCGGGGCGCCGCCGAGTTGCCCATTCGCCGAGCGACGGTCGCGGCCATCGTGGCCGCCG
Organism: uncultured beta proteobacterium; assembly: GCA_903912485.1. Classification (GTDB taxonomy): domain Bacteria; phylum Pseudomonadota; class Gammaproteobacteria; order Burkholderiales; family Casimicrobiaceae; genus CAIWHR01. Next base: position 5,868 of record CAIWHR010000323.1, on the reverse strand, counting down.
TGGAGCGCAACCGCAAGCGCGTCGGCTCCGGGTGACGCGGCGGGTGACTCCCTTGCGCTTGAGCTCCTGGTGCAGGTGGGCGAAATCGGGCGCGGCATGGCGCTCCAGCGCCGGCGCCGCGTGCGGGAACAGCAATGCCTCGAGCCGCACCTCGTCCATGTCCGGCGGCAGCGGCCAGCCCAGCCCGGCGTTGCCCGCCCGCTTGCAACCACCGAATCCGGACCGTGACCGCCAATTCCGCTCGCGCGCCGGAATCGGTCACGATCGATCGGAATCACCGGTCACGTTGCTCCGGAATCACCGGTCACGTTCCATCGGAAAGCGCGGTCACGTTGCTCCGGAATCGTCGGTCGCCGTACCCGTATGAGCGCCTGTTCCCAATCGAAATCATCCACGGACAGTTGGCGTACTTCACCTGTACCAACTCCTGTGGCGTTACCTTCGGTGCCGGCTTGTACTCGATAGCGTGAGTGCGCAGCGTACGCTTTCCTTCACGATTCTCGGCGAGCGCCACCATGCCCTCGCTCACTTCGGCGCGGTCAGGTCGACCACGTCGTCCTTGTCGCGCCTTCGATCCGCGAAGGCTCGGGCTCACGCGACCGTTTGACCGAGTGGATGATATTGCGCGTGGCGGGTAGTCGGACTTGCGCGCCGACAGCTACTACCCCCGATGAACGGGTGCTACTAGATGATTGGCCTCCGATCATCGCCCAGCCAAGTCGCCGTCAGACGTCGATTCAGCCTTCGATAACGCGCTCCATCGTGGCAATTTCTGTGCGTCCCAGACTGTTTGCGGCGGCCTCGAGCCGCCAGTCCTTGATGGTCCGGTCAACCTCTGCGAGGACTGCCATCGCACGCTGGTCGGTGACCCGATACAACTCGGCGCAGGCCAGTGCTGCGTCAATGTCGGGCTCCCGGGTCGCGCCGTCAACGGTGAGTGCGTGCGCATCCTTGTGCGGATTCGGATTGACGTCGTAGGCAGGCGCCAGGCGCCAGCCCGTGGTGGCGCGGATGAAGCCGTGATTGCGCAGGTGGTCGTCTCGATTGCCGATGCGGACGTTGAATAGCACGCGGCGGAACAATTGTTCGAGGTCGGAGTCGATGCATCCTTGGGCCCCATGGTCGCTGAGGAACTCGGCGAGGTCCAGGTAGCTGGCTCCCTCCTCGCCATCGGTGAATTCCAGCAGCGTCATCGCCGAGGAAAACATGCGACGGCTGTCGCCGTCCCGGTCGAAGCGCTTGGCGCAGTAGGTAAGATGGCGCTCCGTCAACTTCAGCCCTTGCGCTTCGGACATCCAGATACCTGCTCGGTGCGCCAGGTTCCGGGCTACCAACTCCCAGGCGCCGACGTCGTAGCGGTCGTCCTTGGCCGGGAACTTCGCAATCCAGAGGGCTCCCCCGGGCTCGGTGAAGTTCGCCTTGGGTCGCGCCCCCCCTAGCGAAGTGCCCGGCGCGATGAGCATGGCCAGCCAGCGCTCATACTCCGGCAGGTTCTCTGCGTCCGCGTTCTCGATGGCGCGACTCGCATGTGCCAGCTGACCCAAGTCGGTGACGGGCGGGGCGCCGAGGGAACTGTTGTCGAGGAAAGGGGTGTCGTCCTTGGCGCGCAGGCGCAGGGCGCCCATCCGCGTGAGGTCATGAACCCCCAGCAGAAAGTCGATTTCCAGCAGGCGGCGCGGCTTTCGGTCCTCTCTCCGAGCGGTCAGAGCCTCGCGCCGCTCCATCAGGACTCGGCCCCATCGGTCTGGCGCCGAGTCCATGAACATGCCGAACGCCGGTGCTGTGTGCGCGGGGTGCTGCTGGCCACCGTACAGCTCGAGGCGGGGGTCGAGCATGAAAGCCTTGCCGCTCTTCAGCCAGGCAGGGTCGTATTCGAACGCGGCCGGCACATTCGCTTTCGATTCGTGCCGCCCCAGGGTTCCGACCCTGGTCTGGATGCCCAACTCGCGTGCGTCCAGATGCACTTGGTAGGACTCGCGAACGGCTTGTTGTCTACTCGCTGCCACGGTCAACCGCTGTCTTGGTGCGTCGGCGGGCTGGAGGGCGGGAAGCCGCCGGTTGCAGGTCCAAGTCCTGCAACTTGCGGCCGAGTTCGTCGTCCTTTGCGACCAGATCCAGGTCGCGGTCCAATCCGAGTACCCGCAGAGCACGCAGGTAGGTGCCCAGAGCGATGGTCGCGTCTCCCTTCTCCAGTCGATTGAGGGTGTCGCGGGACACGGCCATACGCTCGGCCATCTGAACCGTGGAAATCCTGCGGCGCAGCCGTGCAAGACGAAGGCGGCCACCGAACGCCTCCATCTGTCGCTGGACGGAAGGGAAGGGACGCTGAAAGATTCGACTCATTATGTACGATAATATGGACATATATGGCTATTGTGTCAATAGTATCGGACAAAAACCTTGTTGGAGTCGCTGTCCGATACTTCGGACCATCCGGCGTAAGCTGTCGATAGTATCGGACGCGGTCGCAGGCGAGCCGGCACCGGCCGGCGGCACCTCGCTGCTGCAGGCGCGCACCGTCACCCGGGCCGCCATCCGCACTCAGCGCGAGGAAACCTTTCCCGGTACGGCCAGCGTGCGTCGTGCCGCGGCCTTCCGCGCGGCGGGGGCTTCGGCGCGCGTGCCTTGCCCCCGGCCTCGGCCTTCGTGGCCGTGGCGCCGACGGTCGGCTCGCGCGCCTTCGACGGCGTCTTGGCCGGCGGCTTGGCTTTGGCGACGCCCGGTGGTCTCTTCCCGGCGTTGGCGGACGCGTTCACGGCAGGCTGCTTTGCCCGCGCCGCCTTGGCGGGCTTGGCTGGCAACCCCGCCGCCAGGGTTTGGCCCGACCGACTCCTCCGCTTCGCCGGCACGATCGCCGGCGCAAGCTCGGCCATCTCGACGCCGAAGACGTCGGCCAGCGTCGCGTCGTCGAGCAGCTTGCCCGCGACCGGCCCGCCCTTCGCTCGCGACAACCCGGCGTCGGCATGGGCGAAGGGGCGGATGTAATGCACTCCCTCGAGGAACACGCTGTCCTTGAGTTGCTCGCGGATCGTCCGCGGCGAATACGGCAGCCGGGCGGCAAGCTGATCGGTTGAGAGGTAGGTCTTCGACATGCGGATCTCCTTCCGGTAACATTCACTTGGAGACCATATTTTTCTCTGACCGAGAAATATGATCTGTGGGAGATCATTGTAGGCGCATGGCGATCTATGTCAAGTTAAATTGACCTTCTGAAGATCATTGTGTATCTAAATTGCAACCATGATTAAGTGCCACCTGTCGCGCCTTCTCGGCGAGCGCCGGCTGAAGATCAGCGATGTCGTGCGCGACACGGGGATCAACCGCGGGACGCTGACGCGGCTCTATCACGAGACGGCTGAGCGGGTGGACTTGGCGACGCTGGATGGGCTCTGCTTGTATCTGAATTGCGCGCTGAGCGATCTCGTGGAGTACCTGCCGGATCCGAAAAAGGCGACGAAATAGCGACGCGGCTGGGCACGGGCGACGATGGGCACGTCGTGCGGAGGTCGCCGGAAGTGAATCAGCGCAGGTTGCGCCCGCGATTCCGAAAACGCATGGGCACAGGATGGGCACGGAATGGGCACGGGGCCCAAAAGAAAAGGGACCCGCGAGTGCAGGCCCCTGATTTCCTTGGTGGTGGAGTATAGCACTGGGGAGTACTGCCCTCTCGCAGTCCTGCACCACAGGGCGAAGGAGGTAGGCCTTCCGCGCGACATGGAGTAAGGATTCCGCTCCCCGCGCTTCTACCACCACGCCCCGACCTGCATTCGTCGAGACCCAATCGCCTCTAACTCGCTCCACCCTTCGATGGGAAACGCGGGGGCAGCACCGGGCTGCGAGGGACACCTTTTCGCCAAACAGACGTTCGATCCCGCTCTCTGTAGAACTGCGGGCTGGTCATTCCGGCCTTGCCGATGATGTTGTTGAACTCGCGATTGGTCAGATCAGCCCGGTGCGGGTTTGGAAGCTTGACCTTCTCCCCGTTGTCGATCCGGTAGTAGCTGTGATCGCTGTGGTGGTCCTGAACCCCTGCTAGGTACCGCCTGATGAAATCGTTGTTGATCTCAGCAACGGACGCCGCGTATGGCACCAGGACACTCTTTCCACCTTTGACCCAGTCGATCCAGTAAACCGGGCAATTGTCCAGGTGCAAGTAGGAGCTCAGTGTGGATTCGCGTGGCTTTGAAAGGCCCATTCCGGTGCGAATGGTCGACTTGACCAGATCCTGCCAAACGGTCGGGCCAGCGTTGCCAAACGCTGCGCTGGCCTGCTGAGCCATGTGTTCCTTTCGGGCCCTCTGCTGCTTGTCTATGCCTCCGGCGTAAGCGCCCGGGCTGTATGCCACCAGGTCCCACAAGTAGTCGCATATGGGCTGAGGGTAGGAGAATTTTGGGCTCGGCTGAACGGCTTTCAGGCCGTAGAAATTGGCGATCGACTCCTCGTGCCATTCGTTGATCGGCCGGTTCGCGACCAGCCTACGGTATGGCCTGTATACCGGCAATCCGCCGGTCGCTTCCATCTGAAGGCAGTGGGCGTCAAAGCGGTAGTGATACAGCTCGTGCGCGTACAGAAATGCCGCCAGGGTGAGCGCGGTCTCGTTCGGTGATGGTCCGTTGATCAAGATCGGTGAGGGTCGCCGCCAGCGTTTGCGGCGGGTCGGATGCGATGGCGCAACGCACAACAAATGAGCTCAGGCAGGGTTTCCCATGAATACCCTGGCCGACCGGTAACGACCCACTCCAGACAGTGGGCAGCGGCCGGTGTCAGGCGGCCAATTTTTGGCTTGCCCCGTCCTGCTATGATAACTTGCCGCACGGTGGCTCGATCTTTGGAGATTGCGATGATAGATGCACCACTGAAGACTCCGTGGCACATTTGGCTGGTTGGCTTGATCGCGGTGCTGTTCAACTTCATCGGGGTGTTCGACTTCGTGATGAGCATGGCGCAGGGCGCCAAGTACCAGGCCAGTGCGGGTATGACGCCCGATCAAATCGCCCACTACCAACAGATGCCGAGTTGGATGACCGTCGTTTGGGCGGTCGGGGTCTTTGGGGCTTTCCTGGCTTCGATCCTCCTGCTGTTGCGCAGGCAGCAGGCCTTTCCTGTCTTTATCCTGTCGCTGTTGGCATTTCTCGTCAGCCTGCTTTACACCTACGTCCTCACAAACGGGGGCGCCGTGATGGGCCAGCAGATGGCGATCGCGAGCACCGTCATCGCCGGTCTGCTGGTTTTGTTCATTGTGTACTCTCGGTACATGACCCTGCGGGGCGTGCTCCGCTAACGGAGGTTCGGAGCGGTGAGTCGTTCGAGTGGCAGCTTTTCCGGAGCCAATCGGATCACAGCGATACCCGCAACTGGCCGGTCAGTCACCGTCCCCGCTGACCTTCCGCGGCCTGATCACTGACGGTTGCAGATCGACCCGTTGCCGTCATTCGCATTTGCAGAAAGCAGTTGTCCAAACGGATCCGGAATGGAGACGCTCGACGGCCAAGTGCAACCGCGCAACGCAGGCCGTGATAGAGGCAAATGCAAGCGGAAATGTCGCCCCGCGTCGCGTTAACTGGACCGCGCGTTTATGGCGCACCCAGCACGGGTCGCACCATGATCAAGTCTGTTTGATCGTCCGTCCCTAGACGGAACTCGTGATCACCGACCGTCTTGAATTGCCACCGCTCATAGAACGAGATTGCTCGTGCATTGCGTTCCCACACCCCAAGCCAAACCGTTCGATGGTGTTGTCGCTCGGATTGTTTCACCGTTGATCTTTCGCGGTGATTTGCGGTCGGGGGCGGACGATCTCCCGGATTGGGTGACCGGGTGAAGTAATGCGGGAGGGTGAAGTAAAGCGGGAACAGCACACCGCCCGCG
>CAIWHR010000322.1 GCA_903912485.1 uncultured beta proteobacterium | reverse complement strand
TCGCCGCCGACCTCGGCCGCGGCTTCCTGCTGCTCACCGACCTGGGCGACCGGACCTACCTCGCCGCGCTCGACGCCGCGTCCGCCCCCGCGCTCTACTCCGACGCCATCGACGCGCTGATCCGCTGGCAATGCGCGTCGCGCGAGCACGAGCTCCCGCCGTACGACGAGGCGCTGCTGCAGCGCGAGCTCGACCTCTTTCCCGACTGGTACGTCGCGAAGCACCTGGGCATCACGCTGACCCCCGCGCAGGCGGCGACGCTGGCCGACGCGTTCCGGCGCGTGAAGGACAACGTCCTGGCGCAGCCGCGCGTGTTCGTCCACCGCGACTACCACTCGCGCAACCTGATGGTCGACGAACCCAACCCCGGCGTCCTCGATTTCCAGGATGCCGTCCACGGCCCGGTCACCTACGACCTGTGCTCTCTCCTGCGCGACGCGTACGTCGCGTGGGACGAGGAGCTGCAGATCGACTGGGCGGTGCGCTGCTGGGAGCGCTCGCGCAAGGCGGGGCTGCCGGTCGGCGACGATTTCGGCGCCTTCTGGCGCGACTTCGAATGGATGGGCGTGCAGCGCCAGCTGAAGGTGCTGGGCATCTTCGCGCGGCTCGCGCACCGCGACGGCAAGACCGGCTACCTCGCCGACATGCCGCGCGTGATGGCGTACCTGCGCGGCGCGTGCTCGCGCTACCGCGCGCTCGGTCCGCTGCTGGTGCTGCTCGACGAGCTCGAGGGCCGGCAGCAGGTCACCGGGTACACGTTCTAGCCGATGGCCGCGAGCGTTCGCCGTCGGGCGGTGCGGGGCTCGAGCCGGTGATGCCCGGTGCGATGATCCTCGCCGCGGGGCGGGGCGAGAGGATGCGCCCCTTGTCCGACGCGTGCCCCAAGCCGCTGCTCGAGGCCGGCGGCAAGCCGCTCATCGTCTGGCAGATCGAGGCGCTGGCGCGCGCCGGCTTTCGCGACATCGTGATCAACGCCGCGCACCTCGCGGGAGACCTCGTCGCGCGCCTCGGCGACGGCAGCGCGCTGGGCGTGTCGATCGCCTGGTCGGTCGAGCCCGAGGCGCTCGAGGCCGCCGGCGGCATCGCGACGGCGCTGCCGCTGCTGCCGCCCGGACCCGCGCTGATCGTCAGCGCCGACATCCACAGCGGCTTCGACTACGCAGGCCTGCTGCCGCGCGCCGCCGACATGGCGCGCGACGGCGCGGCGCCGCGCGTCCACCTCGTGATGGTTCCCAACCCGGCGTATCATCCGGCCGGCGACTTCGCGCTCGTTCCCGGCCCCGCCGGGGACCGCGTGGCGTCCGACGGCGACGCGCGGCTCACCTACGCCAACATCGGGCTGTACGACACCGCGCTGTTCCGCGAACTTCCCCGCCGGACCCGGCTCAAACTGCTGCCGCTGCTGCGCGACTGGATCGGTCGCGGCGTCGTCAGCGGCGAGCGCTACGACGGCCCCTGGGCCAACGTGGGCACCCCCGGCGACCTCGCCAGCCTCGACGCCGCGCTGCGGCAGCGCCCACCTCACCTGAAGAGCCCTCGATGACCACGAACCCGCTGCTCGATTTTTCCGGCCTGCCCCGCTTCGACGCCATCGGCGCGGCGCAGGTCGCGGGCGCCGTCGACACGCTGATCGGCCGCGCCCGCGCCGCGGTCGAAACGGTCGCCGGCGACGCCGGTCCGGCGACCTGGGACGCCGTCGCGCTGCCGCTGGCCGAGTCGCTGGACCACCTCGACCGGGCGTGGGGCGCGGTGCGGCACCTGAACGCGGTGGTCAACACGCCGGAGCTGCGCGACGCGTACAACGCCGCGCTGCCGAAGGTCACCGCTTTCTACGCCGACCTCGGCCAGGACCTGCGCCTGCTCGGCCGCTACCGGGCGCTGGCCGCGTCGCCCGCCTACGCGGCGCTGGACGCGGCGCAGCGAAAGGCCGTCGACAACGAGCTGCGCGACTTCCGGCTGGGCGGCGCCGAGCTGCCCGAAGACAGCAAGGCGCGGTTCAAGGCGCTGCAGGAGGAGCTCGCCGGCCTGTCGGCGAAGTTCGACGACAACGTCCTCGACGCGACCAACGACTGGGCGCTGTTCGTCGACGGCGAGAGCGACCTCGAAGGCGTGCCCGCCGACGTGCTCGCGCAGGCGCGCGCCGCCGCCGAAGCCGACGGCAGGCCGGGGTTCAAGCTCACGCTGCGCATGCCCTGCTTCCTGCCGGTGATCCAGTACGCCGACCGGCGCGAACTGCGCGCCACGCTGCACCGCGCCTACTTCACGCGCGCGTCGGACCTCGGCGCGCGGCCGGAGTGGGACAACACGGCGGTGATCGCGCGGATCCTGGCGCTGCGCCGCGAAGCCGCCGAACTCCTCGGCTACCCGAACTACGCCGAGCTCTCGCTGGTGCCCAAGATGGCGCAGGACTCGGGCGAAGTGCTCGCCTTCCTGCGCGACCTCGCGCGCCGCGCCAAGCCCTTTGCCGAGCGCGACTTCGCCGAACTGGCGGCTTTTGCCGGCGAAGAACTGGGGCTGCCCGAGCTCGCGCCGTGGGACCTCGCCTACGCGTCGGAGAAGCTCAAGGCGAAGCGCTACGCCTTTTCCGAACAGGAGATCCGCCAGTACTTTCCGGAAGACCGCGTCCTCTCCGGCCTGTTTCGCGTCGTCGAGACGATCTACGGCATCGTGATCCGCGAATCGCGCGCCGCGACCTGGCACCCGAGCGTGCGCTTTTTCGACGTCGCCGACGCGCAGGGCGCGCTGCTCGGGCAGTTCTACCTCGACATGTACGCGCGCGAGAACAAGCAGGGCGGCGCGTGGATGGACGACGCGATCAACCGCCACCGGACCGGCGCGCAGGTGCAGCACCCGGTCGCCTACCTGACGTGCAACCTTTCGTCGCCGGTCGATGGCAAGCCCGCGACGTTCACGCACGACGAGGTGATCACGATCTTCCACGAATTCGGCCACGGGCTGCACCAGCTGCTGACGCAGGTCGAGGTCGCGGGCGTCACCGGCATCCAGGGCGTCGAGTGGGACGCGGTCGAGCTGCCCAGCCAGATCATGGAGAACTTCTGCTGGGAGTGGGACGTCGTCGCACACATGACCGCGCACGTCGACACCGGCGCGCCGCTGCCGCGCGAGCTGTTCGACAGGCTCCTCGCCGCGAAGAACTTCCAGAGCGGCATGCAGACGGTCCGCCAGCTCGAGCTCGCGCTGTTCGACATGCTGCTGCACGCGGCCTGGGATCCGCGCGGCGGCAGCGAGTGGCCGTCGCCGCAGGCGCTGGTCGACGCGGTCCGGAGCGAGGTCGCGGTGGTGCCGCGCGCGGCGTACGACCGCTCGATGCATTCGTTCGGCCACATCTTCGCCGGCGGTTACGCCGCAGGCTACTACAGCTACAAGTGGGCGGAGGTGCTCTCGGCCGACGCGTTCAGCCTGTTCGAGGAACACGGCGTGCTCTCCTCCGTCGCGGGCAGCCGCTTTCGCGACGAGGTCCTGGCGCGCGGCGGCAGCCGGCCGGCGATGGAGTCGTTCATCGCGTTCCGCGGCCGCGCACCGCAGATCGAAGCGCTTCTGCGGCATAATGGAATGGTCATCCCAGCGGCCTGAAGGAGCAACGATGGCGCGTCCATCCCGGCGTTTGACGATCGTCTGCGGCACGCTTGCCGGCATGATCGCGGCCGCCGTCCCGGCGACGGCGCAGCAGGTCTACCGCTACGTCGATCCGGACGGCCGCATCGTCTACTCGGACCAGGCGCCGCCGCCCGACGCCAAGAGCGTCGAGGCCAAGCGGCTCAGCCCGAACCTGATCGAGAACGACCCGACGCCGCTGGCCACCAAGCGCGCGCAGGACCGGTATCCGGTGACGCTGTACACCTTCGCCTGCGGCGACGTCTGCGACCGCGCCGAGGCGCTGCTCAACCGGCGCGGCATACCCTTCGCCCGGACCAACGTCGAGGAAGCGCAGGGCGCCGAGAAGCTGAAGAAGCTGACGGGCGAACTGCAGGCGCCGGTGCTGCAGGCCGGCGACAAGCTGATCGCCAAGGGCTTCAACGAAGGCCAGTGGCAGGCGCTGCTCGACGAAGCCGGCTACCCGACGTCGCCGCCGCTGCGCCGTCCGCGACCGCCGCCGGAGGTGCCCAAGAGCGTGCAGGCGCCGCCGATGACGACGGTGCCGGCGAGCGGCTATCCGAAGGACTAGGCGGGGCGCAGGCCGCGATCGCTAGTCGCGGAACTCCGGCGACCAGTGGAGCAGCCTTCGCTCCAGCAGCGTCACGCAGTAGACAAGCCCGATGCCGACGGTCGACAGCAGCGTCACCGCGGCGAACATGTCGGTCGCGTTCAGCGTCGCCAGCGCGGTGATCATCAGGTAGCCCATGCCGGTGGTCGACCCGACGAACTCCGCCAGCACGACGCCGATCAGCGCGAAGCTGATGGCGTTCGGCAGCGAGGCGAAGGTCCACGCGGCAGCCGTCGGGATGCGCACGCCCCACAGGATCTGCCGCGGCGAGCCGCCCAGCGTCCGGCAGAAATCCAGCAGCTCGCGCTCGACGCTGCGCCCGCCCTTGTAGGTGTTGAAGAACACCAGGAAGAACACGACGAACCACGACGTCACCACCTTGGACATGATGCCGAGGCCGAAGAACATCGTGATCAGCGGCACGAAGGCGATCCGCGGCATCGAGTTGAACGCGACGATGAACGGATTGAGGATGTCGGCCAGCGTGCGGTTGCGGCTCAGCGCCATGCCGACGACGAAGCCGCTGGTGACGCCGACGAAGAGCCCCAGGAACGTCGCTTCGAGCGTCAGCAACAGGTGCGGCCAGACCGACGCGGGGCCGGGCTGCAGCCAGGCCCAGAGGCGCACGGCGACGCGCGAGGGCTGGCTGACGAAGAACGGATCGAAAGGCGTGTTCTCGACGAACCAGGGAATGCGCGTCAGCAGCTCCCAGGTGCCGAGCAGCGCCGCCAGGATCGCCAGCTGCCACAGCGTGATCCGGAAGCGGCGGGCGCGGGCGACGCGGCGCGTCTGCGCCAGGTAATCGCCGTGCGCGACCGGGAGGCTCGGGGACGCGGGGGTGGCCATGGCGGGTCAGGCGGCGGCGCGGAACTGCTGCCCCAGCACGCTCCAGATGCTGCGGAAGTGCCGCAGGAACTGCTCGCTCTGGCGGACCGTGAACACGTCGCGCGGATGGGGAAGTTCGATGCGCTCGTCGAGCAGGACCTTGCTCGGCGGCGACGACAGCACGACGACCCGGTCGGACAGCGTGATCGCCTCGTCGAGGTCGTGCGTCACCAGCACCACCGTCTGCCCGAGCTTGCGCCAGATCTCGATCAGCTCGCGGTGCAGGTGCGTCTTGGTGTGCGTGTCGAGCGCGCCGAAGGGCTCGTCCATCAGCACGATCCGCGGCTCGACGGCGAGGCTCATCAGCAGCGCGACGCGCCGGCGCATGCCGCCGGAAAGCTGGTGCGGATACGCGCCGGCGAACTCGGTGAGGTGGCCCATCTCGAGCAGCTCGGCGACGCGGCTCCTGATCCTCGCTTCGGGAACCGAACGAAAGCGCAGGCCCAGCGCCACGTTCTTGTGCACCGTGTACCAGGGCAGCAGCGTGTCCTTCTGGAAGACGTAACCGAGCCCCGGGTGGATCTGCCCCGAGATCGGCTGGCCGTCGACCTCGATGCTGCCCGCGCTGGGCGCGAGAAAGCCGGCGATCATGTTGAGCAGCGTGCTCTTGCCGCAGCCGGAGGGACCGACCAGCGAGACGAACTCGCCGTTGGCGATCGACAGCGAGACGCTGCCGACGGCCCAGGTGCTCGCCGCGTCGGTCTGGTAGACCTTGCCGACTTCCTTCAGCCGGATCACTTGATGCCGCGCGCCTTCCTCACGAAGCTCATGTCGACGCACTTCGCGTACGGCACGGTCTTGACCTCGTCGTTGGAGAACTGGCGGCCGTCGCCCATGATCCGCGTCATCCGGTTGTACGCGTCCTCGGTGATGACGTTGTTCTTCAGCCAGACGCGCTCGCTGTACAGAGCGATCGCCTTGACGATCGACGGACGCGACAGCGCGCCGAGGTAGTCGCCGTAGATGAGTTCGGTGATCGCCTCGGCCGAGCTGCCGTTGATCAGGTCCTGCGCGCGGACCAGCCCGGTCACGAACGCCTGCACGACCTCGGGCCGCTTGTCGATGCTGTCGCGCAACGCGTAGGCGGCGATTCCCGGCACGTCGCCGCCGATGAACTCGTTCCAGACCGCGTCGTCGGTGCCGTTGAAGATCGCGACCCCCCAGCCTTCCTGGATCGCCTGCTCCATCATCGACGCGGTGGCGATGCTGGCCGCGACCGAGCCGGTCTTCAGCGCCGCGAGCATCGTCGCGAGGTCGCCCAGCGCGCGGATGTCGACCTTGTCCGAAATCCCCGCCTGCTGCATCAGGTAGACGGCCATCAGCGCGGTGACCGATCCCGGCTGCGTGGCGCCGATCTTCTGTCCGGCGAGGTCCTTCAGCGACTTGAACTTGCCGCTGTCGAAATCGGCCTTGCGCACGATCACGTTGGCGTACGTCATCCTCCGGTCGAAGCCGAAGATCAGCGCCGCCGGCTTGCCGGCGACGGTCAGCGCCGGCGCCGCGGTGGCGGCGGTGGCGCCGAACAGGATCTGCCCGGCGGCGAGCATCTGGTTGGTGCGCGGCCCGCTCTGCGAGTTCAGGTACTCGACGTCGAGCCCGGCCTCCGCGAAATACCCCTTCTTCAGCGCCACGTAGCCGGCGGTGAAGATCGGGTCGATGCTGCCCTGGCCGTAGACCGCCTTGCCCAGCCTGGCCTGCGCGTCGGCGGCGCCGAAGCGCAGCAGGCCGGCGCCGGTGAGCGCGCCGGCGGCGAGCAGCAGACTGCGGCGGCGGGGGGAAACCGTTTTCGGATGGGTCATGGCGTCGATGGGTCCTGGGTCGAAGGGAGTGCCGCGGAGTGCGGTGATCAATAGTCGGTGGTCAGCACCGTCGCAGCGGTTCCGCTGCGGCCGTACACGTACACGGTGTAGACGTGGCCGGCAGCCAGCACCGCGCTCTGCGTCGCCGCCACCGTCGTGGTGCCGGCCGGATCGAAGCCGAGCACGTAGGTTGCCGCGTCCAGCGTCTGGTACGCCGACGCGCTTCCCTGCGCGATGCCGGACAGGAGCTTGGTCGAGTTGACGTAGGCGTCGTACGCGGTGCTGTCGGACGCGGCGTTGACGATGCGCAGACTCGCCTTGCCCGACGGCGGGGGAAAGTTGCTGTCCTGCAGCGCGATGACGCCGACGCTGCCGGTGCCCTGGATGCTGTAGGCGACCAGCGAGTTGTCGGTCCCGCCGCCGAACGTCTGCGGCTTGTCGTAG
>CAIWHR010000321.1 GCA_903912485.1 uncultured beta proteobacterium | reverse complement strand
GCGAGCGAGATGTCGTTTTCGGTGCGCGTCGATGGCGATCGAATCGAGTGGGCGGGGACCAGTCTGGCCGCGCTGTTCGCGCAGCCCGGCAACGCGCTGCGGCCCGCGTACTGGCGGATGCTGGCCGACATCCTGCGCTTCAACCGCGAGATGACGGCGATGCTCGCCGCGGACGCGGTTCGATCGATTTCGCTCGGCGAATACCTCGACCACGGCGGTTACTCCAGGCCGTTCCGCGACTGGTACCTGCTGCCGATGGCGGCCGCCATCTGGTCGTCGCCGAAGAAAGGCATTCTCGATTTTCCGCTGCCGACGTTCGCGCACTTCTGCGCCAACCACGGCCTGCTGCAGATCCGCAACCGGCCGCAGTGGCGCAGCGTGGTCGGCGGCGGCCGCGCCTACGTCGCGAAGATCGCCGCGCGGCTCGCCGACGTGCGTACGGCAACGCCGGTCGAGCGTGTCCGTCGCACGGCGAGCGGCGTCGAGCTCACGGTCCGCGGAGGTGTCGAGCGCTTCGACGAGGTGGTCCTCGCCTGCCACAGCGACCAGGCGCTCGATCTCGTCGACGATCCCTCGCCGCAGGAGCGGCAACTGCTGGGGCAGATCCGCTACCAGCCGAACCGCGTCGTCCTGCACACCGACACGAGCCTGCTGCCGCGCGCGCGCCGGGCATGGGCGGCGTGGAACTACCTCGCGGCGGACGACCCGGACGGCGAGCGGCCGGTCGCCGTCAGCTACCTCATCAACAAGCTGCAGCCGCTGCCGTTCGCCGCGCCGGTCATCGTCACGCTGAATCCGCCGTTCGAACCGGACCGCGCGAAGCTGCTGCAGGAATTCGAGTACTCGCACCCGCTGCTCGACCAGCATGCGCTGGCCGCGCAGCAGGGCATGGCGCAGCTGCAGGGGCAGCGCCACACGTGGTACGCCGGCGCGTGGCTGGGCTACGGATTCCACGAGGACGGTCTGACGTCGGCGCACGCGCTCGCGGGCCGGATCGCCCGGCGGCGCGTGGACCGCGCGCCCGCGCGGCACGGCGACCGCGTCGTCGCGTAGCCACCGGCCCCGGCCACGAGCCACGATGACGACCGCCTGGCTTGCCCCATCCGCCGGCGCGGCGCGTGAGCGTGCCGCCGCATCGCCCGCCGGCATCGCGGTCGTTCACGGCCAGGTGTCGCACACGCGCCGGCGACCGGCGGTCAACGCCTTCACCTACCCCGCGTTCTGCCTGCGCCTGCCGCTGTCGAAGCTGCCCGCGCTCGCCGCGTGCGGCATCGCCTGGAACCGCCGTGGCGCGCTGTCGTTTCACGATCGCGACCACGGTGCGCGCGACGGCAGCCCGCTGCTGCCGTGGATTCGCGGCCTCCTTGCCGCGCAGGGTGTCGCCGCCGACGGCGAAATCGTGCTGTACGCATTCCCGCGCATGCTGGGCTACGTCTTCAACCCGGTTTCGTTCTGGCTCTGTCACGACGTCGAAGGTCGCGTGCGCGCCGTGCTGTGCGAGGTCTGCAACACGTTCGGCGAGAGCCACAACTACCTGCTCGCGCATGCGGACGGACGGCCGCTCGCGTCGGGTGAGGTGCTCCGTGCGCGCAAGGTCTTCCATGTCTCGCCGTTCTGTGCCGTCGCAGGGCATTACGCGTTCCGCTTCCACTTCGGCGCCCGGCGCTGGCTCGCACGGATCGACTACCACGACGATGCGGGCGATGCGCAGCCGCTGCTCGAAACGCGCATCTCAGGCCGTTTCACCCCGCTCGACCGGGTGGGTGCGCGCGCCTTGCTGTGGCGCTACCGCCTGTTCACCTTCGGCGTGGTCGCCCGCATCCACTGGCAGGCGCTGAAGCTCTGGCTCAACGGAGCGCAGGTTCACCGCAAGCCGCAACCACCCGACCACGCGACGACCCGATGACGACCCTCGAAAACACCGTCCGCTCCACGCTGCCGGCGCATCACCCGGCTGCGTCCGCTGCGCCGCCGCCGGACCGCTCGCCGCCCGCCGCCCGCCTGTTGTTCTCGCTGCTCGCACGCCTCGCGCACGGCGACATCCGGCTGACGGCGCCGGACGGGAAGGTCCACCGCTTCGGGCCCGGCGGCGGCGACGCGAGCCGCGTCGAACTCAAGCTCAACGACTGGCGCATCGCGCGCGAAATCCTGGTGGGCGGCGATGTCGCCTTCGCCGAAGCCTACATGGACGGCCGCTGGGAAACGCCGGACCTCGCCGCGCTGCTGACGGTGCTTGCCGGCAACCAGCGTGCGCTCGAGCGGGCGTTCTACGGCCACGCGTGGCAGCGGCTGCTCTTCCGCTTCCGGCACTGGCTCAATGCCAATACCCGGCAACAGGCCAAGCGCAACATCGTCGCCCACTATGACCTCGGCAACGACTTCTACCGGCTGTGGCTCGACCCGACGATGACCTATTCGGCGGCGCTGTTCGGCGCCGATCGCACCGCGCCGCTCGCCGTCGCGCAGGACGCGAAGTACCGGCGCATCCTCGCCGAGCTCGCGCTGCCTCCGGGCGCGCACATCCTGGAGATCGGCTGCGGCTG
>CAIWHR010000320.1 GCA_903912485.1 uncultured beta proteobacterium | reverse complement strand
GCGCGGCGCGCGCCGGCGGCAGTTCGTCGACCAGCGCGCGCAGCCAGCGTTCGGCGTCGGGCGCGAGCGCCGCGGCGCGGGCGCGCTCCTCGGCCGGCGGCGGGGCGTCGACCAGCAGCACGAATTCGCCGCGCTCGCGGTTGGCCTCGGCGGCGAACCACGCGGCGGCCGCCGCGAGCGGCAGCCGGGTGATGGTTTCGAACTTCTTGGTCAGCTCGCGTGCGACGACGAGCTCGCGCCCGCCGCCGAGGGCCTCATCCAGCGCGGCGGCGGTCGCGGCGACGCGGTGCGGCGCCTCGTAGATCACCAGCGCGCAGTCCAGCGCGGCGACCTCCGCCAGCAGCTCGCGGCGCGCCTTGGCGTTCGCCGGCAGGAATCCCAGGAAGAGAAAGCGGTCGGCGTCGAGCCCCGCCGCCGAGATCGCCGCGATCGCGGCATTGGCGCCGGGGATCGGGACGACCGGAAAACCCGCCTCGCGGATCGCGCGGACCAGCCGTGCGCCCGGATCGCTGACCGCGGGCGTTCCGGCGTCGCTGACCAGCGCGACGCTCCTGCCGGCGCGCAGCGAGTCGACGATGCGCGCGATGCGCTGCGCCTCGTTGTGCTCGTGCAGCGACAGCGGCCGGGCATTGATGCCGAAATGGCGCAGCAGCACCGACGTCACCCGCGTGTCCTCGGCGGCGACGACGTCGGCGGTGCCGAGGATGTCTATCGCGCGCAGCGTGATGTCGCTGAGGTTACCGAGCGGCGTGGCAACCACATATAATGTCCCGGCTTCGGCGCGAAACCGCGCCGGCGCCACGTCAGTGGGTGCCTTCGCTTCGGCAAGCCGCTCTCCCTCCATCTCGTGCACGTCAGGTCTCGCTGGTCCGCATGAAAGTCTGCCGCAGCGATCGGATTCGCCGGTGCCTCGATGCTGCGCTCGCATCGCTGCTCGCGCTGCTGCTCGGACTGCCGGCATTGTGCGTCGCGCAATCTCCCGGGGCAAGCGACGCGAAGGCCCTGACGCCGGCGTCGACGGCACCCGGGCCCGCTCCGCCGGCGTCGCCCCCGTCCAAAGGCAGCCGCGAGCCGGCTCCGCCGGCGTCGCCGCCTGCCGCGGGCACGGCCGAACCGGCTCCGCCGCTTCCTCCCAAGGATGCGCCCGAGTCCGCTTTGCCGCCTTCGCCGGCCGCCGAACCGGTGCCGCTGGCGCTGGTGCTGCCGCTGGGCTCGCCGGTCTACGGTCGCGCTGCCGAGGCGGTCAACGCCGGCTTCGCCGCGGCCGCCGACGCGGCCAGGCTGCGCTACGGCGTGATCGCGCACGCCGACGGCGGCGTCGCCGCAGCGTTTGCCAGGGCCGGCGAGGGCGGCGCCCGCGTCGTCGTCGGGCCGCTGGTGCGCGACGACCTCAAGGCGATCGTGTCGGCCGGCGGCGAACTCCCGTGGACGATCGCGTTGAACCAGCTCGACGAGGGTGTCGTGCTGCCGCCGCGCGTCTACACGCTGGCGCTGGCGGTCGACAGCGAGGGCGTGCAGGTCGCGCGCCGGGCGCAGGCCGACGGCGCGCGGACCGTGGCCATCATCGGCAGCGACAACCCGCTGCAAAGGCGCTTCGCCGGCGCGTTTGCCGGCGAGTGGATCCTGCTGGGAGGTTCGGCGCCGGTGACTTTCCGGCTGCAGCGCGCTCCGGACATGCTGGCGCTGCTGCGGCGGGAACTCGCGAAGGCGGCGCCCGACGTCGTGCTGCTGGCGGTCAGCGCGCAGGACGCCACGCTGGTCAAGCCGTACCTCGGGCCGGTGATCGCGTACACCAGCAGCCAGGTCAACGACCGTCCGCCCGCCGAATCGCTGCGCGACCTCGACGACGTCCGCTTCGTCGAGATCCCGTGGCTGGCCGATCCTTCCGGCGCCGGGTACGCCGCGCTTCCCCGTCCCGACTACGGCAGCGCGACGCTCGACCGGCTCTACGCGCTCGGCGTCGATGCGTTCCGCGTCGCGCAGGCGTTCGCCGACGGCGTGCCGGCGAGGCTGGAGTTCGACGGCGCCACCGGGCACCTCACGCTCGACCGCTCGTCGCGCCAGTTCTTCCGCGAAGGCACGCTGCTGCAGTTTCGCGACGGCGAGGTCGTCCCCGTCGCCGGCCGCTGATCGCGGGCGCCGGCCCCGCTCCCGCCCGATGCCCAGACCGCCGCAGACGCCCCGCGCCGCCGCCGGCGCCGCGGCGGAGGCGATGGCGGCACGCTTTCTCGAGGGCAAGGGTCTTGCGATCGTCGACCGCAACTGGCGGCGGCGCTGCGGCGAGCTCGATCTCGTCGCCCGCGACGGCGACACGCTCGTCTTTGTCGAAGTGCGCCTGCGCCGCAGCGGCGGCTTCGGCGGCGCAGCGGCCAGCATCACCCGGGCCAAGCAGGCGCGCATCGCGGCAGCGGCGGCGCTGTATCTGTCACGGCTGCCGCGCACGCCGCCCTGCCGCTTCGACGCCGTCGTGCTCGACGCGCTCGACCCCGCGCGCATCGACTGGCTGCGCGACGCATTCGGCGCCTGACGCGGCCTGCGCCAGGCGGCGGGGCGCGCCGCGATTCGCGCTACAATCCGCCGATTGACTGCGAGCGACTCACCCATGGAATCGATCAACCGCATCCGCGAGCACTTCGCCGACAGCGTGAAGGTGAAACAGGACTCGGTCGACTCGCTCGCTCCGCTGATCGCGCGCGCCGCCGGCCTGATGACCGAATGCCTGCTCGCCGACGGCAAGATACTGGCCTGCGGCAACGGCGGATCCGCGTCCGACGCCCAGCACTTCGCCGCCGAGATGATCGGCCGCTTCGAGCGCGAGCGCCCCGAACTGCCGGCGATTTCGCTTTCCACCGACACGTCGATCCTCACCGCGGTCGCCAACGACTACTCGTTCGAACAGGTGTTCGCGCGGCAGGTGCGCGCGCTCGGCGCGAAGGGCGACGTGCTGCTCGCGATATCGACGTCCGGCAACTCGGCCAACGTGATCGCCGCCATCGGCGCCGCCCGCGAGCGCGACATGCGCGTCGTGGCGCTGACCGGCAAGGGCGGCGGCCGCATCGGCGCAATGCTTTCCGCCGACGACTCGCAGCTGTGCGTTCCGCACGAGCGGACTGCACGCATCCAGGAGGTCCACCTGCTGATGATTCACTGCCTCTGCGACGCCATCGACAACGCCCTGCTCGGGGACGAAGCGTGAGGGCGCCCGCCCGCGCACCGGCGGCGGCGCTCGCGGCGCTCGCTGCGCTGCTGGCCGCGGCGCTGCTGCCCGCGATCACCGGCTGCGCGCCGATCGTCGTCGCCGCCGGCGTCGGCGCCACCGCGATGGTGGCCTCCGACCGCCGCTCCACCGGCGCGCAGGTCGACGACGAGTCGATCGAACTCAAGATCAACACCGCCGCAGGCAGCAGCTACGGCGACTCGATCCACCTCAACGTGACCAGCTACAACGCCACGGTCCTGCTGACGGGCGAAGTGCCGAGCACCGCGATCAGGGACGACGTCGTCAAGGTCGCGAAGACGACCGACCGCGTCAAGGCGGTGGACGACTACCTGGTGATCGGACCCGGCGCCGACCTTTCCGGGCGCACCAACGATTCGTACATCACGTCGAAGGTCAAGGCGCGGTTCGTCGAATCGGACCGGCTGTCGACGCTGAACGTCAAGGTCGTCACCGAGCGCAGCACCGTCTACCTGATGGGCCTCGTCAGCCGCGACGAAGGCGCCGCCGCCGGACAGATCGCGGCGACGACGTCCGGCGTCGCGCGCGTGGTCAAGCTCTTCGAGTACACGAATTGACCGCCGGCGCCGCGGCGATCCCCCCTCCCCGCTACCCTGCCAAGATCGCGGCGCCGTCGGACGCGCTGGCGCGCGTGGCCGCGCTCGCGCGTCCGCTGGTGTTCACCAACGGCGTGTTCGACGTCCTGCACCGGGGGCACGTCACGTATCTCGAGCAGGCGCGAGGGCTCGGCGCCTCGCTGGTCGTCGCGGTCAACTCCGACGCCTCGGTCAGGCGCCTGGGCAAAGGCGACGAACGGCCGCTCAATCCGCTCGAAGACAGGATGGCCGTGCTCGCGGCGCTGGCCGCCGTCGACCTCGTCGTCCCGTTCGACGACGACACGCCGCGGGCGCTGATCGTCGCCTGCCGGCCCGACGTGCTGGTCAAGGGCGGCGACTACGACGCGGCGACGACGGCGGGGGCCGCCGAAACGGTGGCAGCCGGCGGCCGCTTCGTGGCGATCCCGTTCGCGTTCGAGCGCTCGACCACCGCGCTCGTCGATCGCATCAGGAACTGATCGCGGCGCGGGTTTCGCGCTGCCGCGTTCGCCGCGGCGCGGCCAAGCCGGTCCGCTGCCGTCGTGCCGGGCGTCATTGACCGCGGCGGTCGATGAAATCGACGACGACTCCCTGCTGGCTGCGGGCGATCGCGGCGTCGAGCGTCGTGTCGTTGGGGTCGTAGCGCTTCGCCTTGCGCAAGGCGGCAATCGCATCCCGGTGGTTGCCGAGCGCCTCCAGCGCCCGGCCCAGGCAGCGCCAGGCATCCGCGTTGCCGAGCTCGAGATCGGTCCACTGCCGGCAGACCTCGGCCGCCTGCCGGTAGCTCCGGGCCTCGAGCAGCCGCGGCCCCTCGGCGCTGACCGCGGCGATCCGTTTCTGCCGCGCCGCGAACAGGGCGGCGAGCTCGGGGTCGAGCGGCACGGCGGCGCCTGAATCGCCGGCGTCCGACGCCGGCGCAGCGACCACGACGGGCGGCGCGGAAACCGGCGCCGGAACGCCCGCCGGCGCGCTGTCCACCGGGGCCGCCGGAACCGGCGTGTCGCTGCCGCGCCGGGATTCGGCGCGGAACAGGCTTTCCGGCGACGGCAGCGCGGCGACGATCGACGTGTGCGCCCAGGCGATCGACTCGCCCATCGGCTGGTGCCAGGCAACCCCGTACAGCCAGAGCATCGCGGCGAGACCGGCGACGCCGGTCACCGCGTTGAGGCTCCCGATCGGGCCGTGGGTGACGAGGCAATCCTGGGCGAAATCCCACGGCGTTTCCTGGTACTCGGCCACCTTCTCGTAGGCGACCGCGATCAGGATCGGCGCCAGCAGCGGAAAGCCGCAGGCCAGGCCCTCCCACCAGACGCGCCACGAGCGGGCGAGGGCACGCCGGAACTGGGTCAGCGCGTCGCGCGTCGCGTACGCGTCGCTGACGGAGAACTGCAGGTAGACGCCGAACAGCCACTTGCCGGGCGTCGTGTGCATGGTCGCGATCAGGATCGCCTCGACCGGAATCCACGAAGCGGTGATCAGGACCGGCGACAGCAGAGGGTGCCCCAGCCAGTAAGCGGTGTCGGCGGCGACGACGCCGAGGCTGCGCAACTCCGACAGCGGCATCGCGAGGACGAGACCCCACAGCGCGTAGTCGAACATTCGGGCACCCAGACGGTTCCACTGCCGCGGTTCGCTGGTCCGGCCGAGCTTCGCCCGCTCGAGTTCGGCCATCCGCAGCTGGAACACCCAGCTCGCGTCTTCCTGCGGCTGGTTGGTGCCGAGGAACACGCTCTTCTGCCGGCGCCAGTTGAGAATCGCGAGGTCGGTCGGCGGCATCAGCGCCGGGATGTCGGCGTGAAAGCGGCGCTGCGTCCACGCAATGCCGTGGACGACACCGTAGATGACGGTGAGCACGACCAGCAGGACCGTCAGCCACATCAGCACCTGCTTGGCCGCCTGCACCGCATCGGCGGGCGTCGCCAGCGCGACGGCAACCGCGATGAAGGTGCCGAACAGCACGCACAGGGACACCGTGATCACCGACGACTGACGCGCGGAGGACACGTGCTCGGTGAGCCCCGGATGGTGGGGGCTGGACCCCGGCCCGGTCTCCGGGCCCCTGCTGCGCCGCTCGGGCGCGTCGACCGACCAGGTGGCGCCGGGTGCGGCGGCCGCGGACGGCGCAGCCTTCGCGGCGCGCGCCACGGCATTGTTGACCACGTGCTCGATCCGTTCGCTCACCGTTCCGTCCGCCGCATCGAGGTCGTGATCGTACTGCGCGCGCAGCTCCGGATCGCTCAGTATGCGGCTGGCATGATTTATGAACCTCAGCGCCTCTTCAACGTTGCCCTGGCCATCGCGGGTCTTTGTGTAATATTTTCGTATCTGCCCCCGCAGCGCCGCGCGCACCTCGTCATCCGACGCGGCGGTCGGAATGCCCAGCGCTTGGTAAAGGGTCGCGCGCATCGGTTTCCAGGTGCGAAAATGGCGGTTGCTTGCCAATTTTCACGGAAATCGCTGCCGGAGACAAGAGAGATGATTCGAGGGCTCGCGCCGGCAGTGGATCGGCGGCGCCCCGGAGCCGGGTCCGGGCTGCGCGGCGGATGCGACAAGGGCAGCCCGGAGGCTGCCCTTGCTCGTGCGGCGCTCCTGCCGCAGGCGGGTCAGGTGGCTGCGACCTTCGGCGCCTTGGCGGTGAGCTTCTCGCGGATCCGCGCCGACTTGCCGGAGCGATCGCGCAGGTAATAGAGCTTGGCGCGGCGAACGTCGCCGCGGCGCTTGACCTCGATGCTCGCCAGCAGCGGCGAATACGTCTGGAACGTCCGTTCGACGCCCTCTCCGCTCGAAATCTTGCGCACGACGAACGAGGAATTGAGTCCGCGGTTGCGCTTGGCGATGACGACGCCTTCGTACGCCTGCACGCGCTTGCGCTCGCCTTCGACCACGGTCACGTTGACGATGACGGTGTCTCCCGGCGCGAACGCCGGCACCGTCTTGCCCAGGCGGGCGATCTCTTCCTTTTCCAGCTGCTCGATGATGTTCATGCTCGCGTTCTCCATGAGGTGTCGATGGCCGTTGGCCTTGCGTGCAGCGCAGGGCGCCCCCTGATCCACGCGTTTGTCGTTCCGGGAAGCGGCGGTCGCCCGACGCCCCCGTTGCTGCTGCTGCCTGCTGCCTTTGCGCTCACTGCTCCTGCGCCGCCTGCCGTTCCTGCCGGAACTCCGCGAGCAGCGCCTGCTCCACTTTCGACAGCGCCCGGCCCCGCAACAGGTCCGGCCGCCGCTCCCAGGTCCTTCCCAACGCCTGCTTCAGGCGCCAGCGGCGGATGGCTGCATGGTCGCCCGACAACAGCACCTCGGGCACCCGCTGCCCACCCTCCTGCTCCGGCCTCGTATAGTGCGGGCAGTCGAGCAGCCCGTCAACGAACGAGTCCTGCACCGCCGACTCGGCGTCGTTCAGCACGCCCGGGCGCTGCCGCACGATCGCGTCGATCAGCATCAGCGCCGGCAGTTCGCCGCCCGACACGACGAAGTCGCCGACCGAGATTTCCTCGTCGACCTCGCGCGCCAGCAGCCGCTCGTCGATCCCTTCGTACCGCCCCGCCAGGAGGACGTAGCCCGTCGCGTCCCCGCCCGTCGCCAGCTCGGCCACCCGCCGGTGCGTCAGCGGCGCCCCGGCCGGCGACAGAAAGATCGTGCGCGTCGCCGCCGCGCCGCCCGCACGCTGCGCGGCCCGCGCGGCAGCGATCGCCTGCGCCAGCGGGTCGGCCAGCATCACCATCCCCGGTCCGCCGCCGTACGGCCGGTCATCGACGGTCCGATGATTGTCCGTCGCGTAATCGCGCGGGTTCCACAAACCGACCTGCCACAGCCCGCGCTGCAGCGCCCTGCCGGTGACCCCGAAGCGCAGCGCGTGGTCGACGAGTTCGGGGAACAGCGTGACGACGTCAATGCGCATCGCAACGCCTTGCCGATCCGGCCGGCCGCGCCGAAGCCGGTCTGCTCAATCGTCCGCCTGCCAGTCGACGACGATCCGGCGCGCCGGAACGTCGACCTCGTCCACGTGTGCGGCGACGAACGGGATCAGCCGCTCGGACCGCGCGTCGCCAAGCCCCGGCGCCACCCGCATCACCGGATGCGCCCCGTATTCCTGCACCGCAACGACCTGCCCCAGCGCCACGCCTTCGCGGTTGACGACGTCGAGCCCGACCAGGTCGGCCCAGTAGATCTCGTCGCGCTCCAGCGGCGGCATCGCAGCCCTCGGGACGCCTATCTCGGCGCCGCGCAGAGCCAGCACGGCTTCGCGCGTCGCCACGCCCTCGAGCAGGGCGACCACCGACCCCGAGTGCATCCGCCCGCCGAGGCGCACGACTTCGCGCCAGCCGTCGGCACCTTTGGGCCGGAGCCACCAGTGCCCGTACGCCAACAGCGCGTCGGGCGCGCCCGAAAACGACCGGATCCTGATCCAGCCCTGCACGCCGTACGGCGCCAGCACCTGCGCCATCACGACCATGCCCTCGGGACAAGGCGCCGCAGACACGGCAGCCGCCAACCTGCGCGGGCTTTACGCGGCCGGCGCCTCGACCGGCGCCGGCGCCGGTTCGGTCGCCACCGCAGCGGCGGCAGCGGGTTGCAGCGCGGCCGTCTTGCCGGCCGACTTCACCAGGTTGGCGACGGTCTCGGAGAGCCTGGCGCCCCGATCCTGCCAGAACCCGATGCGATCGAGAGAAAGCCGCAGGGCTTCCTCGCTCTCGCGGGCGATGGGGTTGTAGAAACCCACGCGCTCGATGAAGCGGCCGTCGCGACGGTTGCGCGAATCGGCAACCACGACGTTGAAAAACGGGCGCTTCTTGGCGCCTCCACGGGCAAGTCGAATGACGACCATGACGACAATCCGGTTAGACAGAAAAAGAGCGCGATTATACGACGGAAACGCGGCAGCGGGCAAGCTGCGTCGACCTTGCCGCGTGGGAACCCCCTGCGCGCCGATCAGCGAACCGGCCGTCCCTCCGGCTTACCGACGGCCCTGCGCCCCTCGCCGCAGTCCCAGCAGGCCGAACAGCGCCAGCGCGAGCGCGGTCCAGAGCAGCGCCGGCGGCGCGAGCGTCGGCACCGGCGTCGAAGCGGCGATCGGCACGGGCCCGCCGCCGTTCAGGATCAGCGGGATGCGCGCACTGCCCGGGCCGACACTCTCCGGCACCGCGTAGTTCTGCACGTTGCCGTTGGTCTGCAACGACGTGATCGCTCCCTGTGCGAAAGGACCTGCCGTGTTGTACGCCCAGTGGCCGGGCGCGTCGCTGATCGCGCCGACCAGATAGTCGTGGCCCGAAACCAGCGTCACTGCCGGAAAGCTCGCCGAAGTCTTCCAGGTGAAGCTGCCCGCCGCATCGGCCGCAAAAGCCTGCGGGCTGCTGATCAGCAGGAACGTCGCTGTCGTGCTGTCGTAGATCAGGAATTTCTGGTTCTGCGCGACCTCGATGTCGTTGAGGACGGCGATCGACGTCACCATGACGGGGCTGCTGACCTGCAGGTTCGCCACCGGCGAATCCCCCGCCTGCCGGTTCGAAAAGCTGTCCTGCAGCGTGTCGGAGAAGAGCTGCGCGCCGGCGGCGGTCGCGGCCAGCGAAGCGATCAGCAGCAGAGCCGCTGAAAACACGGATTTCCGGAGGCTTGCGGCTCCCGCGGCGCGGCGCGCGGCGACGTTGGTCATGATCGATCTCCCTGTCTCGTTGCTATGGAACCGCAGGCCCGTGCGTACGCGATTTGCCGCCGGAGCATCCGAAAAATCCGGATGGTAGCAACAGACCATGCCGCCCGGCAAGTCCTTCGCGCCGCCTTCGCGCCGCCGACGCCGCAGGCGAGCTAGCGCATCCCGGGCATCAGGCCCTTCATCCCGCGCAGCATCTTCTGCATGCCGCCCTTGGCGACCATCTTCATCATCTTCTGCGTCTGCTCGAACTGCGCCAGCAGCTGGTTCACCTGCTGCACCGAGACCCCGGCGCCGGCGGCGATCCGCCGCTTGCGCGACGCCTTGAGGAGCTCGGGCCGCGTCCTTTCGGCGGGCGTCATCGAATTGATGATGCCCTCGATCCTGGCGATCCGGCGCTCGTCCATGCTGGCGCCCTGCGCGGCGCGGGCCAGCTCCGCGGGCAGCTTGTCCATCATCCCGGCGAGGCCGCCCATCTTGCGCATCTGCGCGATCTGCGTCTTGAAGTCCTCGAGGTCGAAACCCTTGCCCGACTTGACCTTGCGCGCGAGCTTCTCGGCTTCGACGAGGTCGACGTTCTTGTGCGCGTCCTCGATCAGCGACAGCACGTCGCCCATCCCCAGGATGCGCGACGCCATCCGCTCGGGGTGGAACACTTCGAGGCCGTCGATCTTCTCGGCGACGCCGACGAACTTGATCGGCGCACCGGTGACGCTCTTCACCGACAGCGCGGCGCCGCCGCGCGCGTCGCCGTCGAGCTTGGTGAGCACGATGCCGGTCAGCGGCAGCGCCTCGCGGAACGCGCGCGCCGTGTTGACCGCATCCTGCCCCTGCATCGCATCGACGACGAACAGCGTCTCGATCGGCTTGACCGCGGCGTGGATGGCGGCGATCTCGCGCATCATCACCTCGTCGATCGCCAGCCGCCCGGCGCTGTCGACGATCAGCACGTCGTGGTAGTGGCGGCGCGCCCAGTCCAGCGCGGCCGCGGCGATCAGCACCGGCTGCTCGTCCCCCGTCGCGGGAAAGAAATCGGCGCCCACCTGCCCGGCGAGCGTCTTCAGCTGGTCGATCGCCGCCGGGCGGTAGACGTCGGTGCTCACCAGCAGGACCTTCTTCTTCGATTCGCGGAGCAGGCGCGCCAGCTTCGCGGCGGTGGTCGTCTTGCCGGCGCCCTGCAGGCCGGCGAGCAGGATCACCGCCGGCGGCTGCGTGGCGAGATCGAGCGGCGCCGCGGCGCCCCCCATCAGCGCCGCCAGTTCCCGGTGGACCACGCCCACCAGCGCCTGGCCGGGCGTCAGCGAGCCGACGACGTCGGCGCCGACGGCCTTGTCGCGGACCGCGGCGATGAAGTCCTTGACGATCGGCAGCCCGACGTCGGCCTCGAGCAGCGCCAGCCGGACTTCGCGCAGCGCGTCCTGGATGTTGGCATCGGTCAGCCGCGCTTCGCCGCGCAGCTGTTTCATGACGCGGCCTAGCCGCTGGGTCAGGTTGTCGAGCATCGGGGGACCGGAGAAGGACTGCGGAAGGAGCGGCCGCCAGCGCCGGGGCGCTGATGTAAACTGGGGATCCCAGGCGAGAAGCCGCGATCGAATGCCGATGATTTTACTCCACCTCGCCGTCGCTGCCCTGTACGCCCTCGCCGCCTGGGCGCTGTGGCCCGCGCCTTCCCCGGCAGCACCTGCGGCCGGCCGCCGGACCGATTGGCTGCCGCGGCTGCTGCCCGCCGCGCTGCTCCTGCACGGCTGGCTGGCGTGGAACGACATCGTCACGCCCGAAGGGCTCGACGTGTCGTTCGCCAACGCGGTGTCGGTCGTCGCGATGCTCGTCGCGCTGGTCGCGCTGCTGTCGGGACTGCTGCGCACGCTGCCGGCGATCGGCACCATCGCGCTTCCGGTCGCCGCGCTGGCGGTGCTGGTCCCGGTCGCGTTCGCGCGCCCGCACGAGTACCCGTTTGCCGACAAGCCCCTGCTCGCCGCCCACGTCGCGGTGGCGCTGGTGTCGTATGCGTTCTTCGTCGTCGCCGCGCTGCAGGCGCTGATCCTGATGGGCCTCGAAAAGCGGCTCCACCGCCGGCTGCCCGACCCCGGGCGCGACAGCCTGCCGCCGCTGCTCACGCTCGAGCGCTTCCTGTTCCGGCTCGTCACCACCGGCTTCGTCCTGCTCACGCTCACGCTCGGCAGCGGCATGCTGTTCTCCGAGCAGCTGTTCGGCCGGCCGGTGGTGTTCAACCACAAGAGCGTGTGGTCGGTCCTCGGCTGGCTGACCTTCGGGGGCCTGCTGTGGGGCCGCTGGCGCTACGGCTGGCGCGGCCGCGTCGCGCTGCGGTGGATCCTCGCCGGCACGCTGTTCGTGTTCCTCGCCTACCTCGGCAGCAAGTTCGTGCTCGAGGTTCTGCTCGGTCGGTAGGCCTCGATGGACGACATCCCGCTAGCCACGCTCGCCGTCGCCGTCGTGGTCCTGCTGCTGTCGTCAGCGTTCTTTTCGATCGCCGAAACGGCGATGATGGCGGCCAACCGGCACCGCCTGCGCCACCGGGCGCACCACGGCCAGCGCGGCGCCAGGCAGGCGCTCGCGCTGCTGGGCGAGATCGACAAGCTGCTGGGCGTCATCCTGCTCGGGAACACGCTGGTGGCCGCGGCCGCCGCGACGCTGACCGCGGTGATCACCAAGCGGCTGCTCGGCGAGGGCGAGCTGGCGCTGGCGCTGGGCACGCTCGCGATCACGTTCGCGATCCTGGTCTTCGCCGAGATCTCGCCGAAGGTGGTCGGCGCCGCGCACGCCGACCGCATCGCGCCGATGGTGAGCCACGCGCTGGCGCCGATGCTCAAGATCGCCGCGCCGGTCGTATGGTTCGTCAACCTGTTCGTGCAGGGGCTGCTTCGCGTGCTGCGGATCAGCCCCGTCGCCGACGCCGCGGCGACGCTGTCGCAGGAGGAACTGCGCTCGCTGGTGCTCGAGGGCCAGTACTTCCGCGGCAAGCACCGGTCGATGCTCGCCAACCTGCTCGACGTCGAGGCGCTGACCGTCGACGACGTGATGACGCCGCGCAACCAGATCCACTACCTCGACCTCGGCGCCAAGCGCTCGCTGCTCGTCGAGCAGCTGTCGACCTCGTACCATTCCCGCCTGCCGGCCTGCGAAGGCGCGCTGGAGAACATCGCCGGCATCGTCCACCTGAAGCACGTCCTGCCGCTGCAGCAGGCGGGCGAGGTCGACGCCGCGCACCTGCGGGAGATCCTGCGCCCGCCCTATTTCGTTCCGCAGGGAACGCCGCTGCTGACGCAGCTGCAGCAGTTCCAGACCGACCGGCAGCGGCTGGGGCTCGTCGTCGACGAGTACGGGGAACTGCAGGGCCTGGTGACGATCGAGGACATCATCGAGGAGATCATCGGCGATTTCACCACGCCGGCCCCCGGCAGCGAGCCGTATCGCCGCGACGTCGACGGCAGCATCGCCGTCGACGGCCTGGCGCCGCTGCGCACGCTCAACCGCCGGCTCGGCACGCGTTTTCCGCTGGAAGGGCCGAAGACGCTGAACGGGCTCATCGTCGAGCAGCTGGGCGAGATCCCGGACGCCGGCACGCGCGTCCGCGTGGCCGGACAGGCGATGGAAATCCTGCAGACGCAGGACCGTGCCATCAAGGTCGTGCGCCTGCTCGCCCCGGTCGGCCGCCCCGCCGCGCCGTGACGCCCCGCCGCGCCGCCTTTACAAAGCCCGGACGGACGGGCATCATCGACCCGATAAGTTATATGCGGATGGAATAGCGACGCGAGGGCCGCGCGGACGACGCCGCGCCGCGCGGTTGCGTCGACAAGAACGCCCAAGACCTCCCCGACCGTCCACCTTCGCCGAATCCGCGGACCATGGCCACCCAGGAAATCACGCGCAACCTCTCCGGCCTTGCCCGTGCGCTGGCGCAGCAGGGGCTGATGTCGGAACACGAGGCGGAGGCGCTCCAGGCGCAGGCGCACGTGGCGGGGGTGAGCTTCGTCGAGCAGGTCCTTGCCGGCAAGCGGATGACCGCGCTTCAGCTCGCCGTGTTCGCCTCGCGCGCGTTCGGCGTGCCGCTGCTCGACCTGTCCGCGTTCGACATCGACCAGATCAACAAGGACTACGTCGACACGCGGACCGCGGCCGCGCGGCGCGTGCTGCCGCTGCACCGGCGCGGAAACCGGTTGTTCGTCGCGACCTCGGACCCCGCCAACCTGCAGGCGCTGGAGGAGGTCCGGTTCAAGACCAACCTCATCGTCGAGTCGGTCGTCGTCGAGGACGACAAGCTGGGGCAGGTGATCCACAAGCTGGTCGAGGCGTCGGGCACGACGCTGCAGGAACTCGCCAGCATGGACGAGCTCGAGGTCGACCTGGTCGAGGGCGGCGTCACCTCGATCAGCGACGAGGACAGCTCGGAGGTCGACGACGCACCGGTCGTCCGCTACATCCAGAAGATCCTGCTCGACGCGATCAGCGCCGGCGTGTCCGACATCCACTTCGAGCCCTACGACAGGTATTACCGGATCCGCTACCGGCTGGACGGCGAGCTGATGGAAATCGCGCAGCCGCCGCTGGTGATCAAGGACAAGGTCGCGTCGCGGATCAAGATCATCTCCAAGCTCGACATCTCGGAAAAGCGCGTGCCGCAGGACGGCCGGATGAAGCTCGTGCTGTCGAAGAACAAGGCGATCGACTTCCGCGTCAGCACGCTGCCCACGCTGTTCGGCGAAAAGGTCGTCGTCCGGATTCTCGATTCGTCGGCGGCGATGATCGGGATCGACGCGCTGGGCTACGAGCCGGAACAGCAGGCGGCGCTGCTGCACGCGATCCACCGCCCCTACGGGATGGTGCTCGCGACCGGACCGACCGGCAGCGGCAAGACGATCTCGCTCTACACCTGCCTCAACATCCTGAACCAGCCGACCGTCAACATCTCGACCGCGGAGGATCCGGCCGAAATCCAGATGCCCGGCATCAACCAGGTGAACATCAACGAGAAGGCGGGGCTCACGTTCGCCGCGGCGCTGCGCTCGTTCCTGCGGCAGGACCCCGACATCATCATGGTCGGTGAAATCCGCGACCTCGAGACCGCAGAGATCTCGGTCAAGGCGGCGCAGACGGGCCACCTGCTGCTGTCGACGCTGCACACCAACGACGCGCCGTCGACGCTGACCCGGCTCGCCAACATGGGCGTCGCGCCGTTCAACGTCGCCTCGTCGGTGATCCTGATCATGGCGCAGCGCCTCGGGCGCAGGCTGTGCCCCAAGTGCAAGGCGCCCGAGGAGATTCCGCCGGAGGCGCTGCTGCGCGCCGGCTTCGCCGAGAAGGATCTCGACGGCACCTGGCAGCCGTTCACCCACGTCGGATGCGACAACTGCCGCAATACCGGGTACAAAGGACGGGTCGGCATCTACGAGGTGATGACGATCTCCGACGAGATGCGGCAGCTGATCATGCGCAACGGCTCGGTGATGGACATCGCAGCGCTGGCCAGGAAGGAGGGGATGAGCGACCTGCGCCATTCGGGGTTGCGCAAGGTCAAGGCCGGCCTGACGTCGCTCGAGGAAGTCGAGGCCGTCACCAACGAGTGACGGAGCGAGAAGGAATATCCGAGGTTCAAACATGGCCACCACCACCGCCACCGCCCCCGCACCGCGCGCGAACGTCAAGGAATACACGTACCAGTGGGTCGGCTTCGATCGCAATCGCCGCGAGGTGCGCGGCGAGACGCGGGCGGCGTCCGAGACCGTCGTCACGACCAACCTGCGGCGCCAGGGCATCCGCGTCACCAAGATCAAGAAGCAGACGCTGCGCGGCGGACGCGGCATCAGCCAGAAGGACATCACGTTCTTCACCCGGCAGCTCGCGACGATGCTGAAGGCGGGCGTGCCGATGCTGCAGGCGTTCGACATCGTGTCCCGCGGCAGCAGCAACGCCCGCTTCGGGCGCCTGATGATGCAGATCAAGGCCAAGATCGAGGCCGGTTCGAGCCTGTCGCAGGCATTCCGCGAGCACCCGCAGCACTTCGACGATCTCTACTGCAACCTCGTCCACGCCGGCGAGACGTCGGGAACCATCGACGCGATCCTCGACCGGCTCGCGATGTACCTCGAGAAGATCCTCGCGATCAAGAGCAAGATCAAGAGCGCGCTGTTCTACCCGATCTCGGTGATGGTCGTGGCGGTCGTCGTCGTGTGGGTGATCATGGTCTGGGTCATTCCGTCGTTCAAGCAGGTGTTCGCGAGCTTCGGCGCCGACCTCCCCGGGCCGACGCTGATGGTGATCGCGATCTCCGATTTCGTCGTCGCGTGGTGGTGGCTGCTGTTCATGATCATCGCCGGCGCGCTCACGGCGATGATCCTGCTCTACCGGCGGTCGGCGTCCGCGCGCGTCCTCTTCGACCGCCTGCTGCTCAAGCTGCCGGTGCTGGGAGCGATCGTCCAGAAGGCCACGATCGCGCGCTGGACGCGCACGCTCGCCACGATGTTCACCGCCGGCGTGCCGCTGGTCGAGTCGCTCGACGCGGTGGCGGGCGCCGCGGGGAACGCGGTGTACGCGGCGGCCACCAAGAGAATCCAGACCGACGTCAGCACCGGCCAGAGCCTCACCAACGCGATGAGCAGCACCAACATCTTCCCGACGATGGTGCTGCAGATGACGCAGATCGGCGAGGAGTCGGGATCGCTCGACGGCATGCTGGGCAAGGTCGCCGACTTCTACGAGCGCGAGGTCGACGACGCCGTGGCGGCGCTTTCCAGCCTGCTCGAGCCGATCATCATCGTCTTCCTCGGCGTGGTCATCGGCGGCCTCGTCGTCGCCATGTACCTGCCGATCTTCAAGCTCGGCGCCGTCATTTGACACCCGACCAGGCCTTCGTCCTCGTCGGATCGGCAGCGGTCGGCCTTTGCGTCGGAAGCTTTCTCAACGTCGTCATCCACCGGCTGCCGAAGATGCTCGAGCGCGGCTGGCAGGCGCAGTGCGCCGAACTCTCCGGCGAAGCTGCGCAGGACCCGCCTGCCTACAACCTCGCCGTGCCGCGCTCGCAGTGCCCTGCCTGCGGACACCGGATCACCGCCGCCGAGAACATCCCCGTCGTGTCGTGGCTGGCGCTGAAGGGGAAATGCTCGGCCTGCAAGGCGCCGATCTCCGCCCGCTACCCTGCGGTCGAGCTGCTGGGGGCGCTGATCGCCGTCTACGCCGCCTACCGCTTCGGCGTCACCGCCAAGGGCCTGGCGGTGTGCGGACTGCTGTGGACGCTGCTCGCGCTGACGTGCATCGATTTCGACACGCAGCTCCTTCCCGACGACCTCACGCTGCCGCTGCTGTGGGCGGGTCTGCTCGTCAACGTCTCGGGGATGTTCGTGCCGCTTTCGGCTGCGGTCATCGGCGCGGCCGCCGGCTACCTCTCGCTGTGGACGATCTACTGGCTGTTCAAGCTCATCCGCGGCAAGGAGGGCATGGGCTTCGGCGACTTCAAGCTGCTGGCGGCGCTGGGCGCGTGGCTCGGCTGGCAGATGCTGCCGGTGATCGTGCTGCTGTCGTCGGTGGTGGGCACCGTGGTCGGCGTGTGCCTTATCGTGTTCAAGGGACGCGATCACAACGTCCCGCTGGCGTTCGGTCCCTACCTCGCGATCGCCGGCGCGATCGCGCTGTTCTGGGGCGAGACGCTGGTCAGGCTTTACTTCCCGTATTGATGCGCCGCCGGGCCGGTCCTGACGTGTCGCTGGTCATCGGACTCACGGGAGGCATCGGCAGCGGCAAGTCGGCCGTCGCCGACGCCTTTGCCGCGCTCGGCGCCGAAGTCACCGACACCGACCTCGTGGCGCACGCGCTGACCGCGCCCGGCGAGCCGGGCCACGCCGGAATTCTCCGCGCTTTCGGGACGGCGTTCTTCCTTTCCGACGGCAGGCTCGACCGGGCGAAGCTGCGCGAGTTCGTATTCGCCGACGCGGCGGCGCGCGCGCAGCTCGAGGCCATCCTGCACCCCCTGATCCGCGCTGCGGCGGCCCGCGCGGTCGCCGCCTGGACGAGCGCCTACGGGCTGCTGGTGGTGCCGCTCCTGTTCGAACGCGGCGGCCACGGCAACCTGGTGCAGCGCGTCCTCGTCGTCGACTGCCCCGAGGCGACGCAGGTCGAGCGGGTCATGGCGAGGAGCGGCCTGACGGCTGCGGAGGTGCGCGCGATCATGGCCGCGCAGCTGCCGCGCGCCGAGCGGCTCGCCCGGGCCGACGACGTGCTCGACAACGGCGGCCCGCCTGCGGCGATCGCAGCGCAGGCCGCGCAGCTCGATCGAAGCTACCGCGCGCTGGCCGCCGCGTCGGCCGTGCGCGATGCCCACTTATGATGTCGGCCCAGTTGGGGCAGAATGTCGTACCCGAACGTACGCCAATCCCCGCCCCCCCGTGATCCGCTACGAGCACCCGCTGAACGAGCGCATCCGCACGCTGATGCGGCTGGAGGACCTGTACCAGCGCGCCCAGTACTTCGCGGCGCGCACGCACGCGCAGGATCACCACGCGGCGCTGCTGGCGCTGTTCGAAATCACCGACGTGGCGGCGCGCGCCGATCTCAAGACCGACATCCTGCAGGAACTCGAGCGCCAGAAGCAGCTGCTGACGCCGCTGCGGACGAATCCGGCGATCGAGCCGCGCGTGCTCGAGCCCCTGCTGGGCGAGATCGACAAGGTGGCCAGCGACCTGCTCGCGCAGGCCGGCAGGGTCGGCGGGCATCTGCGCGAGAACGAGTGGCTGATGACGATCAAGCAGCGTGCGGCGATTCCCGGAGGCGTGTCCGAATTCGACCTTCCCGCGTATCACTACTGGCTCAACCTGCCGGCGGTCGCGCGGCAGGACGAACTCCTGGGCTGGATCGAACCGTTTCTGCCGATCTACAACGGGCTCGCGATCATCCTGCGCCTGCTGCGCGACAACGGCCGCGCCAGCCGCCACACCGCGTATCGCGGCGTCTTCCAGCTGATGCTCACGACGTCGAAGGTCGCGCAGCTGCTGCGCCTCACCGTCACCCGCGATTCGCCCTGCGTGCCGGAAATCAGCGCCAACAAGTACGCGCTCAACATCCGCTTCATCGGCGTTTCGGGAATGGACCGCGGCGCGGTCTACGACCACGACGTCGAGTTCGAACTGGTGTTCTGCAACCTCTGACGGCGGACAAGTGATCATGCTCGGTGTGCTCGCCGGCGTCGTCGCCCTCGCGGCGCTGGTCCTGGTGATCCTGCTGGTCACGCGCTCCGGCGGGCGCCGCGCTGCGCCCCGGCCCGCGGTCCGCCCCTCGAATCGCGCGACGCCGGAGCGGGCGCCGGATTCGGCGGCGCCGCAGCCTTCTCCGACCGCCGACGCCGACGGCGCGACTCCCCCGTCGCCGGCCGACGACTTCCCCGCGGCGCTTGCCGGTTTCCGCCTGATCGAGGAAAGCGACCTCACGCGGAAAAGACAGGACGAACTGACGGGATGGCTTCGCCGGCTCGCCAAGCCGCCGCGTTCGATGCGCGGAATGCTGTCGCCGGCGGTGATGAACGGGGAGGACGTGAAGGAGCTCGTTCGTTTCATCATGCGCGAGCCGATGATCGCGGCCAAGGTCCTGGCGATGGTCAATTCCCCGTTCTACGGACTGCAGTCGCCGATCGCGAGCGTCGGCCAGGCGGTCACGTTCCTGGGCCTGCTGACGGTCCGCAACGTCGCCCTGCAGATGCTGACCAAGGAATCGTTCAAGACCGACGATCCGGCGCTGCAGAAGGTCTGCGACGGCCTCTGGGACGCCGGCTTCATCGCCAGCGAACTGTGCTACCGCCTCGCGCCGACGCTCGGCATGCCCGATCAGGGTGCGCTGTCGACGCAGACGCTGCTGTCCTTCCTCGGCGACTTCGCCGTGCTGACGCTGTTTCCCGCGCAGTCCCGCACGGTGAACTGGCAAACGGGTGCGCTTGCGCGCGCCAAGGCAGAGCAGCGCGAATTGGGCATCGATTCCGGCATCGTGGGAAGCCTGCTGATGCGGGAGTGGAAACTGCCTCCCGCCATCGTCGACGGCGTCCGCGACGTCGTCCGGGTCCTGGTCACCCCGCCTGAAGAGTTCACGCCGCAGCGCGCCGCGCAACTCGCGCTGTGCTACGCCTGCGCGCGCCTCGGGGAAAGGATTGCCTTCGGCGAACTGCGCGACGTGTCCGAGTTCGATTTTCGGAACGAGGCGGCGCCGGAATACTACTTCCTCAACCGCTATTTCGACCTGCGCCCACTGTCGCGCTTCCACGACCAGCTGCACTCGGCAGGAATCCGGCTCGTCGTCGAGAAATTCCTCGCGACGGTGCCCGGGCCAGACTGACACCCGGGCTGCATCGGCAGCAGGATCGCGACCGGCGCGACCCGGATTCCGGCAGCGCGATGCCCGGCTCCTCAACCGCGCGACGGACAGCGGCGAGATCCGCACGACGCATCAGGCGCTCGCCGACGAACTGGGCAGCGTCCGCGAAATCGTCTCGCGGCTGCTGCGCGGATTCCAGGTTCGCGGCTGGGTCGATCTCGGGCGCGAGCGGATTCGCGTGGTCGACCGCGCCGCGCTGGCCGAACTGGCAGGCGGCTGACCGCGCGCCGGCGGCAAGCCGGGACGATTCCGGGGGATGACCGTCAGCGGCTGCCTGCCGCCTGCAGCGTGGCGTTGACGGCCTGCAATTGCGCCTCGTCGAGCCGTCCCGACAGCGACGCGAGCCGCAGGCGGTCCATCAGCGAACCGACGCGCGCCTGCAGCAGCGCGAGTTCGGCGTTGGCGGTGTCGTTCTCGGCGTTGAGGAGGTCGAGCGTCGTGCGATCGCCGACCTGGACGCCCAGGCGCGTGGCGTCGAGCCGCGCCTTGTTGGCCTTCAGTGCCTCGGCGAGCGCGGCGATCCTGCCCGCCCCCACGGTGAGACCCAGCCACGCGGCCCGCGTCTGCAGGGCGATCTGCTGGCGCGTCCTGTCGGCGTCGGTGCGCGCCTTGTCGGCCAGGTGCAGCGCCTCTTCCTGCCTGGCGCTGCGGTAGCCGCCGGTGTACAGCGGCACGCTGATCTGCACGCCGATCATCATGGCGTTCGAGCTGTTGAGCGCCGATCCGAAGTCGCCGCTGCCGCTCAAGCGGTCCTGGCCGATCTGCGCGACCAGGTCGATGGTCGGCGACGCGGCGACGCTGAACTTGGCGGCTTCCTCGGTCGCGGCCTCGGTGCGCGTCAACTGCATGCGCAGCAGCGGATTGCGATCGGCGGCGTCGGCCAGCCATCGGTCCAGCGCGCGCACTTCGACCGGCACGAACTCGCTTCCGGGAAAACGCAGCTGCATGGCTTCGGGCTGCAGGCCGGTCACGTCCGACAATGCGATCTGCTTCAACTGCAGGTCGGACTCGGTCGCCATGATCTGCGCCCGGATCGCCTCCGAGCGGGCCGAGGCCTCGTAGGTTCCGGTCACCGGCACGTCGCCCAGTGCGTGGCGGTCGCGCGCCTCGGCCAGCGCGCGGTCGACGGCCTCCTGCTGCCGCCGCAGCACGCGCAGCGACTCGCTCGCGATCGCCACGTCGAAGTAGCGCTGCGCCGTGGTCAGCATCAGCGTCTGGTGGGCGTTCTGCCATTCGAGCTCGGCGACGTCCGCCGACAGTTCCAGCTGCCGGCTCTGCGCCTGGCGCTCGCGGCTGAGCAGCGGCTGGCGCGCCTCGATCGACCAGCGGCCCAGCGCGCCGTTGTTCACCGACGTGTTGAAGTTGACGCCGTCGGTCTGTCCGAACCCCGGGGCCGAGAACTGCGCGCCGTTGACCGCGGTTTCGCTGCTCATGCGGCCTGCGGTTCCGGTGAGCTGGACCGAGGGCCGCCAGAGCGTGCCGGCCTGCGCCCGCCGCGCTTCTCCGGCCTGGTGCGCGGCGCCTGCCGCGGCGAAATCGAGATCGTGCTGCTGCGCCGCGCGCCAAACGTCGACCAGATCGGCGGCGCGTCCGGCCTGCGCGGCCAGCATCAGAACGGCCCACAGCGCGATGGCGGACTTGCGCATCATGCGGCCCGGGGTCCGACGTGCTGCCCGACCCACTGCACCAGCTGCCCGGCGGGCAGCGCACCCGACACGCGGGCGACTTCGGCGCCCCCCGCGAAAAGGACCAGCGTGGGAATGCTGCGGATGCCGTGGCGCGCAGCGGCGGCGGGAGCGGCGTCGGTGTCGACCTTGGCGAAGCGGACCTGCGGCAGCTGGCGGGCCGCGGCGGCAAACTGCGGCGCCATCGTCGTGCACGGTCCGCACCAGGCGGCCCAGAAATCGACCAGCACCGGCAGCTCGGTGCCGGCGACGAACGCCGGCAGCGTCGAGTCGCCGAGGCTGACGGGTTCGGCTTCCATCAGCGGCGCGCGACAGCTCCCGCATACGGGATGGTCGCCCAGCCGCTCGTCGGAAACCCGGTTGGTGGTGGCGCAGGCAGGACAGACGAGGTTCATCGCCGGCGCCTTCAGGAGCCTTCGCGCGCGCCCAGCTTGCGCACGATGGTTTCCATCAGGCACCACCGGGTCAGCGCACTCTGCAGCAGGTTGGCGCCGACGAAGGCGGTGAACGCCAGCCACCACTGGCTGACGAAGATCGGGCTGCCCGGGATGCCGAGCGCCAGCGAGAGCAGGATGAAGCTGCCGGCGATCAGCCGGACGAGTTGCCAGGAAGTCATGGTCGTTCTCCTTGCGGTTGCGGCCCCAGCGTCTTGCGGTAGGCCATGAAGTACAGCATCGGGATCACCACCAGCGTCAGCAAGGTGGAGACGAAAATGCCGAAGATCAACGAGATCGCGAGGCCGTTGAAGATCGGGTCGTCGAGGATGAAGAACGCGCCGAGCATCGCCGCCAGGCCGGTCAGCATGATCGGCTGCGCGCGGGTGATGGCCGAGCGCACGACGGCATCCTTGAAAGCGACGCCGGCGCGCACCTGCAGGTTGATGAAGTCGACCAGCAGGATCGAGTTGCGCACGATGATCCCCGCCAGCGCGATCATCCCGATCATGCTGGTCGCCGTGTACTGGGCGCCCAGCAGCGCGTGACCCGGCATGACACCGATGATGGTGAGCGGAATCGGCGCCATGATGATCAGCGGCGTCAGGTAGGAGCCGAACTGCGCGACCACCAGCAGGTAGATCAGCACCAGCCCGACCGCGTAGGCGGCCCCCATGTCGCGGAAGGTTTCGTAGGTGATCTGCGACTCGCCGTCCCACTTGATCGCGTAGTCGCGGTAAGGGTCGTCCGGCGGGCGGATGAAGTACTCGACCAGCGGGCCGCCGCTCGGCGTGGCGATGGCCGCGATGGCGCTGCGCATCCCGAACATGCCGTAGAGCGGGCTGTCGACGCGGCCCGCCATGTCGGCGACGACGTAGTTCACCGGCAGCAGGTCCTTGTGATGGAGCGGCTGCTCGCGGACCGTGTCGCTGACGGTGACCAGTTCGCGGATCGGGACCAGCTTGCCCGACGACGCGCGCACGCCGAGCTGGAGCAGCGTGTCGAGATCGCCCTGCCGCTCGGGCGGCAGCTGCAGCGTCGCCGCGGCGGGGTACTTGCTCTCGTCGTGCAGGTAGCTGGTCGCCTCGCCGGCCAATCCCGCGCGCAGCGTGCCGACGATGGCCTGCTGCGGCACGCCGAGCATCGCCGCCTTGCGCCGGTCGACCAGCAGCAGCGTCCGCGGCGCCACGGCGATGCTGCTGTCGTCGACGTCGACGACGCCCGCCGCCTTGTCGAACACCGCGCGCACCGCCTTGGCGACCTGGCGCCGGCCCTCGCTCTCCGGACCGTAGATTTCGGCGACGATGGGGGCCAGCACCGGCGGGCCCGGCGGCACCTCGACGATCTTGACGTTGGCGTCGAAGCGGCGGCCGATCTCCTGCAGCGCGGGCCGCACGCGCATGGCGATGGCGTGGCTCTGCTCGCTGCGCTTGTGCTTGTCGATGAGGTTGACCTGGATGTCGCCGACCTCGCCGCCGGAGCGCAGGTAGTACTGCCGCACCAGTCCGTTGAAGTTGATCGGTGCCGCGGTGCCCGCGTACGCCTGGTAGTCGGTCACCTCGGGCACCGTCGCGAGGTAGGCGCCCAGTTCGCGCAGCGTCGCCGCCGTCCGTTCGACCGGCGTCCCCGCGGGCATGTCGACGACGACCTGGAACTCGGACTTGTTGTCGAAAGGCAGCATCTTGAGCTGCACCAGGCCCACCGCCGGCAGCGCCACCGAGATGGCGATCAGCAGCATGATGAGGAGCCCCATCAGGCGCCGGTTGCGCACGCCGTGCGTCTCGTCGAGCAGCGGGCGGAAAGTGCGCACGAACGCCGGCGCGAGCCATCCCGACAGGCCCCGCGGCGCGGCGCCTTCGCCGGCCGCGTGTGCCGGCAGCAGCCACAGGCGCGCCAGCCACGGCGTGACGACGAAGGCGATCGCCAGCGACAGCAGCATGCCCATGCTGGCGTTGATCGGGATCGGGCTCATGTACGGCCCCATGAGGCCGGAGACGAAGGCCATCGGCAGCAGCGCTGCGATCACCGTGAACGTGGCGAGGATGGTGGGGCCGCCGACCTCGTCGACCGCGCCGGGAATGATCTCGGCCAGCGACTTGTCGGGATCGAGCTGCTGGTGGCGATGGATGTTCTCGACCACGACGATCGCGTCGTCGACCAGGATGCCGATGGAGAAGATCAGCGCGAACAGCGACACCCGGTTCAGCGTGAAGCCCCACGCCCAGGACGCGAACAGCGTCGCCGCCAGCGTCAGGATCACCGCCGCCCCGACGATGGCGGCCTCGCGCCGGCCGAGCGCGATGAACACCAGCGCGACGACCGACGCGGTCGCGAACAGCAGCTTCTGGATGAGCTTCACCGCCTTGTCGTTGGCGGTCGCGCCGTAGTTGCGCGTCTGGGCCACCTGGACGTCCGGC
>CAIWHR010000319.1 GCA_903912485.1 uncultured beta proteobacterium | reverse complement strand
TGCACCCTTGGCGCTGCGCGCCTTCCCTCCGGGAGGGAGCAATTCGCCCTCGGGACGGCCCTTCGGGCTCATGACCGCGTCCTCCCGGCAGACAGCAGTCCGGCCTGGCTTGCGATCGCCCACAGCCCCCGCACGGCGGCGCCGGCCGGCGCGCGCTCGGCCGCGATTCCCGCCTGCGCGAGCGCCCGGGCGTAGCGCGCGGTGAGCGCGTCGCTGCCGATCACCGTCACCGGACCCGCGTCGCAGCGGCGATGCGCCGCCCAGGTCCGGGCGTCGCGAATTTCGCGCCCGATCAGCAGTCCGGACAGCCAGTCGGCGACGTCGCCCGACGCAAGTTCGCCGGCAAGGGCGAGCGTCCGGGCGCCGAAGATGTCGTGGGCGAGGCCGCCGCTGCCGAGCCCGCGCGCAAGTCCGCGGTCGAAGGCGGCGCCCGGAGCGTCCCCGGCGGCGCCGGGGGCCTGCGCCATCCGGCCCAGGATGCTGTGGCCGAGCAGCACCGCGTGAAGCTCTCCGGTCATGTACGTCGCGAAGTCGAGAATCCGGCCGTCCTC
The DNA here is from genome assembly GCA_903912485.1 of uncultured beta proteobacterium. Classification (GTDB taxonomy): domain Bacteria; phylum Pseudomonadota; class Gammaproteobacteria; order Burkholderiales; family Casimicrobiaceae; genus CAIWHR01. Next base: position 4,576 of record CAIWHR010000319.1, on the reverse strand, counting down.
GAACGACGCCCACTTGCTGTGGGTGCCGGGAAGCACCGCCAGCGCGCGGCGCTGCCCGGCGCCGAGCGCGCCGAGAATCTGCGTCTCCTCGCCGCGCATCACGTCGGGGATGCCGTCGTCGCCGCGGCAGATCACGCCGGGCACGATCGCCAGCGCGCGCTCCGGCGCCCAGGCGATGGCCGAGGCCAGCGCGTCGAGATCGGCGGGACAGGCGAGGTAGGGCGCTTCGATCCAGCCCTGGCGGCTGCCGATCATGCCGCAGCCGATGCGCGGCGCGTCGATCGTCGACCAGTCGCCCAGCAGCGCCGCCAGCGCCGCGCCGAAAGCGCCGTCGCGGACCTGCTGGACGCCCAGCGCGGCGCTGCGCTCATCGATCACCGCACCGTGTCCGTCGACGCGGTAGGCGCGCGCGGACGAGGTGCCCCAGTCGAGTGCGATCAGCGCGGTCTCGGTCATCGGCCCGGCCCGCCTTCGGGCAGCCGCCAGCGCGCCGCCGCGTCGTCGTCGCTGGCGCGGGCGTCGACCCAGCGCGCGCCGGCGGGGGTGGCTTCCTTCTTCCAGAACGGCGCCCGGGTCTTGAGGTGGTCGATGATGAACTCGCAGGCGGCAAAGGCTTCGCCGCGGTGCGCGCCGGTCACGCCGACCAGCACGATCTGGTCGGCGGGAGCGAGCTCGCCGACGCGATGGATCACCAGCGCGTCGACGATGTCCCACCGCGATTTCGCCTCGTCGACGATCGCCTGCAGCGCCTTTTCGGTCATGCCAGGGTAGTGCTCGAGCGTCATCGTCGCGACCGCCGCCGCGTCGTTGACGTCGCGAACGGTGCCGACGAACGCGGCGACCGCTCCGACGCGGGCGTCGCCCGCCCGCAACGCCCCCAGTTCACGGGAAACGTCGAAATCCTGCACCTGGACGCGAACCGGCATCGCGCTACGCGGTCAGCCGCCGGTCACCGGCGGAAAGAACGCGACTTCGTCCCCGGCGCGCAGCGGCGCCTCCGGGCCGGCGAGATCGTGATTGACCGCCATCCTGACCGCCCTCCCCGGCGCGAGTTCGCTCGCCCAGACGCCGCCGCGCGCGGCCAGCCATTCGCGCAGCGCGCGGGCGGTGGCCACCCCTTGCGGCGGCTCGACCCGCTCGCTGCCGACGCCGAAGGCTTCGCGCAGCCGCGCGAGGTAGACGACATCGATCTTGATGGCGGGCGTGTCAGGCATGGAGTGAGGGTTCTGCAAGCGAATGCGCCGGCAGCGTCACCCGCCGGCGCTTCAAGTGTAACGCCATCGCAGCCCGCGGCGAACGTCAGAACCGGAACTGGAGCCCGAAACTGACCTGATCGGATTCGGGCAGCGCATTGCCCGCGTCGGCAGCCGCGCGGGCAAAACGCGCGTATTCGACGCGCAGGCCCAGGTCCGACTTGAGGTCGTAGCGCAGACCGACGCCGTAATTCACGCCGTCGCGCAGCCGCCGCGGATCCACGCCGGTGGTGAGGCTGGCGCCGGCGAACAGCGGCGCCGCCTCCGCCTGGCCGTACCCGAGCCGTCCGTACAGCGAGAACGTCCGGTAGAACGCCCAGCTGGTGTAGACGTCGAGGTTCCAGCTGCGCGACTGCGCGTCGGCGGGACCGAGCGCGCCGGCGCCGGTCGCGAGGCCGACGCCGCCGCGAGCCGGGCCGGATTCGGTCGGGCGCAGCGCGTACTTGTCGAGCGAACTGAACGAGGCTTCGACCGCGACGTCGTTGCCCCAGCGATAACCGCCGAACACGAGAGCGCGCGCCGAGGCGTCGTCGGTCGTCGGCGCGGTGAACCGGGTCCAGGCCGAAGGCGTGGCCCCCGCCTGGAGACCCACGCTGTCGACGCCGCGATCGCGCCGCGCGATGCCGCCGTAGAAGCCCGCGCCTGATGTGGCATCGTCGGCTTCCGTGCCCCAGGCGGACACCGAAAACCCTGCGACAACACATGAAATTACCGCAATAACAGTATGTTTATTGAACATTTTAATCGTCATCGAACACTCCGGCCTTGGCTTGGGCAGACTTGCCTCATCGGCCTCGGCATCCCATCCCGGGAGCTCTGTCTACCTGTTCGGCAGCCATGACGTCGATCGGTTCCAAATTACGCGCCACCCGCGGTGAAGTCAACGCACCGAGTGCGTCGGTGCGGCCCGATCGGCGACGAGTGTCGCAATGGCGTCCAGATCGTCGAGCGCCAGCACCGCCAGCTCCCGACCCGCCGGCGGCAGCCCTTGGGGCGCATCGGTGGCAATGGCGACGATGTGCGGATCCCCGGGGTAGAGCAGCGGCTTGCCGGCCGCGGCGCGCCAGATTTCGAGCTTCGGAATCGGCGCCGCCTTGTAGCCCTCGATCAGCACCAGGTCGCAGGGCGACAGCCGGGCCAGCGTCTCCCGGAGCGTGAGCTCGGGCGCCCCGCGCAGCTCGCGCATCAGCGCCCAGCGCTCTCCCGACGTGATCAGGACCTCGCCGCAGCCGGCGTGCCGGTGCCGGTACGAATCCTTGCCGGGCTGATCGACGTCGAAGCGATGGTGCGCGTGCTTGATCAGCGAAACGCGCATCCCTCGGACGACGAGCTTCGGGATCAGCTGCTCGATCAGCGTGGTCTTGCCGCTGCCGGACCAGCCGGCGAATCCGAAGACGCGCATCGGCCGGCGCCTAGCGCTGCGCCACGGCGGGGTCGGGGGCGGATGCGGTCTCTGCGGCGAACGGCGCGGGCGTGGTCATCGTTGGTAAGGTGCCGGGTGAAAGGATGAAAGGACGCCGCCATTGTAACGGTTGATCCGTGACGGCTCCCGCAAACCGGGTCGACAGCGCCCGCCGGCCGGGCTAAAGTCTGCCATCGGCGGCCTGCCGCAGCCGCTCTGTGCCGGATCCGCCTTCATCGCTCGCGCCATGAACCGAATGTTGCCCGTCCCGCTCGGCCACCCTGCGAAGCCCGCATGGGACGTGGCCGGTGTCATCGAGCGCGTGATCGCCGAGGTTCCCGACGCGCGCACGCACGCGGTCGCGGACGCCGCCCGCGCCGCCGAAAGAATCGCGCGCAGCGCGGCGCAGAAAGCGGCACTCGTTTCCGGGTCGCTGGCGCTGCCGCCGGGGCCGCTGGGGCTGGTGACGGTGCTGCCCGACCTCTACCTCATCTGGAAAGTCCAGCGGCAGATGGTCGCCGACATCTTCGCGCTGCACGGCCGCAGCGCCGAACTCACCGGCGGCCACATGCTCTACTGCCTGTTCAGGCACATGGCGAGCCAGCTGCTGCGCGATTTCGCCGTCCGCGCCGGGCAGCGCGTCGTCATCGAACAGCTCTCCTCCGGCGCGCTGCGCAGCGTGCTGTCGACGCTGGGCACGGCGGTGACGCAGAGGCTAGCGGGCACCGCGGCCAGCCGCTGGGTGCCCCTCGCCGGCGCTGCCGCCGTGGGTGCCTACGCGTATTGGGACACGCTGCAGGTGGCGAAGACCGCGCGGCGCCTGCTCGAGGATTCCGCGCCCGGGGCCGATCCCGGCGCGCCGGGCGACCCGGCGGAGACCTGACCGATGTGCGGCCGCTACGAACTGCACAGCCATCCCGCGGCGATCGCGCTGGCGTTCGGCCTCGCCCATCCGCCCGAAGTCCGCGCCCGCTACAACATCGCGCCGACGACCGACGTTCCGGTCGTGCGCGTCAGCGCCGACGGGCATCGCGAACTCGTGCGCATGCGCTGGGGTCTCGTCCCGCGCTGGGCGAAGGATCCGGCCATCGGCGCCAGGATGATCAACGCGCGCGGAGAGACGATCGCCGAGAAGCCATCGTTCCACATGGCGTACCGGCGTCATCGCTGCCTGCTGCCGGCCGACGGCTTCTACGAGTGGATGCCGCTGCCGGGCGCCGGCGGCGAGCACGCGCGCAAGCAGCCCGTCCACGTGGTGATGAAGGACGGCGGACTGTTCGGCATGGCGGGCCTGTACGAGCGCTGGCGCAGCGTCGAAGGCGAGGTCCTCGACACCTGCACGATCGTCACCACCGGGTCGAATGCGCGACTGCGGCCGGTGCACGACCGGATGCCGCTGATCGTCGCGCCCGAGCACTACGCTCGCTGGCTCGATCCCGGGATCGACGAGGTCGCCGACCTGATCGTCCCGTTCGCGTCCGAGGCGATGGCGTGGTACACGATCTCGCCGCGAGTGAACAACGTCCACCACGACGATGCCTCGCTGATCCTGCACACGCCGCCGCCCGCCGCGGCAGAACCCGGCGCGCACGACGGCGACCCGCCCCCGCCCCACGCGCCGGAGCAGGAATCGCTGTTCTGATCGCCGCCGGCCGCCGCCGACACTTGCCGAGGACGCCGCAGCAAACCGGCGTAGCCCGGGTTCCGCCGCCACGCAAGCCTGGCGCGAGCCTCCCGCGTGCCGCGGCGGAACCCGGGGTTCCGCCGCCACGCCAGCCCGGCGTGAGCCTCCCGCGTGCCGCGGCGGAATCCGGGGCAGCGTTTCGATGGCGGCGGTCGCCCCGGGCTTCGCCGGTTTGCCGTGGAGGCTCGCGCCGCGGATCGGGCGGCGAAGCGCGGGCTACGCCGGTTTGCCGTGGAG
>CAIWHR010000318.1 GCA_903912485.1 uncultured beta proteobacterium | reverse complement strand
GCCGCCGGCGTTGTTGACCAGCACGTCGATGCGGCCGAAAGCTGCCAGCGCCTCGGCGACGATGCGCTTCACGTTGGCGCTCTGCGTCACGTCGCCGCACACCAGCACGGCCTGCGCGCCGAGCGCCGCGACGTCGGCCGCCACCGCCTCGGCGGCGGCGCGGCTCGCGTTGTAGTGAATGACGAGCTTGCAGCCGGCGCGGGCGAACGCGCGCGCGGCGGCCGCCCCGATGCCGGTGGACGCGCCGGTGATCAGGACGGTCTTGCCTTTGAGGTCCGAAACCATGTCTTGCTCCAGGGGGTTGGCGATGCGCAGTCCGGCGGTCGCGCGCGGCGCGCGAAAGGCGCGGAACTCCGCCGGCATCCGCTGTGCCGGCTCGCTCGAAGTCTACTTGAATGCATCCGCCGTCGGTGGCATTGTGTCCGGCGCAGGCATCGTCGCCGGAGCGTCGCATGCACACGCCTGCGCCGACGGCGACCACTTCGGAGAGTCCTCGATGAAACCGCTTGCGCTGGTCACCGGTGGGAATCGCGGCATCGGCCGCGGCATTGTGCTGGCGTTGGCGCAGCGCGGCTTCGACGTGGCGTTCGTGGATCTCGCCGAGACCGACGACAGCGCGGTCACGCGGCAGGAGGCCGAACGCCTCGGCGCGCGCGCGGCATTCGTCGCGGCGGACATCGCCGACCTCGGGCAGCACTCCCGCATCGTCGACGCCGCGTACGCGCACGGCGGCCGCCTGGACCTGCTCGTCAACAACGCGGGGATCTCGGTCGCGCGGCGCGGCGACGTGCTCGACGTCACGCCGGAGAGCTTCGACCGGGTGATGGCCGTCAACCTCCGGGGAACGTTCTTTCTGTCGCAGGCCGCGGCGCGGCGCGTGCTGGCCGACGCTTCCGGCACGCAGCCCCGGGCGATCGTGACGATCTCCTCCGCCAACGCGGTGATGGCCTCGGTCGACCGCGCCGAGTACTGCCTGTCCAAGGCGGCGCTGTCGATGCTGGTCAGGATCCTCGCGCTGCGGCTGGCCGACGCGGGGATCGCATCCTGGGAGATCAGGCCCGGCATCATTCGCACCGAGATGACGCGGGTGGCCACCGAGAAATACGACCGGCTGATCGGCGAGGGCCTGTCGCCGATGCGGCGCTGGGGCGAGCCCGACGATATCGGTCGCGCGGTCGCGGCGCTGGCCGCGGGCGATTTCCCGTTCGTCACCGGCGAGGCGATCCACGTCGACGGCGGGCTGCACATCCGGAGGCTCTGAACGCCGGCGCCGCCCCGGCGCAGCCCGCCCGGGTCGCTCCGGTCGCGGCGGCTTGCCCGTCGCGCACGAATGCCGTATTCTGCTTTGAACCGTTTCAAACGACCATGGCTCCCCACAAGCGCGTCACGCTGCGGCAGATCGCACAGCGCGCCGGCGTGTCGACCGGCACGGTGTCGATGGTGCTCAACCACAGCCCGCTGGTCGCCGACGCGACGCGCGAGCACGTCCAGCGCACCATCCGCGACATCGGCTACGTCTACGATCGCAGCGCGGCGCAGCTGCGCAAGAAGCGGTCGGACATCGTCGGCGTCTCGATCTGCGACCTGCGCAATCCCTACTTCGCCGAGGTGGCTGCCGGGATCGAGGCCTGCCTCGACGAACTCGGCCAGGTGCTGTTCCTGTGCAACTCGGGCGAGTCGGTTGCGCGCCAGACGCGCTTCCTGGCGACGCTGCGCGAGTACAACGTCGCGGGGGTGCTGCTGATGCCCGCGGTCGGCACGCGCAAGTCGGACGTCGAAGCGCTGCTGGCCTGGCGCGTTCCCGTCGTGATGGTGTCGCGTCACGTCCGCGGTGTCGACGCGGACTTCGCCGGCAACGACAACCGGCTGGCGGCGGCGCTCGCCACCCGTCACCTCGTCGGCCTCGGCCACCGCCGCATCGCTTTCGTCGGCGCCAACCGGCGCACGACGACGGGGCAGGACCGCATCGCCGGGTACGCCAGGGCGCTGCGCGAAGCCGGACTGCCGGCG
>CAIWHR010000317.1 GCA_903912485.1 uncultured beta proteobacterium | reverse complement strand
GTCTCCTGGTCTTTGACAACCTGAGACTCGCCCTCGGGGAGCTTGCCAGTCAAGTTCTCTGAGGGCGACCCCCCTGTAGACCCTCAGTTATTCTGATCAAGACCTGCTCGGCGCACATCAGTCTTCTTGATCGCGCTCAGCGCGATCAATGGGCGCATGTTCTGGTACGTGCGCGATGCAGATGGCGACTGGGTCCGTCTGGGAGACTTTCGTCCACGCCCATGATCGGAAAGACGATGTGAACGTGCACTGTTACTTACGGGAACTGCTGGCCCTACGACCGGTAGCGACGTAATGTCGGCTGGTTCAATTTCGCAATGCACCGAGCAGCGCTGATGTGAACGATCACGGGAGCCGCTTGTCCGCGCCCCCACTCAATTCCTGTGAGCAGTGCATCGCGGGTCATTGGTGCCGTCTTAAGGGTCGCGTCCCGGGACGTGGTGTAGAAAGCTTGGGGTGAAGAGCTCGGTTCTTCCGCTCAGGTTGCTTCCTACAATCAGGCCAGCGCCGGTGCGGCCGGCAGCCTGATCGCCGGATTCTCGCTCAACTGCGCCAACGATTCCAGACTCATGTAGCGATTCTGGATCGCGTACTCGTCGTTCTGCTCCATCAGCAAAGCGCCCACCAGGCGCCGGATCGCCGCTTCGTTCGGGAAGATGCCGACGACGTTGGCCCGGCGTTTGATCTCGCCGTTCAGCCACTCGAGGACGTTGGTGCTGTGGATCTTCACCCGGTGGTCCTTCGGGAAATCCATGAACGTCAGCACCTCGTCCTCGGCGTCGTCCATCATCGCCGCAAGCTTCGGGAACTTGGCGCGCAGCTGGTCAGTGACGGTGCGCCACTGCTCGTGGGCGGCCTCCGGGGTCTCCTGCGTGTCGGCGCGCGTTTAAAAATACCCAAGGGTGCGCGGTGTTGAATGACCCAGGGTGGGCGGCCGCCCGGCATCGGGCGGCGCGCGGTCAAGTGTAGTCGATTGACTTCAGAATGGCGCTTCCTCGGTTGGCGCCTTGGAGCGCTTGCTCTGCTCCCGCGACTTGATGCGCGACTTGGCGGTAGCGGTGCTGTGGTGGAAACGGTAGGACTCGTTGCCCGTTTCCACGATGTGGCAGTGATGCGTCAGGAGGTCGAGTAGCGCCGTGGTCATCTTCGCATCGCCAAAGATGCTGGGCCACTCGCCGAAGGTCAGGTTGGTCGTGATCATCACGCTGGTGTGCTCATAGAGCTTCGACAGCAGGTGGAACAGCAAGGCGCCGCCGGCCTGACTGAACGGCAGGTAGCCGAGTTCGTCGAGGATGACCAGATCCATGCGCAGCAGCGCGAAGGCGAGCCGGCCGGCCTTGCCGGCTGCCTTCTCCTGCTCGAGCAGGTTGACCAGGTCGACGGTCGAATAGAACCGCACCCGCTTGCTGTGCCGCGTGATGCCGGAGACCCCCAGCGCCGTTGCCAGATGGGTCTTGCCCGTGCCGGTGCCGCCGATGAGCACGACGTTGTGCGCGGCCTCGGTGAAGGCGAGGTCGGCCAGCTCGGTGATCAGCCCGCGGTCGACCTTCGATTGCTCGAAGTCGAAGCCGGCGAGGTCGCGGTGGACCGGAAACCGCGCGGCGTGCATCTGGTAGCTGGTGGAACGCATCGCCCGGTCGGTCTGCTCCTCGTCGAGCAAGTGCTCGACCAGCCAGCGCGAGGCGTCGACCCGCGTGGATTCGCCCTGGGCCGTAACGCCGGTCCAGGCTCCCGCCATGCCGTACAGGCGCAGCGCCTTGAGTTCGCTGGCGAGGTCACGCATGGCTCACCTCCTGGCGCAGGCGGTCGTAGCGATCCGTGTCGGCTACCGGCGCCTCGGCCACCTGCAGGTGCGTGGCGACCGGCTCCGGCGGTGGCCCCGCCTTGAGGCGATTGAGCACGTTCTCGACGTGCTCGGCGCCGGGGTTTCCCGATTCCAGCACCAGGTCGACCGCCACCAGCACCGCTTCCAGTCCGGCCTTGGGCACCGCCGCCAGCACCTTGGCCATGACCCGGTCGCCACCCTCGCGCTGCAGCAGCAACCCGCGCAGCCGCAGCAGTGGCGCCGGCAGGTCGGCAAACGGCGCGCCGTTGCGCAGGGCACCCGGATTGCGTTCGATCAGCGGAATGTAATGCTGCCAGTCGTAGCGCGTTTGGTTGCGCTCGAAGCACCGCTCATGGCTCGCCATCACCCGGTCGTGGGCAACGACCTCGATCCGCTCCGGGTAGATGCGCACACTGACCAACTGCCCGACCAGTTCGCACGGCGCCGAGTAGCGGTTGCGGTCGAAACTCACCAGACAGGTGCTGGACACCTTGCCCAGTGCTTCGACGTAGCCGTCGAAGGCCGCCACCATTGGCATCAGGTGCGGCTGCTCGTGGTCAAGCATCTCGGCAATGGTCAGGTCGGCGTACTCGGGATGCCGCAACCCCTGCCAGAGCGCCCGGCACCGCGCCAACAGCCAGAGGTTCAGCTCCGTAAACGAGCCGAAGCGCTCGTGGGCGGCGTCCTGCCACAACCGCCGCCGGCTGTCCTGCACGTTCTTCTCGACGACACCCTTCTCCCAGCCGCTGGCGACATTGCAGAAGTCAGTGTCGAACAGGTAATGCGAGGCCAGCGCGGCAAAGCGGGTGTTCACCGTCCGCGATTTGCCCTTGTTGACCTTGTCCACCGCGGTCTTCATGTTGTCGTAGATGCCGCGGCGGGCGATGCCCCCCAGCGCTGTGAACGACCGCGTGTGGGCATCGAACAGCATCTCGTGGCTTTGCGTCGGGTACGCCAGCACGACGAACGCCCGGCTCGCGCACAGCTTCAGGTGCGCCGCCAGGATCTTGCGCCAGACCCCGCCGATCACCAGCCGCTCTTCGCTCCAGTCGAACTGGAACGCCTCGCCCAGAGCGAACCGCAGCGGAACATAGGCGTTGACCTTCGCCTGACCTCCCTCCGCCCGCCACCGCCGCACGAACTCGGTGACCCGGCTGTAGTCGCCGGCAAAGCCCGCCGCCTTCAACTCGCCGAACAGCTTCAGCGCCGTGCGCCGGTCCCGTGTCGGCCGTCGCGCATCAGCCTCCAGCGCCTTGGTCAGCTGCGTCGCAAACGGCGCAATCTTGGTGTCCGCCGCCGGCCGCCGCCGATACTTCGGCTCTGTCCCTTCCGCCGCCTTCAGCCACCGCCGTACCGTCTTGCGCGTCAACCCAGTCCGCCGCTCGATCTCCGACAGCGACAGCCCGTCCCGGAAGTACATGCGTCGAACTATTCCCAGATCCTTCATGGTGATCATCTCCTGTGAGCCCTGCTCAACGTTCGAGCGGGGGAGGTTAATCACCCTGGGTAATTTTCGCCGCGCACTACCTCCGAAAACTGGGTACTTTCATTCGCGCGTCAACACGTCTGGCGAATTCCTGAAACCGCTGGCAGGTCGCTGTGAGCAGATCCCGGTGCCAGTCGTGACGAAGTCGTGCCGCTCCTGCCGTTTCGAGGTCTTCGGTGTTGAGGGTCGCCGCCTTCGGGAGTAGATTTCGCCACAATTGTGTCTCATCGGCACCAAGCAGAAGGTGCCCATCTGGCAATCCCTCCCGCAGACTAACCACAGGCGACGGCCGCATCCAGCCCGGCATCTCCAAGTCTGGCGTTCGGGAAGACCAAAAATTCAGGTCAACGAAGCGACCTGGCTTTGCCTGTGCGAGGAGACGGATCAGTTGCATCCCGGCATCGGAGTGCGCGTCTACGCCGAGAAGTTGCACATAGGCCGCGCAGTCGATGACGAGGACGACAGCACCGCCGGCCTTGCCGGGATTACCCTGATGCTCTTCAACGGGAATCCTGACATCGGCGAGTGTTCCCTCGACTTCGATCGATTTCGCGCTTCCGGCTTCCAGAGCGCGGACCAATGCCGGGAACTCCGCGCGGCGCCTTTCATACTCTGCGCTGTGCAGGGCGATCAGCCCTTCGATTTGATGCTTGATGGTGAACATCGATAGCTTCCTTTCAAGGTTGTAGGCCGGGCCCGGGGATCCGGGCCGGACAACACCACTCATTTGGGCGTTGTACCGGTAATGCGCACCGGGACAACAGAAAAAATCGCCAACTGCCGTGGAGCCCAACTGTCAGTGGAAGGAAAGCTCCATCCGGCCATGCGATGTGGTCATCACAAACGTGCGCGGGCGATGCGACAGGCACGGTTGGCGCACCGAGTGGCGACCCACCGAGGTCGTCGATCGGCTAGGCCACAGCGTGATGGCCCCGTCCCGTGTGATCAGGCAGTTGACCGACTGCAGGCTGCGAGATACCGGGCACGGCGGGCAGGACGCGATGGCGCCAAAGGCGGTCCTGCGCGAAGCCTCAACCCGAGTCCCGGACGACCATCGCCCCAGCCTTCAACTACGCCGCGCCCCGCGACTTTCCTGGCAGCGGTCAGACTACCGCGCTCCCTTGCGTCTCTGCAGCAGGGGGTAAGGAGATGCTTACGGCACTCGAAATGTCGTCCAATGTCTAACAGAACGCAATTCGGCAACTAGAACAACAAGTTGAGCGATTCCTGATCGTCTAATACGGCACGAGCAGCGTCTAACTGGCTAGTTGGCTCACGACTTCGGGCGAGGAGTGTCGCCACCAGCAGCCGTACGCGAGGTCGCACGAAGCTCCACGGCGCGATCGGCGACCGATTTGCCCGCGTACATTTCCGCGATTCGCGTGAGGACTCGATTGAGCGCAGCGGGGTCCTCGGCGCCGCGGACGTACTTCATGACCTCGCCTCGGGGCGCCTTTGGATTGTCGACGATGTACTTGTAGACCTTACGGGTAAGCCGTTCGTCTGCGGTCTCCGACGCCAATCGCCTGCTCGCGAATGCGTGGTCAGCGAGGTGCATATCGGCAATGGCCAATGCAATCCGGATCGCCTCGACGCCGATTGAGCCGCTGGGATCGATGAGTGCCTGGATAACCAGCGCGTATTTCCAACTCGCGCGGCCGACCTTACGGAGGTCATGCTCGTCGCTAGGGCCAACCGCCAGGCGTCCGAGCCACCATGCCTGGTATTCGGACTTGGCTTCGGGCGTTGGTACGTAAGCGCGGGGTCCGGCGAGGATTCCCTGCCAAACCTGTTTCCACGCCCTCGCGACCGAAGCGATGCCAACGTCCTCGTACAGCGGCTTTCGCTCCACAGGGCGGTCATCGGCGAGGACCAGAAGAAACTGCTGGATGAAGCTGCTGCTGAAGAAGAGCCCAGCCAGTTCCGAAAAGTACGGAGACTGGCGACAAGCGATGAGCATCGACATGTGAACGGGTGCGGTGTACTCGTCCCCGTCGGTCGCGTTCCACCGATGCAACGGTTGGCCTTTGCAGCAGACGAACAACTGGCGCCGCAGCTTGCCAAGATTGCTTTCGGTGTGAAGTCCCTTCAGCCAGTCTTCGCATTCAATCATCGTCAACAGGCTGACGCAGCGGGTGTCGCTGGCGGTACCCATTTCGGGCGAGCCCGAAGAATTCGCGTGCGCCGCGCCGACTGAAATTGCGTTTGACTTGACGTGCGCGAACAGTGACGCTGAGGTCATGCTGCTGGGAACCTCATGAAGCCGCGGAGTATGGATCACACGTTGAGCGATCGAATGCAACAAATACCCTGGATTGGCGTCGTCGCCGACCAGGACAGCAAGCTGGAGGTTGGGCGAAACTGCAGCGTCAGCTTCGATCCTTAGCGCGAAGCCGGCCTGCGCCATTGCGGTCGACACCAGAGAGTACCCGTCAAACAGGGCGGCCGAGGGTGGCAGGTCGGTGTTCTTCTTCGTGAGGTCGACCATGTCGGCGAGAATTGACCTGCGCGGATAGAGTTGCTCCAGCGCGATTGCGGTGCGACTGGGGACCGGCTTACTTGTATTCGACTTCTCTTTCGTTTGCATTGCGCAACTCCTTGCGTTCGTTGGTCGAAGGCAGCACGCGTGAGCCGCTGGCGGCTCACGATCCCGATCCGGAAACTGCAAGCCACCGGAAAGAACTTGGTCCGGTGCCCGGAGCGGGGAGCGGTGAAACAAGGCATTGCCGGAGGGACAGAAGCATGCTGTCGCCTGCGACGGGCAATACTTTGCCCGGGCCTTGCTGCACTGGGGCATGAGCCCCTTCGTGCTCGTGCTCGGCGCGTGGCCGGCACGGCGGGGATGGCGATCTGAATGCCAACCCCTGGAGTCAGCTTTGTGCGATTAAGGTAGCACGAAAACTTTTACCCAGACGAAGATTCTGAGTGATGCCGACACCTGGACTCGCGATTTGCTGAGCGAGAGGTTGGTAGCCACGGGCATCGGTCGCTGGCGGCGCGAACAGTACTTGCGGATAGATATGCGGCATCCGGGAACTGGTAGGCGCGGTGCCGGCTGAGAGGCTATCTTCCGGACACTATGTCTCCGGAGCTGACTGCGGAATCAACGGGAGGGTTTGATCGTTGCGGGCAGGTGTCGCAGGGACCGTGCGTGAGATGCGCAACAGGGTTACAACATAGGCCGCTGCATAGAGTGCCAAGCCGCGCCCCTTGCTCCATGTACGGGGTTTCTTCCCTTGCGGCTGACTTGGCGGCGTCGGTGGTGGTTGCTTGCCGGCGGATGTCGGAATCATGAAGAGAAACCCGGCATCCCCGGCACCGCGGGCACGGCGGATTTCCACGTCGTGTCGAAGAATCGTTCCGTGAGAGAGATCGAGCGCCTCTCTCCACGCCTCCTGCTGCTCGTCGGCTCGGACTGCCGTCATGCGCGTCAGTGGTTGGTGAACAAAGCGGAAATCGCTGAGCGCGAACAGCGGCCTTTCTGCTTCGTCACGCAGCGCGAGGATCGCCTGCAGTACGAAGGTTGCATCCGCGATGTTGCCGAAGCGGAACTCGTGACGGTCCGTGCTGCGACAGGCGTGGAACGTCGTGAGGAAGCGGTCGACGGCGTCACTATCCAAACCGCGCATCCGTTGCAGGCTGCGGTAGATGGTCTCCAGATCGCTGCGTTCCCGCGCGGTCAGCGGTACCTGCGGCGGAGGCAAGGGCCGGACCAGACGCAATTGGTCGACCTGTACGGTGGGCAACGCTCCGGGTGCAGCGGCCCGGGCATGCCGGGCCGATCGGCTTGATCCAATGATTGCCTCGATCTCGGCCGCCGCTTGCAACAAGGCGGTGGGTACGCGGCCAGCGACGTGATACACGCGCGCGATCCGCTCGGCATCCGGGTTTGGCCTCCTCATCGCTGCCAGTAGGGAGAGGATGTTGGCGGCGGTCGGACTCGTATCATCGCCCGTGGAGGCGGCTACTTGCACGGCTGGAGCCGTGCTGGCCTTGGGGTTTGCCGGGGCTGGCGGTATGGGAGTGGAGCCGCCTGGCGCCGATGCCTGGCCGGGCGAATCGGCGGGCCACAGGTGCCCATACGTCGCCTGGGTGCGCAGGGTAAGGGGAAACCAGACCCGGTCGCCGAGCCGTTGCCGAAATTCGTTGACCTCGTCGACGGTGAGGGCAGCAATGCTGGCCACCGTCGCGGGTGTCAGGTCGGGGATCAAGAGCCGGGTCGCGCAGTGCAGCAGCCAGTCACACAAGTGGAAGTAGCTGCCGACGGTTACTTCGGGCGACGCGTGCCCGGCCAACGTACTGACGATCCACAGATCCTGGCGATTGGGGCCGTGCCCACCGATCAGCTTGCTTCGCAAGGTCTCGGCCCGCGTCCTTGTCCAACTGGGATCGACGAGCAGCGCACTGCCCGGCAGCACGGCTTCCATGAGTTGACACGTCAGGTGATTGACGCAACCGTGGCGGCCGTGATGCTGTGTCAGCGTTGGGTCTTGGGTGATCTCCCGCACGACCGCCACCACCGGATCGAAAAGGGCCGCCTCCGGCAGCGGCCGAAACGGATCTGCGGCGAATGGAAACAGTGGCAGGTCGTCAACGGTGAGGGTGGACGTGGATTCGGACGGTTGGGCGAGAATCCGTGCCGCGTCGGTGCGGCGATCCTTGCAGAAGTCCTGCAGGAATGCGAGTTCGGTGGGCGACAGCAGGTGATGGAGCGGAATGCGGCGCTGTGCGTTCGAGCTCTTGAGTCCCTTGCGGCGGCTGGGGTGGACGATCAATTCCGTGGCGTGCTCCCCCGTGATGTCGCCGAGGCGGAGCTGCTGTGCCTCGACTCGCCGCAGCCCGCAGCGGTAGCTAAGGAGAAGAGCCATACGTCGAGTACGGACCCACTCGGGATCGTGGCCTTGCGTGCCTCGCCTCAAGGCTTTCCAGGCGGATACAAAGTCGTCTTCCACGATGAGGTTCGCGTTGACTCCGCCGCCGGCGTCGACGCGGTCGAAGACGGATTCGAGATCGTCTGGCGCACCCCACTCGCGGACGAGGTATTCGTGGAACCTTATGAGGACCCGTGTCCGCGTCCGCCGCCGCACGGCCGACGAGGCGCGGTCGAGCAGCCGCGCGTAGAGATTTGCGAACGCCTCCGTGTCAAAGCCGGGAGCATCTCCCACGAGGATTTCTGATCCCAGTTCGTAGTCGACCGCCTCGAGGTCGCGGAGTATGGCTTGCAACGTTCGGACTGGCTGGCAGCCGCCCTTCACGTGGAGTTCCGCCTTTAGCCACCCCCCAACTTGGTGGACGATGGGAGCCAAGTCCGGTTGCCCAAGGTAGCTCTCCACAGCAGCACGGGCCGTTCGAAACTGACGCGATTGCCGGCTAGGCGGCAACTTTGCCGATGAGCCGGCGCCTGAGTCCGGAATGTTGGCCCGGAGGATCTGCCGCAGCGCGAGCAGGTCGGTGTACAGCCGGGCCATCGTCGCGTCGGCCGAGCCTTGCAGCGGTGACAGCCTTGGGGGGGCGAGTTCATGGTCGGCGTCCGGGCCGACCACGTTTGGCGCCGGGATGCCAACCAGCCGCGCCCAGGCTTGCGCGGGCAAGTTGGCGCTCGCCAGCTGGCTGGATGCGTAGGCAGCCAGGAACGCCGGTACGTGGCGGTAGTACCACGTCCGGGCCCAGCCGAGTAGCATGCCGAGATTTGTCGGTCGATCGGCCCCTTCGAGATCGAGGCTATCGAGGGTGCGGGAGATTTGCTTCCAGACGAACACGCGCTTGCCACCCACGCTCGCTGGCGGGACACGGTCCGGATTCGGGCGCGACATGCACTGCGCGATCAGCAACGCGGTGAGCGGATCGGCGATCCATCGTTGCCAGATCGGATGGGCGGCGTCCTCGTCGACACGCCAGTCGACCCAAAGCAGTGTGGTCGAGACACCCACGTTGCCGGGCAAGGCGCCGGCGATACCGACGAGCGTCTTAATCGACGCCACGCCACCAAACAATACGGCGGAAAGGAAAGCGGTGCCGGGCTCATTGGACGTAAGAGACGTTTCGCCCTGGCTCGGATTTTTGGCGTGATCATGCGCGTCCCCGACGGTAATGGCGGTGAGAAACTGGTCACGCAGGGCCCGAAACCGGGCGAGTTCGGGAAACGTCGTCACGTTGAGTGGTGATCCCGGAAGCTTCAGCTTTACGACCGCGGCAGGAACCCGTACCTGCCAGCGCAGCTTGCGGCGCCCGCGGTCGAGCCCCATGGCAAGAAAGTTCTGGCGCCACGCCCACTCCTGCCCGGAAAAGGATGCCTTGATCTCACTCGTCAAGGTTTGAATCAGTTCGGCGGCCGGGGGAGCGGTGGGGTCGCCGGCGAGCGCTCGCGGCGCTTCGCGACGCAGGTAGTCCACGACCCACTGCTGCGCCTTCCGCTTGGCATCGCGCATGGCTTCGACGCGGCGATACTGAGGGTCCCCCGCGTGCCGGAATGGCGGTGAGACGGCCCATCCTTCCCAGATCGCTTCGCTATCCCTCGTGTCCGCGTGCGGTGGCGCCTGGATTTCCAACCGCACTTCGGGAGGTACCGGTTCGTCAATCATTGCAGCCCCGAGATCGCTCGCCAGCCGGATTCGACCAGAAGGTTCTGCAGGATCGGCCGAAGGTGTTCGAGGTAGACCCCGATGGGAAGTGTCGCGAAGCGCCCAAGCGGTTCCCGACCTCGCGACCAATGGCCGAACAAGTAGTCGATGCACTCCGCCGGGCAGCCCTTGGCTATCAATTGCGCGGGCAGGAAGTGCCGGTTGCAGTTGCTGGGAAGGCCGAACCAGGGAATGAGTTGCGCCATCATATTGCGCACGTCTGCCGCGCTAATGGGTGACACTGCCACCGACCCGGAGTCATCGCTCAGGAAGAAAAGGAGCGGCAACTCCGGGCGCTTGCTCCGGGAGCGCGACACGGTCACGCCCGGTATCCGGTATTCGTCCCGCAGGCTCGATGATCGGAATGCGAGCGCTGTAGCGATTGCGCGATTGTGTTCCACGAGGTGCTTGAGTTGCTCGGCGAGGAGCGGCGCCAAGGGCAGGACCCGGCTGCTATAGCGCGCTGCATCGTCCTTGTCGGAAACGACAACCGTTCCGTCGACAAGATCGATGTCTTGCGCCCGGGGGAGAGGTTGATTCACGTCCCGTAGCCCAAGTCCGAAGCGGGAGAGCAGGATCGTGTAGAGCGTGAACCTGTTGTGGAGGGTGACGAGGTAGCGGGCGTTGATCGGATCGGACCGTGCTTGCGCGACGGCCGTGAGGGTTTCGCCGATCAAACGTTTCACGGCGGCGACTTGGGGCGAGATGGGGCTCCCGACGCTTGTGGGAGCCGCCAGATCGGTTGGCGACCCTGCCGCGGCGTCGGAGCCCAGCCTTGCCTCCGAAGCAGGCAGCGCGGGACCCTCGTCGGCGAGGACCGCGCCCAGCTCCCGTCGGGCCTCGTAACTCACCTCCGCGGCTGTCGCGGTGTAGAGCTGGGCGAGATAGGAAAGTCGGCAGAGCTTGTAATGAAGCTGCGTGTCGGCAAGGTAGTGCGCGTGGCCAAAGAGCAGGCTTGCCGCCGCGAAGTCGCCGCTGCGGTTGGCAATGCGGAGCATCAGGTAGTCGCGGATGGCGGGACGGGTGAGACGGCCACCTGACGCAATGCGCAAACGCTGGATCAACTGTTCGACGAGGTCCGGCGAACCGGCGGCATCCGGGGCGAAGGCGTGAGCACTTCCGTGCTGAAGCGCGGTTGCGACGGCAGGAAGGCTGCGGATTGCGGCAACGGCTGCAGGGCTCGCCGGGTAGCGCACATTTTGGTTGGTCGGTACCGCATGGGTCAGATCGACGTGCTGGTAGCGAGGGCTGGCTTTTGGCCGGATTGCCCGAATCAACCACTCATCGGATTCCAACACGTAGCCGATGTCGTTGACGGCGTGGGTCTTGGGTATATGCGCCGTGTTCTGGAACAGGAGCAGACGCCGTGCATCTGGAATGTCGCGTGCAGTCCAGAAGGCAGTCGCGAGGATTCCCCCGGCTTCCAGTCGGTGCGGGTCGAGAGCGGCCCCTGGGGTGTGACCGGCCGGCGGCGTGGCGAACTCGCGAATTGCCTGCAACAAGGACGCCACCTCGCGGGCCGTCAGTCGCTGCCACCCGAGGGAAAGCGCCTGGGCCCGCCTTTCCATCACCTGCGTCTGATGTTGCCGCCGGCGTACGAGATCGACGAGTGAGAGTTCCGAAGCCAACTCCGGCTCGTCGTCTGGCGATCCGATTTCGGCATACTCGAAGTCGTCGACCACGTCGGCAGGGGCAAGCCCCGAGCGAAGCGCCTCACGAATCTCGGATCGCTCCAGTGTCGACGCGCGACGGATGTGGATCGGCGCCGCGCCATCTGACGTGCACCCCTCGTGCCGATGCTCGATGCCGCCGAGGAGTTCGTCGTCGGCCTCCTTGCGCCACGCCAGCTTGAGCAGGGCGCGTATTTCGTCCAAGTAGTGACGTGCATCCCGGTCAACGCCACCCTCGGCGATGACGGCATCGAGGGCCGCGAGGTAGAAATTCCCAGGCATGACCTCGGCGGGCAGCTTGGCCCACGGAACCTTGGCCTTCAGCAACTGCCTCGCCGCTTTCGCCGCCAGTGCCAAGGGCGTGGCGTGTCCGCGCCCCGTATCCGTCGCATCCTGGGTAAGGCCCAGCGCCCCGGCGAGGACCTGCGCTTTCAGCGCCGTGTGGGCGGAGCGGTCGGTACCGCTTGTCGCGCTGTACGCAAACAGCGAATAGAGCTGATGGCCGGTGATGACGCCCCACATCGGATCGTCTCTGCGGCTGCCGTGGAACAGTGACCGATAGTGGGGGTCCGCTTGAAGTTCATTCAGCGTCCTCTCCACGATTGACAAGCCAACGTCGAAGTCCGTCGGCCACGAGCCCGAGACATGGGCGGCGATGGCCCGTGCAGGAGGAAGGACCGTCGCCAACCCGGTGACTATGGCACTCAGGTTGAAGAGCGTGTCTGGCGCGACAAGGAGATCGAGGAACCTGGCTGCAGGCGCCTCATCGGCGGCCGCGATGGCCGCGAGGAAGCGCTGCCTCAGTGAGCCGTTGCTCAGTGACGGTACCGACGCGTCCGGTGGAGTGCCGGTACTCACGCTCGGTCAGTTCCTGATCTTTCGGGGACGGCCGCGCCCACGCTTCACCGGCTCGCCCGCCGGCGCCGGTGTGGGCGATACGGCGTGGGCGCGTAGCAGTTCGGGGATCCGGTCTGGACTGAGCATCCCGTAAAGTGCGTCCAGCTGTTGCCGCGCGGTGGCCGGATGCAGGGAGAGGAGTTGCCCGGCAACGATCAGGTCGGCGACGGCGATGTCACGAAGCCTCGTCGATTCGTTCTCGAAATCGCCGCGAGAACGGTGGATGGTCACGGGCAGCACCTTCGGGGCGGTCAGGGCCCGCTGACGAAGTGCTTCGTAGACTTGCCAGGTGCGCACCCCTGTGAGCACGCGATACTGTCCCTCGGGCATCCGTACGACCCCGATAGGGTGGCTGTAACAGAGGAGTTCGAAGGCGTCCCGGGCCACCCGGGAGAGGTCGTTCAATTGATAGACCAGATTGCCGGCGATGTCCGCCGGCACTGCCGGGTGCAGGCCGACAATGCTTTCGGGGCCGATCGTCTTGAACTTGGCCGCAGCAGCCTGCGGATTGCGGGGGGGCTCGGATTTCCCGCGCTTCATGTTTGATGCGAACCTTGACCGCAGTGGATGTGGTTTCTTGCCACTGACCACAGTGATGGCGACGGACGGCGCCATGTTCCGGCGGCACCGGGAAACGCGCATGACCCTGACGACGAATGATGCGGTGCCAGGCAGCCGCCGAGTGGACGGAGACCGGCTTGATCCCGATCACTGACGGCGCTACAATGTAGCCAATATGTAGCTACATTCCTGGAGGGATCATGCTCAATGTGGATGTTCGTGCTCGGGTGGAGCCCGAGTTGAAGAAGGAGGCGACCGCGGTGCTGAAGGCGTCCGGTTTGGACGTGAGCACGGCGATTCGTCTCTTCTTGATGTCCGTCGTCGAAACGGGGCGCCTGCCGATTGCCATCCCGACGCCGAACGCGACGACGCTGGCGGCTATCCGTGCCGCCGAGACGGGCAAGGTGACGGACGTGGCGTTGGACGACCTCTGACGTTGACCTCCGATGCCACGCGGACTCAAGGAGACCGGGCAATTCAAGGTCGACAAGAAGAAGATTAAGCGCTCCGGCCGCCACGACTGGGAGAAGATGCGCACCGTGGTCCGGGAACTGATGAACGACCGGCCGCTCGCCGCCCGGCAGCGCGACCACGCGCTCGCCGGCGATTATGGCGCCGGGGTCCGTGAATGCCACATCGAGCCCGACTGGCTCTTGATCTACAACCGGGTAGGTGAACTCAACGAGGGGTCGCTGGTATTGATCCGTACCGGCTCGCACAGCGAATTGTTCTGACGGTCGGCGATCGCTGCGGCGGACGCGGCCCGGAAGAGGAAAAGGTCTAACCTCACGTCGCCACGCACCTGATCTGCTGCCGTCCTTGGGCGGCACGCCGTTAGGCGAACTATTCGTTGCCCAAGGGCGCGCGGTGTGGAACCAGACCGGCTGCCGAGCGCCGGAATTGCCGATTAGAATAGTAGAGTATTCGCCGCCCCGAGTGGTCGCGGGGGCAGGGCGGTTCTGCCGTCCGCCGCTCGTACGCCCGCCTTGCGTGAGGTTGCCGAAGGCCATGGGGCTGGACTGGGGCCAAAGTGATTGGGTCGGTGCTATCGATCTCCTTATAGCACAAGGGGTAATACTGTCGCAATGCTATGAGGCGAAAAGCGGTCAATAATTGGTGATTAATCCTGAAATTAGCCGCCAGTCTTGTGGCAATAACTCGCGCCTAGGGTGTGCTAATCTGCATTGATCGATTTGGGGTTGGTCAACTCGATCATATTGCAAGTCACTGTTTTGTATATTATTGACAAGACGACGCCGATAGGCGCGACGCAGTGTCGCGCTGCAGTATCAGTCTCATAACCCGAAGGTCGAAGGTTCAAATCCTTCCCCCGCAACCAAACAAATCAACGGCTTGCCTTCGGGCAGGCCGTTGTCGTTTTTGGTCGGGGTAACGCCGGGGTAACGCGAATCGCTGCTTGGCCTGCTTTCGCCGCGTGTCAAACTTGCCGATCTGCAACCCGGCGACGACGCCTCCCTGGGGTCTAACCCGATTGAGGCATGCGGTTGGTGCTGGCATGCGCCACGCTTCCCCAACGAGCCCAGGTTCGCCCACCACCCCTGCGAGATTGCCTACATCGCCACCGCGCTCGCCCGGTCCGCGCTGAAGGTCGGCCCCTGACCCGCTCCTGGATGGCGGACGGCTCCCGCTGGGCGACGGCAGCGCACAGCTGGAACAGAGCCTCGTCCATCGGCAAGGAAGCGTCCGACGCCAGCTGGGGCAGGCGGCGGTCGGCGCGCCTGAGTGAGATCACCGGGCAGACCGAGGTCATCTCGCCGGGGTGGTCGCGACCGCCAGCCCGGCGATCGCAGACCAATCCAGCTTCGTGAATGCGTCCGCGTTCTCGCCCTCGATCGAGGACGGCAACAATGCACAGCGGCAAGGAGATGGGCAGGTGGTGATCGCGTACATTCCACTTCTCCCGACGTTGTGGCTAACAGGCGCGCGAAAGGAGGCGAAGCCGACTGAAGCGCGTCCGGTTGAGCCGCGTGTCAGGACCGACCGTGTTTGATGTCGGGCCTGCGCTCACTCCTGCCTGACTATATCGACCGAGATCTCCACCGCCGGAATCGTTCCCCTGTTCTCAAGCCAGTGTGTGGTGTTCCTGTCCTCGGGCCAGCCCACTCCCGGCCCATAGTCCGTAGCGACTCCATTGCGATGGTCAGTGATCGTTCCTTGCAGTATGTAGACGGTGCCTGGTCTGTCCCTATGGTCGTGAATCGGGCCGAAGACGCCTCCAGGCTCGATGGTCACCAGACGCGTTCGAAGTTGGCGCCCTGCCATGCCCTCGATCTCGGGGCCAAGGTCAACCGTTGCCAGTAACTTCACCGTAACGCCAATCGTCTCAGGTGCGGCCTTTTCGTTGCTCATCGCGTTTTCCTCTCTGCAGTACCAGGGCCTACGAAAAGCAGATCGTGTGGATGACGTTGACGCAAAGAGGCTACGCCGCGCAATCGTGGAGCGTCAACGGCAAGTCACACGGCAAGTCACCGTTGGCGCGTGGAATGCGCCTGCGGTGTAAACGGGTCGCGACGATAGCGATGAGCGGAATCGTGATCGCATCGCGTACCTAGTCGAGGACGTCGAGTGCGGGCAAGCCACCAGATCCCGTCAGGCAGTGCCACAGATAGACCGCGAGTCCCGGGTCGCCGGTCCATAGCGAATACCGTCGGCGCCCATGCTGCTGCCGTGCCCGTTCGCTCTGAGCGATTGCGTGCATCGCAAAAGATCGCGCACGCGCAAGCCAGATGGGGTCGCCGGTGCGCTGGTGGAGTTTGAGGAAGGCATAGCCGTTGCCCGCCGTGCCGTGGCAGACGCCAGAGCCCTTGGCGAGCGGGCCGGCATTCCAAACCGTATTCCCCGCTTTGACCAGTATGTCGTCCATGTCAACCGACCGCTTGACCGGAAAGTCCGCAAGGCCGGTCACGATGCCGGGCGCGCCGTGGCACCACTGCAGGAGAATCTTGGTGCGGCCGGTACCTGGCGCTTCAACAACCGGAGGCCAGTTGGCGCCATCATCCTCGAGAATCGCGGTGGCGCGAAGAGATTCGACGCAGCGATCGTAGAGCGCTTCGCGGCGATCCAGGGGCAGCAAAGCCGCGCCGCGCTGCAGCGCGTAGGCATTTCCCGCGAAGCCGTGACCCGCGCCGAGCAGCTGCTCGATGCGGCCGTAGAGATCCTGTGTCCACAGGTGGCAGCGGGCCGCCTTGCTGGGGAGCCAGGTCCGCCAGAGCCGCTCTGCGTTCTCCAGATAGAGTTCGCGCCAGCGTGCCTCTCCCGTCCAGCCGAGCATGTGCAGCGCGCCGACCATGGTGCCCGGTGCCGCCCAGAGTGCCTCGTTGGTGGGGTTCGGGATGTTTCTGGCGATCGCCTTGTACATCCGATCGGCCGACTCGCGCGAGCCAGTCAGCCGCCACTGGATGAGCAGGATGCCCACCTCGCCCAGGAAGTACGAAGGCACGACTTCGCCCGTATCCGGTTGGGCGAGGTAGGACTCGTAGACGCGATCGATCAAGTCGGGCGGCTTGATGCGCAGCGACACCGCACCGGCCTGCTGCAGGTACCACATCGCCCACAGCACTCCGGACGCGCCCAGATAGATCGACTTGTGTGGTGGCTCGGGATCTTTCCCTTCATCGAGCGGGTGCCAGGGCCAAGTGATGCCGGCCCCCTGCGTCGCCTCAATCTCTTCGACGATGGCGGCAATGGCAGCGCGGGCTCGCCTGGCGTCCCAGTCCACGTCGAGCAACGGTTCGTGTCGGGCGGGCTCGAACAGCATGGTGTCTCTCGGAAAGTTGAGAGGGTGGGACCGCGGGTAGGGCCGATCGTACACCACGCCAGGACCGCGCATACCTGTATCGAGTTGCCAGCGCGACATGGCGCCGACGACCGCTTCTGGCCGGCCGCCCTGCGCTCCATGAAGCGGACACTACGGATCGCGCAAGCCATCGCGCATCCTCGGCCACCGACTGCGGTCGAGACCCGTCCGTGGTCCACGATCGCATCTGCATCGGCATCGCGTACGTGATGATGCAGCCAGGGCAGGTGGGGACGGCCCTGACATTGGCGCCTTACGTAACGCTGGCACGCAAGTCGCTGCCGATCAAGGACCGCGGCATCCGCTCCGCTACGAGTGCCCGTTCGTTTGCGGATTCGGCGGCCGAGGCTCGCCACTCGCCCATCTATCGGAGCATGCAGGCCAGACCCGGCTGGCAAACGGCTACTTGCCCATCGCCTGCAGGACGGCGGCCATCTGCGCCTTGAGGGCGTCGATCTGGGCCTGCTGGGCGTCGATCCGCGCCTGCTGTGCCTCGATGGTCCGCTGCTGCTTCTGCGCCTCGTTCAGCAGCATCGGGGCCAGCATCTGGTAGGCCACGGTCTCGATCTGACCGTCCTTGTCACGAATCGTCATCTCGGGAATCACCTCGTTCACCTCCTCGGCGATCAGGCCATACTGCAATCCGCCGCCGCCGTATTCCGCTTTGTAGTTGAAGGTCACCGGCCGCAACGCGAAGATCGGGCTGGAAGAATCGCCCATGGACTCGATGTTTTCCTTGAATCGTCGGGAAGAAGTTGCAGTGCCCAGCCGGCCAGAGGCGTTAACGTACACTGCCGCTCCGCCCGTCGAAGTCGCACCGCTGATGCCCGCGATGTACGTCGCGGATTGCCTCGCGGCGTTCCCGATCCTGATGGTGGCCGTATCGCCCGTGACGCCGGTGTGGCCGATGGCGATGTTGTACGACCCCGTCGTGAACTCAAAGCCGCCCTCGTAGCCGATGGCGATGTTGCTGCTGCCCGTCGTGAGCCTCCAGCCGGCGTCTTTTCCGATGCCGACGTTCCGGGTGCCCGTGGTGACTAGGGTGAGCGCGCCGTACCCGAAGGCCGCGTTGTCGCTTGCGGTCGAGTTGTTGAGCGCACCGAACCCGAAGGCCGCGCTATTCTCCCCGGTTGTGTTCATCATGAGCGCCTGGTGCCCGAAGGCGACATTGAACTGGCCGGTAATGTTGTTCTGGAGGGCCTGGTCTCCGAAGGCGCTGTTGTTGGTGCCGGTGGTGTTGGAGCTCAGCGCCAGCCAGCCGAACGCGTTGTTATTGTTACCCGTGGTGATGGCGGTCAGGGCATGGTAGCCGAAGGCGCTGTTAGCACCCGCATAATGGCCTGAGAGAGACTTCATGGCTTCGTGACCGACAGCGGTGTTGTGCCACGCTTCTGTCAAGCTCGACAGCGCGCTGGTGCCGATAGCCACGTTCATAAAACCCGTCGTCAGGGCACCGAGAGCGGACATTCCGATCCCGACGTTGCTGGTGCCCGTCGTCACGGTGAAGCTCCCGGCGGCGTTGCCGAGGAAGAGGTTCCCGGCCTCCGCGCCGTCGGGGCTGGTGGCGTGCAGGAAGGGGAGGCGCGACGTCCCGGCCTTGTCCCAGATCTGGACCGCCGACGTCGAGCCTCCGGTGGCGTTCGGGAGGACCAGGTTGTGCGTGATCCCTACGTAGCCGGTGTTGCTGTTCGTGATGTCGTTTACGGTAGTCGTCCAGCCGCCCCCTCCGGAGGCGGGCGTGGCCCATTCAGCCGCGGTGGCTCCAGCGTTGACCGTCAACACCTGACTGGCGGTGCCGAGTGCTGTCAGGCCCGTGCCGCCGTTGGCCACCGGCACCGTGCCTAGCGTAATGGCCGGGGTGGTGGTTCCGGTGGCAACGCTGATGGCGCCCGAGCCGCTAACGCTGGTGACGGTGCCGCTGCCGCTGCCCTTGGCATTGAAGCTCGCCCAGTCTGCCGCGCTCAGGTAACCGGCCACACCAGACGCTGCTGCGGGCATGCCGATGCTGCCGGTGCTGGTAATCGTGCCTCCGGTCAGTGGCGACGTGGCTGTGATGCTGGTGACTCCGCCAGCAGCCCCCCCCACTTGCACCCACGCCCCTGCGCCGTACTGGTACAGCCCCGCCGTGCCATCGGTCTGGTAGACGAGCAGGCCCGCCACCGGCGAGGCGATGGCCATCCGCTGCGCCGCCGTCATCCGCGGCGGGAGGAAGCCCTTGCTGGTGCTCGTCAGGTCGACGAGCGCGCTGGCGTCGGCTGCGGAGGTGCCCACGCCCAGGGTCCCGGTCGGAATCGTGACCGGACCCGTGCCCTGGAATCGCATCAGGGTCGCGGTGCCGTCCTTGTTCTTGACCGCCACGTTGCCGTCCTGCGGCGCGTTGATCACGACCTCGCCCACGGGGGGTGTCGCCGCCGCCGAAAGACTGAACACGGCCAATGCCGTCGCGATGGCGATCG
>CAIWHR010000316.1 GCA_903912485.1 uncultured beta proteobacterium | reverse complement strand
GGTCCTTCGACGCACTTGGGTGAACTGGCGCTCGGCCAGAACATGCTCGTCGCGTTCATGCCGTGGAACGGCTACAACTACGAGGACTCGATCCTGATCTCCGAGCGCGTCGTCGCCGACGACCGCTACACGTCGATCCACATCGAGGAGCTCACCGTCGTCGCCCGCGACACCAAGCTCGGCGCCGAGGAGATCACGCGCGACATCTCGAGCCTCGGCGAGGCGCAGCTGGGCCGTCTCGACGACTCGGGCATCGTCTACATCGGCGCCGAAGTCGAGGCCGGCGACGTGCTCGTCGGCAAGGTCACTCCCAAGGGCGAGACGCAGCTCACGCCGGAGGAAAAGCTGCTGCGCGCGATCTTCGGCGAGAAGGCGTCCGACGTGAAGGACACCAGCCTGCGCGTGCCGTCGGGCATCTCCGGCACGGTGATCGACGTCCAGGTGTTCACGCGCGAAGGCATCGAGCGCGACAAGCGCGCGGCGCAGATCATCGACGAGGACCTGAAGAGCTACCGCAAGGACCTGAACGACCAGCTGCGGATCGTCGAGAACGACGCCTTCGCGCGGATCGAGAAGATGCTGCACGGCAAGGTGGTCAACGGCGGCCCGAAGCGCATCGTCAAGGGAACCAAGATCGCCAAGGACTACCTCGACAGCGTCAACCGCTACGACTGGTTCGACATCCGGCTCGCCGGCGAGGAAGCCGCGCGGCAGCTGGAGGCGATGAAGGATTCGCTGTCGGCGATGCGCCTGCAGTTCGACGGCATGTACGAGCTCAAGAAGAAGAAGCTGACGCAGGGCGACGAGCTCCCGCCGGGCGTGCAGAAGATGGTGAAGGTCTACGTCGCGGTCAAGCGCCGGCTGCAGCCGGGCGACAAGATGGCGGGGCGCCACGGCAACAAGGGCGTCGTGTCGAAGATCGTCCCGGTCGAGGACATGCCTTACATGGCCGACGGCACCCCCGTCGACATCGTGCTGAACCCGCTGGGCGTGCCGTCGCGGATGAACGTCGGCCAGATCCTCGAGGTCCACCTCGGCTGGGCCGCCAAGGGCCTCGGCCGCAAGATCGACGCGATGCTGAAGGCGAAGTCCAAAGCCGACGACGTGCGCGGGTTCCTCGAGAAGATCTACAACACCACCGGCAAGCAGGAGGACCTCGGCCAGCTCGACGACGGCGAGATCGTGCGCCTCGCCGGCAACCTGAGGGACGGCGTGCCGTTCGCGACGCCGGTGTTCGACGGCGCGACCGAGCTTGAGATCAAGAGCATGCTCGAGCTCGCAGGGCTGCCGCGCTCGGGCCAGATCACGCTGCACGACGGCCGCACCGGCGAGGCTTTCGACCGCCAGGTCACCGTCGGCTTCATGCACGTGCTGAAGCTGCACCACCTCGTCGACGACAAGATGCACGCGCGCTCGACCGGTCCGTACAGCCTCGTCACGCAGCAGCCGCTGGGCGGCAAGGCGCAGTTCGGCGGCCAGCGCTTCGGCGAGATGGAGGTCTGGGCGCTCGAGGCCTACGGCGCCGCGTACACGCTGCAGGAGATGCTCACGGTCAAGTCCGACGACGTCAACGGCCGGACGAAGGTCTACGAGAACATCGTCAAGGGCGAGCACAAGATCGAGGCCGGCAT
>CAIWHR010000315.1 GCA_903912485.1 uncultured beta proteobacterium | reverse complement strand
TCGACGGCTCCCGCCTTCTCGACGGCGACTTGCCCGTTCTCGGCCAAATCGTCCGCCAGTCCGGCGTGTTGGGCGAGTTCGCAGATGACCAGCTGATTGTACGGATCGTCTTCCGCTACCAGGATGCGCGCGCCGTGGTAGATCGTTCTCAGCTGTTCCTCGGCAGCAGGCCCTGTCCTGTCGGCCGGCGGTGTCAGGGTGACGAACTTGCCGAGGCGCAGCGTGAACCAGAACGTGCTCCCGGCGCCCTTCGTGCTCTCCACCCCGATCTTTCCCCCCATCAGTTCGACGAGATCCTTGGCGATCGAGAGCCCGAGACCGGTGCCGCCGTACCGGCGCGTCATCGAGTTGTCAGCCTGCTCGAACGGCCTGAAGAGTCGCGACAAGTCCGCTGCCGCAATGCCGATGCCCGTGTCCTGCACCTCGAAGCGCAACGCGACATCGGTCTGGGTCTCGTCGACGAGCCGCGCGCGCAGCGTGATCGAGCCGTCGTCGGTGAACTTGATCGCGTTGTCGGTCAGGTTGTGCAGGATCTGACGCAGCCGGATCGGATCGCCGGTCAGCGGCAATGCGGTGAGCGATTCGGCAACGTCGATGACCAGGCGCAGATTCCTCTTCTTCGCCGCGCCGTCGTTGGCCTGGATCAGCGTGGCGACGACGCCGCCCAGGGTGAACTCCGACATCTCCAACTGGAGGCGCGCGGCCTCGATCCGCGAGGCGTCCAGGATGTCGGTGACGAGGCGCAGCAGGTGGTCGGAGGCCTGCATGACCGTCTTGAGTTGATCGATCTGCTTGGGCTCGGAGGCGCGGCGCAGGGCCAGTTGGGTCATGCCCATGATGGCGTTCAGCGGCGTGCGCAACTCGTGGCTCACCTTGGCGAGGAAGGTGCTCTTGGCGCTGTTGGCGCCTTCCGCGGCGTCTCTGGCCGCTGCCAATTCGGCGGTTCGGGCGAAGACCAGTTGTTCAAGGTGGTCGTGGTGTTGCGCGAGTTCGGCTTCCAGTTGTTTGCGCTCGCTGATGTCGGTCAGCGCGATGCGAACCGCCGTCTCGCCAGCGACGACTTCTGTTCGGCGGCAGTCCAGCAGCGCCGCAAACACCGTGTCATCGCGGCGCCGCAGGGTCAGTTCCACGCCGCCTTTGCCGTCCTGTTCCATCACCCTCAGGAAATGCTGCATCCAGCGTCCCTGGTCTTCGGCAACGACCAACGAGCTGAAGCTGCGTCGCAGTAGATTCTTGCGATTCACACCCAAGAGCGTGGCGGCAGTGAGGTTGGTCTCGTCGATCATGCCTTGGGCGGTGAGCGTGAGATAACCGACCGGAGCGAAATCATACAGATCGAGGTAGCGGTCGCGCGAGGCCTCCATCTGTCCCTGTAAATCGCGCAAGGTCTCGTTCTGCATCTCGAGCTCGATCTGATGCACGCGCAGTTCTTGCAGGGCTTTCTTTGATTCTGCGGGTGAGAGGAAACGGTCGTCTCTCCCCTCTTCGCTTAACCTTTGCCGGCCGACCGCTTCCGCCCGCAGGCGCAGTTCGTCAAGTGTTTTGTCGTCGGCCGTGCTCATGGTCTTTCCAAGGGCTCGATCGCCACCATCGCCAGCAGGATCAGTTCGGTATTGCCGGCGTTGGTGACGATGCGACGGGCGTTGAGCACCATGCGGCGCAGGCCAAGGCCGGGGAAGTCGTGCTCGACGACGTAGCCATCCATCACCCGGTTCTGCGGCAGAATGTTCTCCAGCAGCTCGCGCAAGGCGGGGATGTCCCACTGGCCGCTGCCCAGGTCGTACATTTTCTTCCCCACCGTCTCTTCCGCGGTCACCTGGAAGTGCTGGTAGAAGGACCGGCTGGCGGAGACCACCTGCAAGGCGCCATCGAGCACGATCAGCGGCTCGACCACGGTGTCGACGATGCCTTCGGCCAGATCCTGCGCCAGTCGGGTCGTCGCCTGCAACGTCGTGGCCAGTTCTGCCGCGACCCGCTGCGCCGCCTCGCTGGCGAGCTTGATCTGGGTCACCGGGGTGAAGGTCAGCACCACCCCCTCGATCACGTTGTCCAGCGTGCGGTAGGGCTGGATGCGCGCCAGATACCAGGCGCCGTCGGTGGTGCGCACTTCGCGCTCGATCGGGATCAGGCTGTCGAGCACGGCCTGCAGGTCGGCCGACAGGTCGGCGCCGTCGAGACTCGACGTGATGTCGCCCAGAGGGCGGCCGACGTCGCCGGCAATCAGGCGGTACACCTTCACCGCCGCCGGTGTGTAGCGCCGGATGACCAGCTGGTGGTCGAGGAACAGCGTGCCGGTGTTGATGCTGTCCAGCAGGTTCTTCATGTCGTTCTGGATGCTGGTCAGTTGCTCGATCTTGGCATTCAGTTCGGAATTGACGGTGATGGTCTCTTCATTCAGCGATTGCAGTTCTTCCTTGGAGGTTTCGAGTTCTTCGTTGGACGACTGGAGTTCTTCGTTGGTGGACTGCAATTCCTCGTTGGTGGACTTGAGTTCCTCGTTGGAGGCCTGCTGCTCCTCGCTGGTGGCCTGCAGGTTCTCCCTGGAATAGGCCAGCTCGCGTTCCAGCTCTGCGATGCGATCGACTTCGGCCGAGGCACCGCGCTTGCCGCGTCCTGGTTTGGCGGCAGCGGGTTTGGCTGGACCGGCGACATCCTCGAAGCAGACCAGCAACAGCGGCTCACCGCTCTTCTCCCGCGGCAACGCCCGCACGCTGAAGCGAACCGGTGAGAAGCCGCCATTGGTCTTCACCGAGACTTCCCGGCTCAGCGTCGGCTCGCCTTGTGCGGAGGCCGTGGCGATGGCGACACGCAAGTCCAGTTGCAGGCCCTCGCGGGCCATCTCGACCACGTTGGCGCTCATCGGGCCGGGGGCTGGGCGCAGGTAGCGTCCGGTGTCGCCATGGACATGCAGGATGTTGCCGCGGCTGTCGGTGGTGACCGAGGCCGGCGCGTAAGCTTGCAGCAGAGCTTGGGAGCTCAGCGCAGCGACGTTGCCGGCACGGCTGGTGTTGGCTTTGCCCGTCGCCACCGCCTCGGCAGTTTGGTGAGTGTGGCCGGCCTTGTTCGCGGTCCAGGTCCACTCGGTGCTGGCTTCGACGTGATGCGCGGCAAGGGCATGGTTGGCCCGGTAGAACTTCCACTTGCGGTCGACCGCCGAGAACAGGTCGGGGCGGCTGGCGATGCTTTCCGAAGTGGACAGGAACAGCACCCCGTTGGGCCTCAGGGCATAGTGGAAGCTGGGGATCAGGCGGTTTTGCAGCTCCGTCTCGAGATAGATCAGCAGGTTGCGGCAACTGAGCAAATCGAGCTTGGTGAAAGGTGGGTCCTTGATCACGTTCTGCACCGCGAACACCACCCGGTCGCGGATGTCCTTCTTGACCTTGTAACCCGCCTCGTCCTTGGTGAAGAAGCGGCGCAGGCGTTCCGGCGTCACGTCCTGGGCGATGTTGGGCGGATAGCGCCCGATCCGCGCCACGGCAATGGCGTCGTCGTCGAGGTCGGTGGCGTAGATCTGGATATTGAGTTCCTGCTCGTGGCGGGCATGGATCTCGTCCTGCAACTCCTGCAGGAGGATGGCGATCGAATAGGCTTCTTCGCCACTGGCGCAGCCGGCTACCCAGACGCGGAAATCGTAGCCGGCCGGCTTGCCCTTCAGCAGCGCCGGCAGGATGGTGTCCTTCAGGGCGACAAAGGCTTCGGGGTCGCGGAAGAAGCTGGTGACGTTGATCAGCAGTTCCC
>CAIWHR010000314.1 GCA_903912485.1 uncultured beta proteobacterium | reverse complement strand
CAGCGTGCCGCCGCCGCCGCAGTGCGCGACGATGCGGCCCGCGCGGGTGCCCAGCGCGGGCACCAGCGTCGGCGCAGCGGCAGCGTCGCGCACGCGCGTGCGCAGGATCCGCGCCGGGACGCCGCCGACGGTCGTGAAAGCGCCCGGATACGGCGGCGCCACGGCGCGGACGAGGTTGTGGATCGCGCGCGCG
This sequence comes from uncultured beta proteobacterium, assembly GCA_903912485.1. Taxonomy (GTDB): domain Bacteria; phylum Pseudomonadota; class Gammaproteobacteria; order Burkholderiales; family Casimicrobiaceae; genus CAIWHR01. Next base: position 12,900 of record CAIWHR010000314.1, on the reverse strand, counting down.
TCGCCGCGCCAGTCGACGACGCCGTCCTCGGGCCGGCGGCCGCCGAAATAGCTTCCGCTGGCCAGCGCCAGTGGCGTGCGCGGCGCCGTGCCGCCGATCAGCGCCGGAAGAACGCCGTCGAGGGCGATCTCGGCAGCGACGGTGACCTTGTCGAAGACCTCCTGCGCGGTGTCGTCGGGCAGGATCGGGACCGCCGTCTGCGCGACCAGGTCGCCGGCGTCGGGCTTCTCGGTCATGTAGTGGAGCGTCGCGCCGGTTTCGCGCTCGCCGTGGAGCACCGCCCAGTTGACCGGCGCGCGTCCGCGGTATTTCGGCAGCAGCGATCCGTGCAGGTTGAGCGCGCCGCGCGCCGGCAGCGCGAGCAGCGGCGCCTTCAGCATCCGCCGGTAGTAGAACGAGAACACGAAGTCGGGCGCGAGCGCGGCGATCTCGGCGGCGAGTTCGGGCGTGTTCGGGTCGGCCGGAACGCGGGTGGCGATGCCGTACTCGGCGGCGGTCGCCGCCACCGAGTCGAACCAGATCGTCTCGCCCGGACTGTCCTCGTGCGTGACGACGAGCGGCACGTCGACGCCGTGCGCGAGCAGCACCTTGAGGCAGCGGACGCCGACCTTGTGGTACGCGAAGACGACGGCGCGGGTCATGGACCGGGCGCCTGCGGCGGCGCGCCCGCCGTCGCGGGCGGGGCGGCGGCGCCGTCGCTTTCGAGCACCGCGCGCACCGTGTAGCGCGGCCGCTGCCGCACCTGCTGGTAGATGCGGCCGACGTATTCGCCGACGAGGCCCAGACCGAACAGCAGCATGCCGATCAGGAGGAAGGCCAGGATGTCGCGGTCCCACAGCGCGTTGATCGCGCCGCGCCACTCGGCGAAGAACACGCGGTAGCCGATCACGACCAGATACGTGGCGAGCGACAGCGCCGACACCAGCATCCCGAACATCGAGAACAGCTGCAGCGGCACCAGCGAAAAACCGGTGATGAGGTCGAAATTCAGCCGGATGAGCTTGTACAGCGAGTACTTCGACTCGCCCGCCGCGCGCTCCTCGTGCGCGACCTCGACCTCGGTCGGCTTCGCCGCGTAGGTGTAGGCGAGCGCGGGGATGAAGGTGGCCACCTCGCTGCTCGCAGCGACCGCGGCGACGATGTCGCGGCTGTACGCGCGCAGCATGCAGCCCTGGTCGGTCATCGTGATCCGCGTGAGGCGCTCGCGCAGGCGGTTCATCGCCCGCGACGCCGCTTTGCGCCACCACGAGTCCTCGCGCTGGCGGCGCACGCCGCCGACGTAATCGTGGCCGGCGTCCATCGCCGCGAGCAGCTTGCCGATCTCCTCCGGCGGATTCTGCAGGTCGGCGTCGAGCGTGACGACGCGCTCGCCGCGGCAGCGCTCGAAGCCGGCGATGACCGCCATGTGCTGGCCGTAGTTGGCGTTGAACAGCACGATCCGGGTGACGTCGGGACGGCGCTGGAACTGCTCGCGCAGCAGCGCCGCCGAGGCGTCGCGGCTGCCGTCGTTGACGAAGATGACCTCGTACGGCGTGGCGAGCGCGTCGAGCGCCGGGTAGAGCCGCGCGAACAGCGCCGCCAGCCCGGGTTCCTCGTTGTAGACGGGGACGACGATCGAGAGTTCGGGGTCCGCCATGGCCGCCTCCGTTCGCAGTGTCGGGGCGCCGTCAGCGCCGCGCCGAGGAGATGATCGCGGCGACCGCCGCGCAGACGCGGTCGACGTCGTCCGGCGTCAGCGCCGCGTGCAGCGGCAGCGTCACCGTCGCGCGCGCGATGCGCTCGGTGACCGGGAAATCGCCCTCGCCGTAGCCGTAGCGTCGGCCGAGCGTGGACAGGTGCAGCGCCTCGTACGACACGCCGCTGCCGATGCCGCGCGCGTCGAGCGCTTCGCGGAAGCCGCTGCGGGTCAGCGTCAGGCGGTCGAGCGGCAGCAGGATGCTCCACATGTTCCACGACTGGCCGTCGTCGCCGTCGGGTCGCGGCGGCAGTTCGCAGGCGGGGTCGGCGGCGAAGCGCTCGAAGTAGCGGTCGACCAGCGCGCGGCGCTGCGCGAGGAACTCGGGCAGCCGCGCCATCTGTGCGGTGCCGATGCGCGCGTTGACGTCGGGCAGGTTGAATTTGCCGCCGGGAAACGCCACGTCGCGCGTGCGGTCGGGCAGGTAGGTGATGCCGTGAAAGCGCAGCGCCTCGACGCGCCTGGCCTCGTCGTCGCCGTTGACGATCAGCGCGCCGCCCTCGATCGACGTGATGTTCTTGTTCGGATGGAAGCTGAAGGTGACCAGGTCGCCGAAGGCGCCGACGGCGCGCCCCTTCCAGCGCGACCCGAGCACCAGCGCGGCGTCCTCGATCACGCGCAGCCGGTGCCGCTTCGCCAGCGCGTGCAGCGCGTCCATGTCGACCAGCGAGCCGGGCCAGTGCGTCGGGACGATCGCCCGCGTGCGCGGCGTGATCGCCGCTGCGGCCGCTTTGAGGTCGAGGTTGCGGGTGATGGGATCGCAGTCGACGAACACCGGCGTCGCGCCGACCTTGACGATCATGTTGAGGACGGTGAAGAAGCTCTGCGCCGACGTGATCACCTCGTCGCCGGGGCCGATGCCGCAAAGCTGCAGCGCGACCTCGACCGCCGCGGTGGCCGAGGTGACCGCGCGCGCCGGCCGGCCGCCGCAGAAGGACGACAGCGCGGCCTCGAACTTCTGCACCCAGGGCCCGCTGGTGAGCTGGCCCGAGCGCAGGACGTCGCCGACGCCGGCGATGGTCGCCTCGTCGATGACGGGGCCGGCGAACTTGAGGTAGCGGGGGGCGTTCATCCGGGATGCGGGGCGTATCAGCTCTTGGCGACCAGCCACACGCCGACGACGATGAAGCCGATTCCCAGCCAGCGCTGGACCGTGACCGCTTCGCCGAACAGGTAGTGCGCGGCGATCGCGTTGACGACGTAGCCGACCGACAGCAGCGGATACGCCACCGACACCGGCACCCGCGACAGGCCGATGATCCAGACGAAGAGGCTCACCACGTAGCACGAGGCGCCGAGCACGAAATACCCCTGCGTCGCCATGTTCCACAGCACGGCGAGCCAGTTGCCGCGCGTGAGCGTGATGACGCCGAGCACGTTGGTCCCGGCCTTGAGCAGCAGCTGCGCGGCGGCGTTGAGCAGCACGCCGGTCAGCAGCAGCGCGACGGCAGCCCAGGTCATCGCCGGCTCACCACGGCGCGGCGGGTGTCGCGGGCGAGGAGCCGCATCGGCAGCCCTTGCGCGGAGAGGCGCTGAAAGTCGGCGCTGGGCATCATCGCGTAGCCCCGGGCGAGGCCTTCCCACACCGGAATCCACGCCTGCTCGGTGGCGTACGCCTTCTCCGGCTCGGCGTCCTGGCCGAGCGCGAACTCGTCGCGAAACCCGACGAAGGTCGTGGGCCGGCGCAGGTAGAAGGGCACGGTCTGGTCGTACATGTGCACATGGTAGAAGGGGGCATCGGCGGCGAACGGGCCGTTCAAGGCCTCGGCTGCCCGCAGGATATCGCGGCTCGACCGCGTCGTGCGGAATTCATCGTAACCGACGATCGCCACCTGGGCCGCGACCAGCGTCGACAGCGCCACCGCGAGCACGGCCGCCGTGCGACCCCCGCCCGCCGTGCGGCGCAGCGCCAACAGCGCGACGATGCCGCCGAACGTCGCCGCGGCCATCGCCGCCGCGATCCAGCGTCCGTACGCCAGCGTCGGCGCCAGCGACGCCTCGTCGCTGACGAAGCGGCGCAGCAGCGGCTCGTACGCGACCAGCGCGACGACCAGCGTGGCGCCCGCCGCTGCCGTCATCGGCCAGGTGAGGCGGGACAGCGTACGCGGGTCGATCCCGGCGAGCAGCCACGCGGAGACGAACGCCAGCACCGGGAACATCGGCAGGATGTAGGAGGGCAGCTTCGATCCCGATGCGCTGAAGAACACGAACACGAACGCCGCCCAGACCAGCGCGAAACGCTGCCACGAAAAGCCGTTGGCGGCGGGCCGCGCGTGGCGCCACGTCCGCGGCAGGCCCCAGACCAGCAGCGGCAGCCACGGAATCATCCCGAAGGCGAGGAGCGGCAGGAAATACCACCACGGCTCCACCCGCCTGTGCTCGGTCGTGAGGTAGCGCTGGAAGTGCTCGTGGATGAAGAAGAAGCGGAAGAACTCGTCGTTGGCGAGCGAGACGGCGACGAACCACGGCGCGGCGAGGACGACGTACAGCGCGAGCCCGGTCGCGACGTGCAGCCGCCGCCAGACCGCGAAGTCGCGGGTGGCCAGCGAGTAGAGCACCAGCGACGCGCAGGGAATCACGGCCCCGATCAGGCCCTTCGACAGCGTGGCGGCGGCCATCGCGGCCCACGCGACCCACATCCAGCGGCGGCACTCGCGCGGCGACGCGGCGTCGCGCTGGGCCAGCACGAAGGCGCCGAAGGCCACGGTCAGCCACGCGCCGAGCGCGCCGTCCAGCGTCAGCACGTGGGCGTTGACGACGTAGCCGGTGCAGCCGGCGAGCGCCGCGCCCGCGTAGAGCCCGAGCGTCGGCCCGCCGATGCGCAGGCCGACGAAGCCGAGAAAGAGCGTCGCGAGCAGCGTCGACAGCACCGTCCACAGCCGCGCGGTCCACGCGTGCACGCCGAAGGTCTGGTAGGCCGCTGCCGTCATCCAGTACTGCAGCGGCGGCTTCTCGAAATACTTGAGACCGTTGAGGCGCGGCGTCAGCCAGTCGCCCGACACCACCATCTCGCGCGCAATCTCGGCGTAGCGCCCTTCGTCGGGATGGATGAGCGTCCGGGTGTCGATGCCCGCGAACCAGATCACGGCGAAGGCCAGGATCAGGGCGGCGAGGGCGCGGCGCGGCAGCGGGGCGTCCGGGGGCATCGGCAGGCGGGGGGACGGGGGTTCGCGTCGGGATGGCGGAGGAACGGGCACCGCGGCCGTGCGACCGGAGTGCGGGCGGCGGCGACGGCGTCGGAACGACGGTGGAACGCGATTTTACCCTGCCGCGACGGAGTTTGTCCGCCGCCGTCACGCCTGCGATCGCCGTCGAAGCCGCGCCGCCGATCGCACGCGGCAAAAAAAACCCGCTCGCCAGGTCTTGACCGGCAAAGCGGGTGAAATGGCGTCCCCAAGAGGAGGAAGGGGCGTCGACGTCGAATCTGGGGCAAAACCCGCGGTTGGCCCTTGAGAAATATCAAACTCCTTGCGATGAAGCGGAACTCTCCGTCGCTCGCCCCGTACGGCGACAGCTGCGCCGGCATGTCGCCGGCGCGGCTGGCGCGAGCTTGCCGTCGCGGGAGCGATTCGTTAGCATTCATCCCGCGTTCTCGATGCGAGTCGGCGAACCCCGCAGCGGCCGGCGGCGGCCGCGAGTGCTCCCGCGGCAGCGGCGCGATGGTGCCCGTGCCGCCGGCGAGCCGGCGGCTTTTCTCGATTTCTTCCGGATTGGCGCATGCCGCCCCCTCTGCATCTCTACGACAATTTCACGCGCACGCTGCGCCGCTTCGAGCCGCTCGACGCCGGCGGGCAAGTCGGCCTGTACACCTGCGGGCCGACGGTCTACGACTACCAGCACATCGGCAACTTCCGCACGTTCCTGTTCGAGGACGTCCTGAAGCGGGTGCTGGAATGGAACGGCTATCGCGTCCGGCACGTGATGAACATCACCGACGTCGGTCACCTGACGTCGGACGCCGACACCGGCGAAGACAAGATGGAAAAGGGCTCGCGCCGCACCGGCAGGACGGCATGGGAGATCGCGCGGATGTACACCGACGCGTTTCTCGACGACGTCAGGCGGCTGAACCTCGAGCCAGCGACGATCCTCTGCCGGGCCACCGACCACATCGCCGAGCAGATCGAGTTTGTCGCCGACCTCGAGCGGAAGGGATTTGCGTACCGGACCTCCGACGGCATCTATTTCGACACCAGCCGGCAGCCGGACTACGGCCGCCTGGCGCGGCTCGACGTCTGCGGCCTCGATGCGGGACGCCGGGTGGACCTCGGCGAAAAGCGGCACGCGACCGATTTCGCGCTGTGGAAGTTCTCGCCGCCCGGCGAGCAGCGGCAGATGGAGTGGGAGAGCCCCTGGGGCAAGGGCTTCCCGGGGTGGCACATCGAGTGCTCGGCGATGGCGCAGAAATACCTCGGCGATTTCTTCGACATCCACTGCGGCGGCGAGGACCACATCCCCGTCCACCACACCAACGAGATCGCGCAGACCGAGGCGCGCTGCGGCACGCGGCTCGCGAACTTCTGGCTGCACGGCTACTTCCTGCTGTCCAACGACGCCAGGATGGCGAAGTCGGCAGGCGAGTTCCTGCGCGTCCAGTCGCTGATCGACCGCGGCTACGATCCGCTGGCGTACCGCTACCTGTGCCTCACCGCGCACTATCGCGGGCAGATGAACTTCACCTGGGACGCGCTCGACGCTGCGGCCACGGCGCTCGACCGGATGCGGCACGGCGTCCGCGCGCTGCGCGAGGCGGCGGCAGCCGCCGCTCCCGATCCCGCGCTGCTCGAACGCTTCACCGCCGAGATCAACGACGACCTCAACCTGCCGCGCGCGCTGGCGGTGGCCTGGGAGGCGCTGCGCGGCGACCTGCCGCCGGCGGTCAGGGGCGCCACGCTGCTCGCGTTCGATCGCGTTTTCGGCCTCGGGCTCGCCGCGTGGGAGCCCGCGGTCGAGGTCGTGCCCGCCGCCGTCGACGCGCTGGCGGTGGCGCGTGCCGCGGCGCGCGCGGCGAAGAACTGGGGCGAGGCCGACCGGCTGCGCGGCGAACTGCTCGCCGCCGGTTGGGAGATGGAAGACGGCGCCGGGAGCTATGCGCTCAAGCGCAGGTGACATGATGCCTTTGCGGCAGGGACGCTCGCCATGAAACTCGCAACGTTGAGCGACGGCACGCGCGACGGCCGGCTGGTCATCGTGTCGCGCGACCTCGCGCGCTGCGTGGCGGTGCCGGAAGTGGCGCGCACGCTGCAGGCGGCGCTCGACGGCTGGCATCGGACCGCGCCGGCGCTGGAGGCGCTCTCCGGCGAACTGAACGCGGGCCGGCTGTCGGACGCGGACCCTTTCGATCCGGCGGCCGCGATGGCCCCGCTGCCGCGCGCCTACCAGTGGGCGGACGGCTCCGCGTACGTGAACCACGTCGAACTCGTCCGGCGCGCCCGCGGCGCGACGATGCCGCCCGAATTCTGGACCGATCCGCTGATGTACCAGGGCGGGTCGGATCGCCTGCTGGGCGCGCGCGACGACATCCTGCTGGCCGACGAGGCCTGGGGCATCGACTTCGAGGCCGAAGTCGCCGTGGTGACCGGCGACGTGCCGATGGCGGCGTCGCCCGTCGACGCGGCGGCTGCCATCCGCCTGCTGCTGCTGGTCAACGACGTCAGCCTGCGCAACCTCATCCCGGCCGAACTGGCCAAGGGTTTCGGCTTCGTCCAGTCCAAGCCGGCCAGCGCGTTTTCGCCGGTGGCGGCGACCCCCGACGAACTCGGCGCCGCCTGGCGCGACGGCAAGGTCCACCTGCCGCTGGTTTCGACGCTCAACGGCAAGGTCTTCGGCCGGCCGGATGCCGGCGTCGACATGACGTTCGCGTTTCCGCGGCTGATCGCGCACCTCGCCCGCACCCGCGAACTCGGAGCCGGCAGCATCGTCGGGTCGGGGACGGTTTCCAACCGGGAAGCCGGCGGGCCGGGGCGGCCGGCGGCGCAAGGCGGGGTCGGCTACTCGTGCATCGCCGAACAGCGGGTGGTGGAGACGATCCTCGCCGGCAAGGCGGCCACGCCGTTCATGCGCTTCGGCGACCGCATCCGCATCGACATGCAGGATGCGGCGGGGCGCTCGGTCTTCGGCGCGATCGACCAGGTCGTCCGCAGGCACGGCGGCTGAGCGCGCGGAAACGACTCGATCGGCGGAACCGGGCATTCGGGGCCGGCCGCGGCCGGCTGACGGACCCGGTCAGGAACGCCCTGGGCTCGCGGCGGCAGTCTGCGCCAGCCGCGCCAGCGCCTCGCACAGGTCTTCCGCTGCGGCGGCCTTGAAGATCAGTTCGCGCACGCCCGCGCCTTCCGCCTGCGCGCGCAACGCTTCGTCGATGAAGCCCGAAGCCACCGCCACCGGCAGGTCGGCGCGGATCGCGCGCACCGCGCGCGCCACGTCCAGCCCCGACAGCCCCGGCATGTTGTAGTCGGTCACCACCAGATCGAATCCGGCGGGGTCGGCGCGCAGCGCGGCGAGCGCTTCCTCCTGGTCGGTGTAGCCGCTGATGCGGTAGCCGCGCCGCTCCAGCATCCGTTGCGTCAGGAACACCAGCGCTTCGTCGTCGTCGAGGTAGAGGATGTGCCGGCCGCCGTCGGCGCTGCCTGGCGAGGCGCCGACGGCGGCGTCGACGTCCGGTTCCGCCGCGCGGGACTGCATTTCGCTGGTCGGCAGGTAGAGCGTGAAGGTCGTACCCTGACCCGGCCGGCTGTCGACGTCGATCGCGCCTTCGTGCCCCTGCGCGACGCCGTGCACGACCGCCAGCCCCAGCCCGGTGCCCTCGCCCACCGCCTTGGTGGTGAAGAACGGCACGAAGATGTTCTCGAGCGTGGCGGCATCCATGCCCGGCCCGTCGTCGCTGACCGCGAGCCGCACCGTGCGCCCCGGGCGCCGGTCGTGCATGCCGCGCAGCGCCGGGTGCGCCGCCGCCAGCGCGCCGTCGAGCAGCACCGTGTCGAGCCGGATGCCGATGCGCCCGGGCCCGTCGCGCATCGCCTGCATGGCGTTGGTGGCGAGGTTGATCACGACCTGCTGGATCTGCGTGGTGTCGGCCAGCACCTCGGGCAGCGCCGCCTCGCAGTGGACGTCGAGCGCCAGGCGCGCCGGCAGCGTCGAGCGCAGCAGGCGCGCCGACTCTGCGACGATCGGCGCCAGCGCGACCGGCTTGCGCTCGATCGGCTGCCTGCGGCTGAAGGCGAGGATCTGCTGCACCAGGTCGCGCGCGCGCGACCCGGCCTTGCGGATCTCGTCCAGGCTCTGCAGCGCCTGGGGATTCACTCCCGCGTCCTGGCGCGCGAGTTCGACGTTGCCGAGGATGGTGGCCAGGATGTTGTTGAAATCGTGCGCGATGCCGCCGGCCAGCGTGCCGATCGCCTCCATCTTCTGCGCCTCGCGCAGCTGCCCTTCCAGCAGCGCGCGGGCGGCTTCGGCCCGCTTGCGCTCGGTGATGTCCTGCACGAATGCCACGAAGTGCCCGCCTTTGAAGGGACCGAATTTGACGCTGACCTCGACGTCGAAGAGGGCGCCGTCCTTGCGGCGGTGGCGCGACTCAAAGCGATCCTCGCCGTGCGCGATGATCTTCTGAATGTGGATCCTGACCTCGGCGTCGTCCTCGGTGACCTCGAGACCGGAGATGCGCATGCCCAGCAGCTCCTGCGCGCTGTATCCGCTCATCCGGCAGTAGGCGTCGTTGACCTCGAGCAGCCGCCCCTCGGTGTCCAGCAGCCAGAAGCCGGCCATCGCCGTCTGCACGATGGTCCGGTGCCACTCCTCGCTCTCGCGCAGCGCTTCCTCGGCGATCAGGCGTTCGAGTTCGCGCGTCGCCCGGACCGACACCTGCTTCAGCGTGGCGTCGGCCAGCGCGCGATTCGCCAGCGGGTGGCGTCCTATGACCGCGATCAGGCCGATCGGCCGGCCGCCGTCATTGAACAGCGTCACGCCGATGTAGCTCTCGGCGCGCAGGTCCTGGAGCACCTGGTCCTTCGGAAAGCGCGCCTGCACGCCGTCCGGGAAGCAGCAGACGGATTGCGCCACGACGTCGGCGCAGGGCGTGTCCTTCAGCGCGTAAGTCACGTTGTCCTCGAAGCGGCCGTCGCACCAGACAGCCACGGTCCGCGCGGTCAGGCCGTCCCCGTCGAGGCGGTCGACGCAGACGAAGTCCATGTCGAGGCTGTGCGCCAGAAAGCCGGCCAGCGCCCTGAAGAAGGGTTCGGTCGCGGCCTGGCTGCCCGACTGCGCCAGGAAGTTGAGCATCTCCTCCGCCTGCTTACGCTCGGTGACGTCGATGAAGCTGCCGCGGACCAGCCGGTGCTCGGTCGAAGGCAGGCGGGTCAGCCGCAGTTCGCAGCGCAGGTTCCTGCCCTGCGCATTGCGAACGGTGCGTTCCAGGAAGATCCGATCGCCGGCCAGCGCCTGCCGCACCGCCTTCTGAACTTCCTCCGCCGTGTTCCTGCCGTCGAACTGGCCGGGCGGGTAGAAACCTTCCGGCCCGATCCTCAGCAGTTCGTCGCGGGTGCAGCCGAACAGCCTTTCCGCCTGCGGATTGGCGTCGACGAAATGGCCGAGGTCGGCGTCGTAGACCAGGATGGCGTCGGGCGCCTGTTCGACCAGATCGCGGAAACGGGCTTCGCTCTCCCGCATCGAGCCGGTCATGCCGCGGGCCAGGCGCAGGGCGCGGTCGCGCGTGGACGCGAGCAGCCAGGCGAGACTGAACAGCAGCGCGCTGGCAACCAGCCCCGCCGCCAGCACCTGCGCCGAACGCGCCGCCACGCCCCGCGCCTCGAGATCGGGCAGGCTGGCGTAGTTCAGCGTCCAGGGCCGCCCGCCGACGACCAGCGGCTCGCTGTGGACGAATTTCGCGGCCGACCCCGTGCGTTCGGCGGCACTGCGGTAGAAGAGGTTTTCCGGACGCGGGTCGGTGCCGTCGTGGATGCTCAGCGACAGGGCGTGGGAATGCTGCCGGAGCAGGTCGTCCATCAGCGCCGGCATCCGGAAAGGCGCCAGCACGTAGCCGTAGATCTCGCTGCCCGACTTGCGCACCACCGGCAGATACATGATGAACGCCGGCACCGGATTGCTCTGCTCGTCGATCTTCAGCGTGGTCCTGCCGGTGATCGTCGGCTCGCCGGTCTCGCGCGCCCGCTGCATCGTCTCGCGCCGGTCGGCATCCTGCCACATGTCGTAGCCCAGCGCCTTGACGTTGAGCCCGACATAGGGCTCGGTAAAGACGTTCAGCACGTAGCGATCGCGCCGTCCCGGCGGTCGCATCGCGAAGTCGGCGACGCCGCTCGCACGCACTTCGTCGGTCAGCGCGCCGAGATCGGCTGCGGCGATCGACCGCGCAAACGCCACCGCCTGAATCGCCGGATAGCCGCGCTCGAGCCTGAGCCCGGCGATGTACCGGCGCCAGTCGTCGCGCGTCACCTCGTCCGATGCGGCAAACAGCGCGGCGGCGCCGCGCAGCGTCTGCGTGTAGGCGGCGATGCGGGTGTGGAGGTCGCTACGGACCTGGCTGACCTCGGCGTCGAATTCGAGGTACAACTGGCGCTCGAGGTCGCGCTGGCTGAACGCCCACGCGACCAGCGTCAGCGCCAGCGAGCAGGCCAGCGTGATCCAGGCCGGCCACATTCCGGCCCGGAACTCGATCGAACCTCCGTTTCCTGCGCCAGGTGCGTCTATCGGCATCGTCGGGTTCCCGCAAGATGTGCGCGCAACGGCGGCCGCGCCAACGCTTTGCCGGCATCGCCGGCCGCGACCGTCGCCTGCGGGCGCATGCGCCCGACGTGCTGAGGGATCGAAGCCCGGCCGCCCGCTTCAACGGCCGGGACGCGGCCACCGCGTTGCAAATCCCTTCCGTCTCGTTGCTTATCGGCGGCGTCGGCAGTTTCTTGATGCGCGAACGCGGGCGACGCGGCGGCCCGGCAGCGCGCAGCCCGCCGGCGCTAAAGTCCACCGCCGCCGCGCCGATAGGCTTGTGAATGCGGCGTGGCCGGGGGGACAGCGATGAAGATTGCCGAAAGCGCGTTGACGATGCAGGCGAGTCACAGCCGGTCGCAGCAGACCAGCGTCAGGGAAAGCCTCCGCGTCGAGACCGATCGCCCCGCGCCCAGGCCCGCCTCGCCGGTCGAACAACAGGTCACGATCTCCGCCGCGGCGCAGGAGAGGCAGGCCGCCGACGCGTCGGGCATCGACGCTGCCGGGAACGAATGGCAGAACGATCCGCGGATGCAGCTGCTGATCCTGATGATCGAGAAGATGACCGGGCACAAGATCCGGCTGTTCGACGCCGGCCAGTTCCCCGCGGCGCAGACCTCGCAGGCCCCTGCGGCACCGGCGGGCAGCCAGCCCGCCGCCGCGCCGCGCGCCGGCTTCAGCGCCGACTACAGCAGGGTCGAGAGCTACAGCGAGTCCGAGCAGACGACGATGCAGGCCTCGGGCGTCATCAGGACCAGCGACGGCAAGGAAATCCAGTTCAGCCTCGATCTGTCGATGCAGTACCAGTACAGCGAGACCAGCACGACGACGATGCACATCGGCGACGCGCCGCGCAAGACCGATCCCCTGGTCCTCAACTTCAGCGGCACCGCCGCGCAGCTGAGTTCGCAGCGCTTCGCCTTCGACCTCGATTCGGACGGCAAGAACGAGCAGATCAACGCGCCGCTGTCGGGCAGCGGATTTCTGGCGCTCGACCTCAACGGCGACGGCAAGATCAACAACGGCGGCGAGCTGTTCGGCCCCGGCACCGGCAACGGCTTCGCCGAACTGGCGAAATACGACGGCGACGGCAACGGCTGGATCGACGCCAACGACGCCGTCTTCCAGCAGCTCAAGGTGTGGACGAGAGACGGGGCCGGCAACGACAAGCTCTCCAGCCTGGCGTCGCTCGGGATGGGCGCGCTGTCGCTGCAGTCGATCGCGACGCCGTTCGACCTCAAGACCGCGACCAACCAGCTGCTGGGCGCGATCCGCTCGACCAGCGTCGCGATCGCCGAGAACGGAACCGTCCGCACCGTGCAGCAGGTCGACCTGACGGTCTGATCCCGTTCGTCGGCGGGCGGCGCGCGCGCGACCGACGCACAGGCGAGGCCGCCGCCGGCCGCGCCCGGGTCACAGCCATGTCGGCGGCGCGACCTCCGGCAGCT
>CAIWHR010000313.1 GCA_903912485.1 uncultured beta proteobacterium | reverse complement strand
CGGCAGCCCGGAGAACCGGTGCTGCCGCTTCAGCGCCAGCACTTCGCGCACCGACATCGTCGGCGGAATCGTGATCGGATCCTTGACCACGCCGCTCTCGAAGCGCTTGACCTTCGCGACCTCCGCCGCCTGCTTCGCCGGCGACATGTTCTTGTGCAGGATGCCCAGACCGCCCTCCTGCGCGATCGCGATCGCGAGACGGGCATCGGTCACCGTGTCCATCGCCGCCGACAGCAGCGGGATGTTGAGCGTGATCGTCCGGGTGAGCCGGGTCTGCAGGCTGACGTCGCGGGGAACGATGAGCGAATGCGCGGGGACGAGCAGGACGTCGTCGAACGTCAGCGCCTTGCGGACGACACGCATGAATTCTTCTCCCGCACGAAAAGACGAATTATACCCGCACCGCCTTCACCGCCCATTCCCGGCGCCGCGCCTGCCGGGGCGCGTCCGGGGCGCGTCCGTTTGACGGAGCGGCCGTCTTGGATTACTTTGCAACGGTCACAAGAAACGTTCCGAGGAGCTTCCGTGACGCGCCTTCCGATGAACCAGACCACCGCGTGTTCCGGGCTTGTGCACGCGCGCACGCCGTGGTTCGCGCGCCTCGGCGTCGCCGTCGGTGCCGCGCTTGCGCTCGCGGCGGCGACCGCGCCTGCCGCCGCGACCTTGTACAAGTGGGTGGATGCCAACGGCCACGTCGTCTACTCCGACCAGCCGCCGCCGGCCAGCGTACGGTCGGAAGTCGTCAAGCCGCCGCCGCCGCCGGCCAATCCCAACGCAGCGAAGGAATTCGCGGACAAGGAGGACACGGTCAAGCAGCGCGACAGGAAGCGAGCCGAGGACGCGAAGACCGCGGAACAGGCACGGCTGGCGACGGAGCGAAAGCGCGAGGTCTGCGCCAACGCGCTCGGTCAGCTGAAGCTGCTGCAGCAGAAGGGCGAGAACCTTTACCGCTTCAACGACAAGGGCGAAAAGGTCTTCTACAACGACGACATGCGGCGCGACGAACTCGACCGGCAGCAGCAGATCGTCCGCGACAACTGCCCGGGCTGAGCGGGACGCGCACAGCGCAGATCCGCCGAACCGGGGCCGCTCAGCCCGGGCTACGGGGACGGTCAGCAGCGCAGACCTGCCGTTCCGGGGCCGCTCAGCCCGGGCTACGGGGGCGGCTGACAGCGCAGATCCGCAGTTCCGGGGCCGCTCAGCCCGGGCTACGAGGGCGGTCAGCAGCGCAGACCTGCCGCACCCGGGCCGCTCAGCCCGGGCTACGGGTTGCTACGGTTTAGCGCGGCGGGTCACTTCTTGTCGAGGTTGACCTGGTTGATCTTGACGTCGGCCTTCGCCTTCAGCGTCGCGATGTAGCCGTTGTAGAGTTCGCGGCCGATCTGCTCGCCGATCTGCTTGTTCGCGGCGGCCAGCTTGGCAGCGTCCGGCGCCGGCGGCTCGATCACCTTCGAAACACGGTAGAGGGAAAAGCCGCCGCGCTCGTTGGTGGCCCCCACGTACTGCGGCAGCTTCGAGGGATCGACCTGGAAGATCCTGGCCACCGCGTTGGGCGAGAACCCGGGCTGGACCTCGCGGCGCGTGAGCGTCACTGCGGGGGCGAAGGTCACTCCGGCATCCTTGTCGGTCTTGCCCTGCTCGAGCAGCGCGAGCTTCTCCTGCCCCGCCTTCTGCGCCATGTCGGCCGCCGTCTTGCGCGTCAGCTGTTTGCGGATGTCCTCCTGCACGTCGGCGTACGGCCGCACGGCAACCGGCTTGTAGTCGAGAATCCGGCCCGCCATCAGCGCGTTGGGGCCGACCTCGATCGCCTCGGTGTTGCGCCGACCCTGGATCGATTCCGGCGAGAACAGCGCCTGCACGAACTTGGCACTTCCCCGCGCCAGCGCCTGCGCCTGCGCGCGGGTGATCAACGGCGACGTCTGCACGGTCAGGCCCAGCGCCTTGGCGGCGCCCTGCAGCGAATCCGCCTGCTCGTACACCAGATTCTGGAACTGCTCGGCGGCCGCGGCGAACTTCTGCGCGGCTTTCTGCCGCTTGAGATCGGCCTCGATCTGCGCCTTCACTTCGTCGAACGGCCTCGCCTTCGCCGCGCTGATCGCGTTGAGCTTGATCACGTGGTAGCCGAAATCGGTCTCGACCGGCCCGGCGACGTCGCCGACCTTCATTCCGAACACCGCGTCGTCGAACGGCTTGACCATGTTGCCGCGGGTGAACGAGCCGAGATTGCCGCCTTGCGCGGCCGAGCCGGGGTCCTGCGAGAACTGCTTGGCGAGTTCGCCGAACCTGGCAGGATTGGCCTTCACCTGCGCGGTCAGGTCCTCGGCCTTCTTGAGCGCCGCCGCCCTCTCCTCCGGCTTGGCGTCGGACTTGGCGGCGATCAGGATGTGCGAAGCGTCGCGCTCCTCGCCCTTGGCGTAGACGCTGAGGTTGGCGTCGTACTGCGCCTTCACCTCGGCCGGATCGAGCGGCGCCTGCGCGGCGAGCGAATCCTGCGTGATCGCCAGATACTCGATGCTGGCGAGTTCGGGCGTCTGGAACGCCGATGTGTTGGCGTCGTAGTAGGCCTTGAGCGCGGCGTCGTCGATCTTGACCGCAGCGACGAACTGCTCGGGATCGACCGCCGCGGCGGCGACCTCGCGCTTCTGCTCGAGGAGTCCGAGGAAGCGGTCGCCGCTGGCGCGGGCGACGATGTTGCCGAACGCGATCGGCTCGGTCAGCGGCGCCAGCAGCATGTCCTGCCGCATCCGCTCCTCGAAGCCGGCGGGCGTCATGTTCTGGCCCGCGAGCAGCTGCTTGTAGCGCTCGGACGAGAACTTCCCGTCTTCCTGGAACGCCGGCAGCTGGCCGATGATCTGCTGGAGCTGCTGGTCGGACACGCGGAACGACTCGCGCGCGGCCTTGTCCTGCATCAGGCGGCGGTCGATCACCTGTTCCAGCACCGAGAACCTGACTTCGGGATTGTCGAACATCGTCGGGTCGTAATTGGCGCCGAGCTGCCCCCGCATCCGCTCCTGCTGCTCGGCGATCGCCGAGTTGAACTCCGCCTGCGTGATCTTCTCGCCGCCGACGGTGGCGACGTCCAGCGCCGCGCCGCCCTGGCGGAAGTAGTAGTCGACGCCGAAGAACGCGAACGGCAGCGTGATCAGCGCGAGAATGAGCTGGACGATCCGCTTGTGTTTGGTAATGAAATCGAACATGAGCGTGTACCCGTGAATCGGCGCGAAAGACGCCGCGTGGCGCAGCCCCGAGGAACCGGACTCCGCGGTCCGGGGCTCGCGGCGGCGGATATCAAAAAGGGCGAACTCGCGTTCGCCCTTCGTAATTGGCGGAGTGGACGGGACTCGAACCCGCGACCCCCGGCGTGACAGGCCGGTATTCT
>CAIWHR010000312.1 GCA_903912485.1 uncultured beta proteobacterium | reverse complement strand
CCGCCGCACCCGTCCCGCGATGTGCTGGCGCGGCTGACTCAGACCGAGATCTGCGAGGAGGTACTCGCGCAGCAAGCGACGCCGGAGTCCCCGGGCCGGCCAAGCCAGGCGGCAACCTGCTCGGCGACCCAGGTGCCGTCGTCGAGCGGGAGGTCGTGCCCCGCGCCCGGATGCTCGGCGAAGGCGGTGCTCCACGCCACAGCCAGCGACCGGGAACAACCGGCGCTCACCAACGCATCGCTGCCGCTGGCGAGCAGCAGCAGGCGCGGGCCGGGTGCTGCGATCGGACTACGAAACCGGGCGGCGGCAAGCAGCTGCCGGAGGGCGTTGGCGCGCGATACCGGCCGCTCGCGACGGTAGTCGGTCCATTGATCGACAACGGCGGCGCCTGCGTCGGGCCGCGTGCTGGTCAGGCGAAGGATCGTGCTTTCCCATTGCCGGTCCGTTCCCCCGAACAGCGCCAGTCTGAGCAGCGGCGCGTAGCTGCCGGGCTTGAGGCGCTGGTGGAAGGGGCTGTACGTTCGCACGCTGGCATTGATCAGCACGCATCCGCGCAGCTCATTCGGATGCGTTGCTGCCCAGTCCAGCGCCACCATCGCGCCGAGCGACATCGCCAGCACGTGGTAGGGCGGATTCGCACGCTGGCGGATGAGTTCGGTGCGGCAGAAGTCGGTCATCTGCGTCACCGTCGCCGGACTTCGCAGCCGGTTGAGCAATCCGTTGCCCGGCAGATCGAGCGCATGGACGTCGGCATCGGGAACCCGCTCGCGGAACGTCTGCAGGAAACGTCCCCAATGCCGGCTGTCGCGCGTCAGCCCGCGCAGGAAGATCCAGTTCGTCATGCGGCCGATCCCCCGTACCACAGCGCCATCGCCCGCTTCCTGTCCCCTTCGCGATCGGACTTCCCGGGAGCCCAGGCGCGATGGCTGCACGCCGCGCGCGCGACGAAGTCGAGCCAGGCGACGTGGCGGCGCAGCACGCGGTGCAGGCGATGCGTCCTCAAGGGGTTGAACAGGCCGTGGCGCGAGAGCAATTGGCGCGGATTCTTCTTCACCCAGAGCCACGAGCCCATCTCCAGCGTCAACGGCAGGAACGTCCGTTCGGGATTCGCACGCCCCCGCAGGTACAGGTAGTCCCAGAGGTCGCCGTGGGCGAGGTACTGGGCGCTCTGCGGTTCGAACACGTAACGATGGTGCGGATACGCCTGGTCGAAGATGTCCTTGAGCCTGAAGATTTCCGGCAGGTCCGGGATCGGGCTGACGGTGTGCGCGTAGGGAAACCAGACGCGATCGTCGACGCCGAATCCGGAATGGCAGTCCACCGCGACGCTGAAGGGCCTGGCGAGCATCTCGTCGCTCACCACCCGGCAGACGGCCTCGCTCTCGAGCTCCATGGCCGCATCCGCCCTGCCCCGATACCACGGCAATCGCGGACTCAGTCGCTGCCCACCCAGTAGACGCGGGACGCGTTCGACGGCATCGACCGGAGCATTGCGCATCAGGTCGACGCCGTTCGGGTTGGCGCGCGTGCTGCGGAAGAGGCCGCCGGGATTCACGACGGGCATGAACACGAGGCGGACGGATTCGAGCTGCCGCTGCAGCACGCCGTCCCAACGGAGCCGCATCACCAGGCTGCGCAGGTAGGCGATGACCACCTCTGCGCCGATGCGCTCCAGTCCGTGGATGCCTCCAAAGAAGCCGGCGGCCGGCACGTCCGGGTCCGGATTGCCCATGCAGATCGCATGGATCGGAAATCGCTGCTCGCCGCAGGTCACCTCGCCGGCAATGCGCACGTCGAGCCGGGCGCCGCCCTCGGCGATGATGGCGTCCAGTTCAACCAGTTCGGGGAGTTCGTTGGCGATGATGCGGACTCCGGTGTCGGGCTGCGGTGCGAACGCATCGCACTTGAGGAGGGTGACCCTTCGTTTCCGGCGGGCGAGGCGCGCGCGGCGCTGTCACATCGTTGCCGTCGCCTCGTCACATTCGGCGATTATGCTGAACCGGAAACCCGCGACTGCTGGCGATTTCCATCCTGCGAGGACTCCTATGCCTGCCCGGTCCAGAACGACGACTTCGCGTCCACCCCTGGTCCTGGCCAGCGCGCTGCTGTGGGGCTTGATCGAATTCTTCGCCCTGTGCCGGTCCCGGCTGCTGTGGCGGTCGGGTCGCGAGACCTGACTCGTTGCGGTCAGCCGCGACGGCCCGTCCAGCGGCGGCCGCTAGGCCTCGGCCGACGTAACGCAGGATGCGTGCGCCCCGAGGGTTGGCGCTTGGGCGACGTGCAGTGCAACCCCGGCCGCCTTGGCCTCGTGCTTGGCGAGCGCGGCGGCTGCCGCCACGTCCTCGTGGCCGGCGAATGCGCCCGGGCCCACCGGCACGGCGCCGATCGACATCGACGTCAGCGGAAAGAAGCAGCGCACTCCACTGCGGTCCTCGCCCCAGAAGCCTCCCAGGGCGGCGTCTTCCGGCCGGAAGTACGCGCGAGCTCCTTCGTTGAACTGCGCGACGGCGCGATGGCAGCGCGCCTCCCAGTCTCCACTCTGGAACAGCGCGAAGAAGTCATCTCCCCCGATATGCCCGAGAAAGTCCTCCGGTGCATCGGTCTCGGCCTGCAGCACCCGTGCCGCAAGCAGAATCATCTCGTCGCCGCGCCAGTATCCGTACTGGTCGTTGAACGGCTTGAAGTGGTTCAGGTCCGCGTAGCAGGCGGCAAACGTCGTCCCCGAATCCAGCAACCGGTCCAGATGCTGACTGATGGGTATGTTGCCCGGCAGGAAGGTCAGGGGATTCGCATACCGGGCCGCCTCCACCCGCAGTTCGGTCACGGCGCGGACGAGACTTTCTCCCGTCGCGAGACCGAGGTACCTGCCGTTGTCGGCGATGACCAATCCGTCCCGAAGATAGCGCTGGTCGGCGCCGGCAAGGGTGCTGCGCATGGACTCCAGCGGCGTTCGCCGGTCCAGTACCCGGGGTTCGCCGTCGCTGAATCGCCGGCAGGACTGCCGCCCATACAGCTCGCGCGTGAACGGGCGGGCAAAGCGATCCAGGAAGGTGTGGCGATTGATCAGGCCGACGGGCTCGTCGGCTTCCACAATGGCGACCGCGTGCCACTCCGGATTCTTCTGGAAGAGCGCGGCCAGGCCGTCTGCGGTAACCCGGTCGGTGATTGCCGGAACGGGCAGGCAAAGATCTCCCGCCAGCGTCCGCCGCGGATGGGGGTCTTCGCCGGGGGACGGAACGGCAACCTTGGACGAAGCGATCACCGACTGGATCTCGGGTGAAATTCGACGCGCCGGGTCTCGCTCGGGGCGGCCGAGCAGGAATCCTTGCGCCAGGGTAACGCCGAGGTCACGGGCCGCCATCAGATCGACAAGATCCTCGATTCCTTCGGCCACGACCTCTGTTCCGAACGACTCGGCGAAGCGCATCAGCAGCCGTACGATCTCGAACTTGTCGCCGCTGGCGGCGAGACCCTTGACGAAGTAGCGGTCGATCTTGACGATCCGCGGCCGCAGTTCCATCCATAGCCGGAGGTTCGAATGACCGTCGCCGAAATCGTCGAGCGCGATCGACATGCCGGCGTCGCGGAAACGGGTCACCGCCAGTGCAAGCGCGGCCACGTCCATGACCCGCTCCTGCTCGGTGATTTCGATGATGATCGACTCCGCGGACAGTCCAAGCTCCCCGATGAAGTCGATCACGCGCTCGGACCGTCCGCAGTAGGCGAGCAGAGCCTTGCAGCTCAGGTTCAACAGCAGCGATCCGGGAAGGCGGCGCGCGGCAAACTGCCGCAGAATGACGCGGGCGGCGGCCATCTCCAGCGCGATGCGCTGGTTGGTCGAATCCGCAGTCGCGAACAGATCTCGCGGCATGTGCAATGGTGAATCGGCCGGTCCGCGGATCAGTCCCTCGAATCCGAACAGGGCACCGTCTTCCAACCCGAAAACGGGCTGGAAGACGGGCGTCAACAGTTCGTATCGGAGGATCCGTCCAAGAAGAGCCTCCGGATCCGGCGTGCGCGGCGCGGACTCTTCGCGCGCTGCGATGGAAATCGGCCATTGCTCTTGGGAATTCATCTTCGCTCGCAACTCGACGCCTGGCTTGCCTGTCATTGGGACCGGCACCGGAGGCGTCCTCGTTCGAGCGCTGCGGCGATTTCTCGATGTCGCAACACCGTCCCCTCGGCTTGGCCGGGCTCGGCAGAAGACCAGTTTCGGCCCGCCGGGTTACAGGATGATGACGCGGCGGAGAACGGCGGCGAGCGCAAGGCCTGACACATTGCTGCAATGCGGTGCGTCCAGGCTCGATCGTGTTGACCGGCTCCGCCACGGGGCCGTGGACGCCCGATCGACACTGCCCGAGGATCCGCGATGAATCGCCTGCTCCGTGCTACCCGCCTTGTGCCGCCGCTGCTCGGCCTGCTGTGCGCTGCGTCGGCCGCT
>CAIWHR010000311.1 GCA_903912485.1 uncultured beta proteobacterium | reverse complement strand
TCCTCGACCAGCGCCGCGTTCTGCTGCGTCACCGCGTCCATCTGCACGATCGCCTGGTTCACCTGCTCGATCCCGGAACTCTGCTCCGCGCTCGCCGCCGAAATCTCGGCCATGATGTCGGTCACCCGCTTCACGCTCGATACCACCTCCGCCATCGTCCTGCCAGCCTCGTCGACCAGCCGCGAGCCAGAATCGACCTTGGCCGCCGAGTCGCCGATCAGGTCCTTGATCTCCTTCGCCGCCGCCGCGCTGCGCTGCGCCAGATTCCTCACCTCGGACGCGACCACCGCGAAACCGCGCCCCTGCTCGCCCGCCCGCGCCGCTTCCACCGCCGCGTTCAGCGCCAGGATGTTGGTCTGGAAGGCAATGCCGTCGATCACGCTGATGATGTCGGCGATCTTCTTGCTCGACGCGCTGATCGAGCCCATGGTGTCCACCACCTGGCTCACCACCCGCCCGCCCTTCACCGCCACTTCGGACGCCGACGCCGCCAGCTGGTTGGCCTGCCGCGCGTTGTCCGCGTTCTGATTCACCGTCGAGGTCAACTCCTCCATCGACGATGCGGTCTCTTCCAGGCTCGCCGCCTGCTGCTCGGTGCGCTGCGACAGGTCGGCGTTGCCTTGCGCGATCTCCCGCGCCGAGGTGCCCACCGTGTCGGTCGCCTCGCGGATGCGGCCGATCACGTTCGCCAGCATGTCCTGCATCGCCTTCATGGCGGCGACGACGCTGGTCGTGTCGCCGCCGCCGGTGACCACGGGCTGCGTCAGGTCGCCCGCCGCAACCCGCTTGGCCACTTCCGCCGCGTATTCGAGTTCGCCGCCGAGCAGACGCAGGATGTTCCGGCCCTGCCACATCCCCAGTCCCACCGCGAGACCTGCCGCGACGACGGAAACGAGCACCGCCAGCCAGGCGGCGCGCAGCGCGCGCGTCGATTCGGCGGCGACGTGGCGCGCGCTTTCGGCCGCCAGCGCGTTTTCCACCTCGTGCATCCGGTCGATCTTGCCGGTGATCACGCGAAACCAGCGGCTCGGCTCGACGTCCAGCGGCGCGCCCACCGTCGACGCCAGCGCCAGCGTCCGGATCGCCGCCGCTTCGTTGACGTCGTCGCCCTGGACCAGCTTCGCCTGCGCCTGACGCGCCTCCGGCGACGCGTACAGGTCGAACTGCGCCAGGTAGACATCCTGCGCCGAGACGATGGACAGGAAGCGCCGGAACAGCGCGCCATCGAAGGCCTTGGCGGCGAACACGTTGTTGAGCGTCGCCCGCTCGCGTCCGGCGTATTCCTTGGCGTACGAGAACGCGTACGCCGCCGCGGCGCCGCGCGCGATCGCCGGCAGCTCCGCCTGTTCGGCCGCCTTGCCGACGATGGCCAGCAGGCGGTCGATGGTCGACGTGTACCCGGCGAACGAGTCGGAACCGGGCAGCGTCAGCGCGTCGATCCGGGCGCGCCGCGCCAGGGTCGCCGCCACCGCCTTGGCAGCTTCCTCGATCGTGGCGCGCAGCGGCGCCAGCGCAGCGGCCCTTCCCGGGTCGGCGCCTTCTGCCTGAAACCGTGCCAGCGTCGCGTCCGAACCTCCGCGCTGCTTGCCCAGTTCGTCGCGGAACTTCTGGCCCTTGCTGGCGAGGAACCCGGCGGACAATCCGCGCTCGATCTGGAGTTCGTGGACAAGCGCGCCGACGGTCGCGAGGAACGCGCTCTGTTTCCCGACCTGGCGCAGCGCGTTCGCCTCCTGCCAGTGCTGCGCCGAGGTGAGAACGGCAAACGCCAGCATCCCGACCAGCGCCGGGAGCAGGATCGTCAGCAGGCGCGTGCGCAGAGTCATTGCGGTATCCCCGAAGTCATCGTCGAGGCGGACCGTATCGTCGACCGGCCCTGAACCCGCGTCCAGGTATATCGGGCGGGAACAGCCGTTGGCGCAGCCCCGGCCGGTCAGCGCCGCGCGAAAATCGCGGCGACCGCGGTGCCGACAGGGCGCCGCCGATGGCGGCAAAGACGCCCCCCGGCACGTGCAAAACGCCGGGGGGCGAGCCCGCCGCGAGGCGGATCAGTGCGTCGTGTCCGCGACCAGTTCCATTTCGGCGCTGGTCATCAGGCACTCGATGTCGACCAGGATCAGCATGCGCTCGCCGACGGTGCCCAGCCCGGTGATGAACTGCGTGTGCATCGTCGACGAGAACTCCGGCGCCGGCTTCACCTGG
>CAIWHR010000310.1 GCA_903912485.1 uncultured beta proteobacterium | reverse complement strand
CGCCGGCGACAACGCCGGCGCGTTCGAGGTACTCACGCAGGCGCTCGCCGCGTACCCCGACGATCCCGACCTGCTCTACGACGTGGCGATGGCCGCCGAGAAGCTCGACAAGCTCGACGTCGCCGAGGCGCGCCTGAAGCGCCTGATCGAACTCGTCCCCGACAATGCGCAGGCGCTCAATGCGCTGGGATACACGCTCGTCGATCGCACGCCGCGCGTCGCCGAAGGCTACGCGCTGATCGAGAAGGCGCTGAAGCTCTCGCCGGACGACTCGTTCATCCAGGACAGCATGGGCTGGGCGCTGTACCGGATGGGCAAGCTCGACGACGCGGAAGGCTACCTCCGTCGGGCGATGGCGGCGCGGCCCGACGCCGAGATCGCGGCGCACCTGGGCGAAGTGCTCTGGATCAAGGGCGACCGTACCGCGGCGCAGGAGGTCTGGCAGTCGCAGCTGAAGTCCGCGCCCGACAACCCGCTGCTGCTCGATACGGTCCGCCGGCTTGTGCGCTGAAGCAGCGCGAAGAGTCGCGGGTCGGGCGGCGCGCTTCGCGGCGGCCGGCCCGGGGCGCGCCGCGCGGGCGGCACTCAGCGCGGCGCTGCTCTCGGCCTGCGCCGTGCTGCCTTCCGCCGTCGTTGCCCCGGATTCGGCACTCGCCTACGTCGATACGCCGTTCACCGCCGCGGGCCGGCTTTCCGCGCGGCACGGGCGCGACGCGGTCGCCGTCCACTTCGTCTGGACCCATCGTCCGCCGCGCGACGAACTCGCCGTGACGTCGCCGCTGGGGCAGACGGTGGCGGAACTGTCGGGCGACGCGTCGGTGCCCCGGGTGGAGGCGCGTTCGGCCGACGGTCGCCGGGCCGAGGCCTCCGACTGGACCACGCTGACCGAGCAGGCGCTGGGATTCCCGCTGCCGGTGTCCGGGCTCGCCGCCTGGATCCGCGGTTCGCCGCATCCCGGCACCCGGCACACGCTCGAGGCCGACCCCGCGGGTCGCGCGTCGGTGCTGCGGCAGGACGGATGGGAGATCGCGTACGACTACCCCGACGCCGGGGCGAGGGTGCCGCAGCGGCTGCGGATTTCGTACCCCGAGGTGGAGATCCGCGTGGTGGTCGACCGGTGGAGCTGACGCCGGAACCCCGGCGGCGTCCGGAGCCGCCGGGCGCGGGGCAGGTCCGCGCGCTGGTCGTGCCCGCGCCGGCGAAGCTCAACCTCTTCCTGCACGTGACGGGCCGGCGCGCCGACGGCTACCACACGCTCGAATCGCTGTTCGTCGCGCTCGACTTCGGCGACACGGTTTCGCTGTCGCGCCGCGACGACGGCGTGATCCATCGCACCCGCGACGTCGCCGGCGTCGCCGCCGAGGCCGATCTCTCCGTGCGCGCCGCGCGCGCGCTGCAGCGGGAAACGGGCAGCCGCGAGGGCGTCGACATCGCGATCGACAAGAGGATTCCGCAGGGCGGCGGCCTGGGCGGCGGCAGCTCCGACGCGGCGAGCGTCCTGCTCGGGCTCAACCGGCTGTGGCGGCTTGGCCTGCCGCGCGCGGCGCTGATGCGGATCGGGCTGACGCTGGGCGCCGACGTGCCGTTTTTCGTGTTCGGCGCACCGGCGATCGCGCGCGGAATCGGCGAGCGCCTGACCGCGGTGTCGCTGCCGCCGCTGTGGGTGACGGTGCTGGCGCCGCCGGTCGCCGTGCCTACCGCGTCGATCTTCGCCGCGCCGGAATTGACACGCGCGACGCCCTCAGCGAAAATGGACGTCTTTTCCGAGGGTTATGGTCGGAATGATCTGCAAGCGGTTGCCGCTGCACGATTTCCGGACATTGCCAAGGCGCTCGCGCGGCTCGCCCTGCGTTCGCCGTCGGCGCGGATGACTGGATCGGGCGGTTGCGTGTTTGCATGGTTTGCGTCCGAAGCCGAGGCCTCGGCAGCTCTCGCAGCCGCGAAGGAAGCGGCGCCGGAAGCGCAGGGTTTCGTCGCCCGGACGCTTGCGCGCCATCCCCTCGCGGCATTCGCATGATCATCGAAACGGGTTCCGGGTACGGGAGCCCGCGCGCAGCCCGAGAGGGCGCGCAGGTTTGTTACGTTGGGGAGTCGCCAAGTGGTAAGGCACCGGATTTTGATTCCGGCATTCGTAGGTTCGATCCCTACCTCCCCAGCCACGCATCTCGCCGGGCAGGCGGCTTCGTGTCGAAGCCCCCTGCCCGTTCCGTTTGCAGGACGCCATGGCCTTTGAGCGCATGAGAATCTTCACGGGCAACGCGAACCCGACGCTCGCCGAGGCCGTCTGCGCGCATCTGCGCACGAGCTTGGGCCGCGCCATCGTCGGCCGCTTCTCCGACGGCGAGGTTCTGGTCGAGCTCCTGGAAAACGTCCGCGGGCGCGACATCTTCATCCTGCAGTCCACCAGCGCGCCGACCAACGATCACCTGATGGAAATCATGGTGATGACCGATGCGCTGAAGCGCGCGTCGGCGGGCCGCATCACCGCCGCGATTCCCTACCTCGGCTACGCGCGGCAGGATCGCCGCCCGCGCTCGGCCCGCGTGGCGATCAGCGCCAAGGTGGTCGCCGACATGCTGGTGACCGTCGGCGTCAACCGCGTGATGACGATGGACCTGCACGCCGACCAGATCCAGGGCTTCTTCAGCATCCCGGTCGACAACATCTACGCGACGCCGATCCTGCTGGGCGACCTGTGGAAGCAGAACTACGACGACCTGCTGGTTGTCTCGCCGGACGTCGGCGGCGTCGTGCGTGCGCGCGCGATCGCCAAGCGGCTCGACTCCGACCTCGCGATCATCGACAAGCGGCGTCCGCGGGCGAACGACTCCGAGGTGATGAACATCATCGGCGACGTCGACGGCCGCACCTGCGTGATCATGGACGACATCGTCGACACCGCGAACACGCTGTGCAAGGCCGCGTCGGCGCTGAAGGAACACGGCGCGAAGAAGGTCCTCGCCTACTGCACTCATCCGGTGCTTTCCGGCGGGGCGGTCGCGCGGATCGCGGCGTCCGAGCTCGACGAAATCGTCGTCACCGACACCATCCCGCTCACGCCCGAAGCGCGCGCCTGCAACCGCATCCGGCAGCTCTCCTGCGCGCAGCTCCTCGCCGAGACGATGACCCGAGTGTCGAACGAGGAGTCGGTCAGCTCCCTCTTCACCGAGTAGCCCGGGCTTCGCGCCCGCCGCCGTCGGCCGCAGCCCCAGCCGCCGAAACGCGAAACCCGGGTCGCGCCATCCCCGCGCAACCCCGATTGCGAACGCCGTCGATTTCCGGTTACAATTCAAGGCTTTTCCCCAAGCCTTCGGAATGGGGATGTCGCCAACCGCGGACGACCGGCGGGGCCGCTTCGAGCAGGCTCCGGACCCCGGGAGGCCGCAGACATCAGGAGTCGCAGCATGCAATTCGAATTCACCGCCTTTGCCCGTCCCACCGAAGGCCGCGGCGCGAGCCGCCGTCTGCGCCGCTCCGGCCGCGCCCCCGGCATCGTCTACGGCGGCACGCCGGTGCCGCAACCCATCGAACTCGACCACAACGCGCTGTTCCACGCGCTGCGCAACGAGGCTTTCCACGCGTCGATCCTCACGATGACGCTCGACGGCGCCGCCACCCGGGTGGTGCTGCGCGACGTGCAGATGCATCCGTTCAGGAACGAGATCCTGCACGTGGATTTCCAGCGCGTCGAAGACAACCGCAACGTCCAGCTGCGCGTGCCGCTGCATTTCGTCAACGGCGACCAGTCGCCGGCGGTCAAGGCCTCCGGTGCGCTGATCAGCCACATCACCATGGAGGTCGAGATCTCCTGCCTGCCGAAGGACCTCCCCGAATTCATCGAGGTCGACCTGTCGGAGATGACCACGCAGCACGCGCTGCACGTGTCGGCGCTGAAGCTCCCCGCCGGCGTCAAGGTTGCCAGGCGCGGCAAGGCCGATCCGGTCGTTGCCGCTGCCGTGGTGCCGCGTGCGCTGGCCGAGGCCGAGGGTGAAGCGACGCCCGCCGCCGAAGCCGCGGCAGCGCCGGCCGAGGCTGCCGGCGAGAAGAAGGAAGCCGGCAAGGACGACAAGAAGAAGGCCGGCGGCAAGGACGACAAGAAGAAATAGGCCGCGCCGCGGCTCGAGGCACGAAGGCCCGCCGCGTGCGTCCCGGCGGGCCTTTTTCTCGCCGGCCCGCGCCGGCGGGTCTTCCGTCCGGCCCCGATTGAGGATTTCCGTTTCGCACCATGGGCACACCGATCCGCCTTGTCGTCGGCCTGGGCAATCCCGGGCGCGAATACGAAGCCACGCGCCACAACGCCGGCTTCTGGTTCGCCGACGCGCTGGCGTCCAGGCTCGGCGCGTCGTTCGCCGGCGAGGCCAAGTTTCACGGCCGCATCGCGCGGGCCGTCGGTGACCTGCGGCTGATCAAGCCCGGGACGTTCATGAACCTCTCGGGGCGCTCGGTCGGCGCAGTCGCGCAGTTCTTCTCGATCGCTCCGGCCGAGATTCTCGTCGTGCACGACGAACTCGACCTGAAGCCCGGCGAAGCGAGACTGAAGTTCGGCGGCGGCACCGCGGGCCACAACGGCCTGCGCGACATCGCCGCTCACGTCTGCGGCCCCGCGTTCTGGCGGCTGCGCATCGGCATCGGGCACCCGCGCGACTCGGACATTCCGCAGCAGCAGGTCGCCGACTACGTGCTGCAGGCGCCGCGGTCGGGCGAGCGCGCGGCGATCGAAGACGCGCTGGCACGCTCGCTCGACGCCTGGCCGCTGATCAAAGCCGGCGATTTCGAGCGCGCGATGATGGCGCTCCACACCCGCAACGAACAGGAACCCCAATGAGCCTCAAATGCGGCATCGTGGGCTTGCCCAACGTCGGCAAGTCCACCCTTTTCAACGCGCTGACCAAGGCCGGCATCGCCGCCGAGAACTATCCGTTCTGCACCATCGAGCCGAACGTCGGCATCGTCGAGGTCCCCGATCCGCGCCTCGCCGCGCTCGCCGCCATCGCGCATCCCGAGCGGGTGCTGCCGGCGGTCGTCGAGTTCGTCGACATCGCGGGCCTGGTCGCGGGCGCGTCGAAAGGCGAGGGTCTCGGCAACAAGTTCCTCGCCAACATCCGCGAAACCGACGCCATCGCGCACGTCGTGCGCTGCTTCGTCGACGAAAACGTCGTCCACGTCACGGGCCAGGTGAACCCGGTGTCGGACATCGAGACGATCAACACCGAGCTGGCGCTGGCCGACCTCGCGACGGTCGAGAAGCAGCTGCAGAAGTACGAAAAGGCGGCCAAGGCCGGCGGCGACAAGGAAGCGGCCCGGCTCGTGGCGGTGCTGAAGAAGGTCGATGCGGTGCTCAACGAAGGCCGGCCGGCGCGCACGGCCGACCTCTATCACGAGGAGGCCGCGCTGCTGCAGCCGCTGTTCCTGCTGACGATGAAGCCGACGATGTACGTCGCCAACGTCGCCGAGCGCGGCTTCCACGACAATCCGCTGCTGGCCGCGGTCGAGGCGCACGCGGCGAAGGAAGGCGCACCGGTGGTCGCCGTGTGCGCGGCGATGGAGGCCGAGATCGCCGACCTCGACGGCGACGACAAGCTCGCGTTCCTCGCCGACATGGGCCTGACCGAGCCCGGCCTCGACCGCGTGATCCACGCCGGGTACAAGCTTCTCGGCCTGCAGACCTATTTCACCGTCGGGCCGAAGGAAGTGCGCGCGTGGACGATCCACGTCGGCGACACCGCGCCGCGCGCCGCCGGCGTCATCCACACCGATTTCGAGCACGGGTTCATCCGCGCCGAGGTGATCGCCTACGACGATTTCCTCTCCGCCAAGGGCGAACACGGCGCGAAGGAAGCCGGCAAGATGCGCGTCGAGGGCAAGGAGTACGTCGTCAAGGACGGCGACGTCCTGCATTTCCGCTTCAACGTCTGAACCTATCTTTCGTTCACGACGATCCACCGGCGCGACGAACGACGCCGGCAGGCCCCACTCCGTTCGCCAGCGTACAGACGCACTTCGCCATACGACCGGACAATTCTGCAGCCGCGACCGCCGACGCCGGTAGCAGCGGCCTTGGCGCCACGGGGTGCAGCCGATCGAGTCGGAGATAGACGGACCGCTGGAGTTTGGGGATGGCCTTGCCGCGCAAGCGAATCGCCTGGGTTGCCGGAAGCGTGCTTGCCACGTTCGCGCTCACGTTGATCGTTCTGAACCTGCTTCCGGCCGAGCAGCGGATCGAGCACAGGATCGAGCGCCTCTACGAAACGGGCTCGGCCGAGTACTTCCGGTCGATGGGCATACTGCTCGGACCGCCGGTTCTGGCCGGCAACCAGGTCGTGGCGCTGCAGAACGGCCGCGAGATCTTTCCGGCCATGCTCGCTGCGATCCGTGGTGCGAAGAGGACGATAACCTTCGAAACCTACATCTACTGGTCCGGCGACATCGGGCAGGCGTTCGCCGACGCACTGTCCGGGCGTGCTCGCGCCGGGGTTCGCGTGCACGTCCTGCTCGACTGGGTCGGTTCGCAGAAGATCGAGGAGCGGTTGCTGGAGGAAATGCGCAAGGCGGGAGTCGAGATCCACCTCTATCGCCCGCTGTCGTGGTACCACCTGGCGCGAATGAACAATCGCACACATCGCAAGTTGCTGGTGATCGACGGCAGCGTCGGGTTCACGGGAGGCGTCGGCATCGCCGACAAGTGGAACGGCAACGCCGAGGACCCCGATCATTGGCGGGACTCGCATTTCCGCGTCGAAGGCCCGGTCGTGGCTCAGATGCAGGCAACCTTTCTCGATAACTGGACCAAGGTGAGCGGCGAAATACAGCACGGTGCAGACTATCTGCCGTCGATCCGCCCAGCCGCGGATACGCGCGCGCAGATGTTCTCGAGTTCCCCTGCCGGGGGCGCCGCGAGCGTCCAGCTCATGTACCTGCTGGCCACGACCGCAGCGACCAGCACCATCGACCTCGCCAGCGCGTACTTCGTTCCGGACGAATTGACGAGCAACGCGCTGGTCGCGGCAATGCGGCGTGGCGTCCGCTTCCGGCTGATCGTTCCCGGACCCGTCAACGACATGACCGTCGTCAGCCGGGCGTCGCGAGCGACTTGGGGGCCGCTGCTCGCGGCGGGCGCCGAAATCCACGAATATCAGCCGACGATGTTCCACTGCAAGGTGCTTATCATCGACCGGCTGCTGGTGTCGGTGGGCTCGACGAACTTCGATCCCCGCTCATTCCGGCTCAACGACGAAGCGAATCTGAACGTCTACGACGCCGCATTTGCCGCCAGCCAGGTCGAGGTCTTCGAGCGTGACCTTGCGCGTTCGCGCCGCGTAACGCTTGCCGACTGGCAAGCCCGGCCCTGGCAGGAGAAGCTGGTCGATTGGGGGGCGGGACTTGTGGGAGTGCAGCTTTGAGTCAGACGCTGCGGCAATGCGATCCCGCCATTCGCCGAGACCCGCAGCCGATGCAGGACGCAGGCGCACTTCGGCGCGGCGTTAGCGATTCTTCGAGACGGCGAGCGGAGTCAGCAATCGGCCGCCCGCCACACGTTGACCACGATCACGGTCGGTCGTGGCAACTCGATCCCGGCTCCCGTCCGCGCTGCGGCACTCCAGCGCCAGCACCCGAGCCGGCGGCAAGTTGGCCCACACAATGTCGTCCGCGAGAGGCACAAAGCCTGGCAGTGACAGCGGCTCATCGCTGCGCAAGTCGTAGGTGAACTGGACCAGGATGCCGCCAATTCCGACCAGCGCGCCCCACCACGCCACAATGGCTGTTGCCTCACGAGTCGGCAATGATCGCAACGGCAGGCTCGAGACGATGGCGTCGATGCGACTGCCCCGGGGCAACAGACCGCCCAGTTCGGCGGCACTCCCCTGCAGGACAGCCAGTTCCGGAAAGCGCGCTCGAAGATGCCGTACGAAGGACCGCGACGATTCGACCACCCTGAGGCGTCCCGGAGCGATGCCTCTTCGGAGCAGCGCCTGCGTCACGGCACCCGTACCTCCGCCCAGCTCCACGACCAGTCCGTCGCCGTGGCAGGGCACGAGCGATGCCACGCGCGTCGCGAGCCGTGCAGAACTGGGCCAGATCGCCCCGACAGCGGCTGGCTGGCTGATCATCTCCTGCACGAATACCCAAGGCGCACGGATCCGCTGCCGCGCATCCGCAAGCCGGCGAGTCCACGAGCAGCCGGCGGGATCGGTCGCCGTCCGATGACTCACGGGCACATTCCGGCGAAGCAGCGGATGCGCGACCGGAAGGAGCGCTCTGTGTGGTCACGACCCCCGCTCCACCGCGCCTCGCCCACGCCGATCATCAATCTCGACATATCACTCGCTCACGATTCAGTTGCAGCAGCGCAAGCTCCATCGAACACGTGCGCTGCTGCCTGCTTCAAACGCACATCGTCCCTGACGTTGCCAACGCTGCACGCGACCTCGACCATCCTGCTTTCCACGGTTGGCGAACGCATGAGTCCGCTCGACTGAACCATGCCCTTGGAGGATGCGACGTCTGTTTCAGCGCACCCGAGCGTCGGTTCGTTGACGATCGGTGCCTTGGCGCGATTACAGGCGCCCAGTCACGAACAGGACGATCAGGATCACCAGCACGACACCGACGAGCCCCGAGGGACGGTACCCCCAACTGCTGGCGTGCGGCCAGACCGGGAGGACGCCGACGAGCGCCAGGATCACAACGATCAGCAGAATGGTGCCAAGGCTCACGGCTTGCCCCCTTGTTCGTCTCGATCCGGAGGAATGACTGAAGTCAGGCCTTCTTCACGGCCTGTTTCATGTCTTCCTTGATGTCGCCGATCGCCGCCTGTGCCTCGCCGCGGGCCTTCTCGATCTTGCCCCTCTGCTCCAGTTTCTCGTTGCCTGCGATCTTGCCGGCGACTTCCTTGATCATGCCCCCCACTTCCTTGATTTGGCCCTTTACCTGGTCCTTGTTGACGCTCATGACGTGCTCCTCGTAGCTTGTGTCGGTGAACGGCCGACACGCCGCTTTGCAAACTGAGGTCAGTATCGTCGACCACGTTCCGCTTGTATGTTCGGTGTCGCACAGAATGGGCGCTCTGTCTGAATGCTGGCCCTGTGAGGCCAAGTGGTGCCCGAGGACGCCTTCGCCGTGGGTCCGAAAACTGAATAGGACGAGTTCAGGCTGACACACGGATTCCCGGCGCACAGGACCCGCGGCGGCGTGCCACCACCGCGATGAGCAGCCCTGCGAGTTCCGGTGCAGACATCGCCACCACGGCGACCAGCGGCTATGTGGCGGGCACTTTCGGCGCGGGCGTCGGCATCCCGACCGCGCCGGCCAGGCTTCGCATCGGTTCGATCGTGCTGGCCGGTGTGGGCAACGCTGCCGCGCATCGTCGGCGGTCGGCCGAACGCCGCCAATCCGCCCGAGTGTGTGGTTTTTGCCACACGCCCGGTCAATAAGTACATCTGTCATTTGACAACGCCGAGCGCTGCGTGTTCCCATGTCGAACGTTTGCATACTCCGGGTCCGCGATTGCCCGGCCACCATCCCCTGCCGCGTAGGGAACAAAAGAAGACATGAACGAGCCCACTCCCCCCGTCAATTTTGATCTCCATCGGCAATTGGTCGCGTTCGCGCGCAAGTGCCTGGTTTCCGGAGCCTGCGTCGCCGCCGCGATCGGCGTCATGCTGCCGCTCTCGGCGCAGGGCGCGGGGACTCCCGTGTTCAGCGAGGCGGACGTGCCCGCTCCCAGGCTGGCGGCGCCGGCCGGGCCGGGATTCGCGCCGCAGCACTTCAACGACAGCGTCGCCGCGATGGTCGAGTTCCAGGACCCGCCCGCCGCCGTCGTGTACGCCGAATCGATCAAGGCCTCGCTCGCGCGGGCCGGCAACGTCAGCTTCGACAGCCTCGATCCGACTGCGCGCGCCACGGTGACGCAGACCGCGTCGGGCCTCGGCAAGGCGCAGGCCGCACGCATCGAAGCGGCGCAGCTGGCCGTCCTGCCGACGCTGGAGGCCACCGGCAAGGTCGTCTTCCGCGTCAAGAGCGCGTACAACGGCGTCTCGATGTACGTGAGCCGCGGTCGGCTCGCCGAGCTGCGCGTGCTGCCCGGCGTGAAGGACGTCCACGTCCAGATCCCGAAATTCCAGACCGCGGCGCAGGACATCGACTTCCTCGGCGCGCGCTCGTCCTGGGTCAAGACCAACGCGACCAACCCCTACGGCATGCACGGCGAGAACGTCAAGATCGCGATCATCGACAGCGGCCTCGACTACATCCACACCAACTTCGGCGGCCCCGGCACCCCCGCGGCGTATTCCAGCGTGACCGACACCGGGCCCGTGCCGAATCCGTACTTTCCGACGCTCAAGGTCCCCGGCGGATACGACTTCGCCGGCGACGCCTACACCGGCGCCAACGTTCCGGTGCCTGACCCCAACCCGCTGGACAGCACCAATGGCCACGGCACCGCGTGTGCGAGCCTGATCGGCGGTCTGGGCGTCGCGGTCAGCGGCGCCACCTTCGTTGGCGTCTACGACAACGCGACCGACATCGCCTCGATGAGGATCAGCCCCGGATTCGCGCCGAAGTCGGAGCTCTACCCGCTGCGGGTGTTCGGCGTGACCGGTTCGACGAACCTCGTCGTCCAGGCGATCGACTGGGCGATCGACCCCAACGGCGACGGCACGCTCACCGACCACATGCACGTCATCAGCATGTCGCTGGGCGCGAACACCGGCGACCCGTCCGACCCCGACGGCATCGCAGCGACCGCCGCGGCGGCAGCAGGCGTCATCGTCGTCTCGGCGGCGGGCAACGCCGGCGACTCGTACTTCATCGTGAGCAGCCCGTCGGTCGCCAACAACACGCTGAGCGTCGCCGCGTCGTTCAACGACAACGGCGGCTTCTTCTACGATTCCAACCTCACGGCGAACAGCCCGCCGGCCATCGCCGGCAGCAAGTACTACTCGGTCTACGGTCAGGGCAGCCCGGCGGTTGCGCCGGCCGGCCTCACCGCCGACGTCGCGTACGCGAACCTGCCGCTGGCCTGCAGCGCGCTGACCGGCGGGTCGATGACGGGCAAGATGTGCCTGGTCGACCGCGGCACCTGCACTTTCGCGGTCAAGATCGCCAACTGCGAGGCGGCCGGAGCGATCGCGACCATCGTCGCCAACAACGCCGGCAATCCCGGCCTGATGGGTTCGGCGGGCGGGACCAAGCCCAGCGTGATGATCTCGCAGGCCGACGGCGCGCTGATCAAGGCGCAGCTCGCGCTGCCCGCCGTCGTCAACGTGACCCTCAACAACGATCCCAACGGCTACCTTGCGCTGCCGGGCACCGCCGGCGACACCATGGCTTCGTACAGCGCGCGCGGTCCGCGGGCGCCGGACGCCATGCTGAAGCCCGACATCACCGCGCCCGCCGAGGTCGTAGGCGTGGCCGTCAGCATGACCGGAAGCAACGTCGGCAGCTTCAACGGCACGTCGTCGGCGACGCCGCACGTCTCGGGGATCATGGCGCTGCTGCGCCAGCTTCATCCCGGCTGGACCGTCGAGGAACTGATGGCGCTGGCGATGAACACGGCGACGCACGACGTGTTCACCGGCCCGGCGGGCACCGGCAACGAGTACGGCGCCGGGCGCGCGGGTGCGGGCCGCATCGACGTGGCCAACGCCATGAAAGCGAACGTCGTCGCCTACAACGAGACCGACCGCGGGCTGGTCAGCGTCTCGTTCGGCATCGTCGAGGTGCCGGTCGCCGGGACCAACGTGCTGAGCAAGAACATCACCGTCGTCAACAAGGGCGCGGTGGACGTCACCTATAACCTCTCCTACGCCGACGCGACCCCGGTCGCCGGGGCGGCGTTCACCGTGGGTTCCGGCCCGTCGATCCTGGTTCCGGCCGGCGGTTCGGTGACGGTGCCGGTGACGTTCACCGGCACGGGCAACCTGCTGAAGCACGTCCGCGAGGCCTCGGTGCCGCAGCAGTTGCCTGCCGGCACCAGCCGGCAGTGGCTGACCGAAAAGACCGGCTACGCCGTGCTGACCCCGACCGGCGGCACCGAGCCTGTGCTGCGCGTCGCGCTGTACGCGTCGCCGAAGCCGGTGTCGACGATGCACGCCACACCCACGTCGGTGTCCGTTTCGGGCGTGACGGGAACGACCAACATCGGCCTGACCGGGACCCCGGTGAACACGGGCGCGAGCACGCCGATCGACATCGTCAGCCTGGCCAAGCCCTTCGAGCTCCAGTACGAGAGCGCGGCGGCGAGTTCCAGCATCAACGTGCTGAAGCGGGTGGGCGTGACCAGCGATTACCTGCTGCGCGCCACCAAGGCGGACGCGGTGCTGACCTTCGCGCTGGAAGGCTTCGGCCCGGCGGCGGCGCCCGATTGGCAGATGTCCGACAAGGAAATCTACATCGACGTCGACAACGACGGCAACTTCGATTACTTCGTCTACCTGGGTTCGGCGGCCAACGGCAGCGCGACGAGCAACGCCTACTACCCGGTCGTCATCGATCTGGTCGGCGGCGGCGGATTCCTACGCTTTCGGACCAACGGCATCGATCCGGGCAGCCTGGACACCAACGCGTACAGCAACAACGTCGTGACCTTTCCCATCCGCGCGGGCGACATCGGCCTCGGCGCGGGAACGTTCTCCTACGAAGTGGTGACCTTCGACCGCAACAACACGTTGATCGACGACACCGGTTTGCTGACCTACGACCTGGCAGCACCCGGCCTCGACGGCCAGGGCGGCAATCTCGACCCCTTCTTCTACCCCGACCTCGCGACCACGGTCGTCCCCGTCGCCTACAACTTCACCAACATCGCCGCCAACGGCTCGCTCGGCCTGATGATGGTGCACATGCACAACGGCGCGGGCGCGCACGCCGACACCGTCCCGTTCGCGCAGACGTTCACGCTCACCGTCACCAAGGCAGGCGCGGGAACCGGGACCGTCACCAGCTCGCCGGCCGGCATCACCTGCGGGGCCACCTGCGCCGCCGAATTCGACAGCGGAGAAGTCGTGACGCTCACGGCGGCGGCGACCGGCAGCTCGGCGTTCACCGGCTGGAGCGTCGATGCGCCCATCGCCTGCGGCACGAACCTCACCTGCGACGTGACGATGAGCGCCGCGAAGAACGTCACGGCGACGTTCCTGCCGACGTTCCTGCTGACGGTGTCCAAGGCGGGCAACGGAAGCGGCACGGTGTCGAGCCTCGCCCCCAACCTCGGCACCATCAGCTGCGGCGCAACCTGCTCGGCAACGTTCGTCAGCGGCACCGTCGTGACGCTGCACGCCGTGGCGGATGCGGGCAAGAACTTCACCGCGTGGTCGGCGGCCGCCTGCCCCACGACCGCGGATTGCGTGTTGACGATCACCGCGGCGACCGGCGTGACGGCGACGTTCACCGACACGGCCGCGCCGGAGACGAGCATCACCGGCTCGCCGCCGAACCCGTCCTCGGAAGCGGTGGTGATGTTCACGTTCACGTCCACCGAACCGGGATCGACGTTCCTGTGCTCGCTCGACGGCGCGCCGTTCACCGCCTGCGCTTCTCCGCTGACGATCACCGTGGGCGACGGAGTGCACACGTTCCGCGTGGCCGGGGTCGATCCCGCCGGCAACGTCGATCCCAGCCCGGCGTCCTACACGTGGACGACGACGCTGGTCGTCGCGCACACGCCGATACCGACGCTCTCCGACTGGACGCTGGCGATGCTCGCGTTGACGCTCGGTGCGCTGGGATTCGCCGCCGCGCGGCGCCGCAGGTGACGGCGACGCATCGAGCCTGCATCCGCTGATCGAAGGTTCGGCAAACGGGGCTGCCTGCGGGCAGCCCCGTTTTGCGTGGGTCCGCAGCGCCCGCCTGCCCGATCGCTCGACGCCGTGACCGCCATTCCGACCCGTCCGCCGGCGGCAGCCTCCGATGCCTGGCGCAGGCGCTGCGGCACCGCGCTGCTCGCGCTGCTCGCGGGCTGCGCGCCGCTGGGGCAGCGGCCCGTGCCGCCCTCGGTGACGCTGGAGGCGGTGCGCGTGACGCGCCTCGCACCGACCGACGCGCGCTTCACCGTCACGCTCGCCGTGCACAATCCGAACGCCTACGATCTTGCCGTGAACGCGCTCGATGCCCGTCTTGCCGTCGAAGGCCAGCCGCTGCTGGACGGCCGGCTGGCCGCTCCCGCAACGCTCGCCGGGGGAGCGACCAGCCGCATCGACATCGAGGCCCGCACGACGCTCGCCGCGGTCGCCGCGGCGCTAGAGCGCGCTTCGCGCCGCCCGACGGTCCGCTACGACGTGACCGGCACCGCCGTCGTGCAGGACGGGATGCGGCTCCCGTTCGCCCGCAGCGGCGAGCTGCCCGTGGGCGATTTTCCGGGGGGCCGGCGATGACGCGGCTGCGCTTCACCAAGATGCAGGGCCTCGGCAACGATTTCGTCGTCATCGACGGCGTGCGGCAGCAGGTCGCGCTGACGCCGGCGCAGCTGCGGCACCTCGCCGACCGCCGCTTCGGCGTCGGCTGCGACCAGGTGCTGCTGGTCGAGGCCGCCGGCCGCGACGACGTCGACTTCCGCTACCGCATCTTCAACGCCGACGGCCTCGAGGTCGAGCAGTGCGGCAACGGCGCCCGCTGCTTCGTCAAGTTCGTCCGCGACCAGGGGCTCACGACCCGGCGCGCGATTCGCGTCGACACCGCTGCCGGCGTCATCGTGCCCGTGCTGCGCGACGACGGCGACGTCGCCGTGGACATGGGCGTGCCGCGGTTCGAGCCGGCACGGATCCCTTTCCTCGCCGACGGCGACGCCGTCGTCCAGCCGCTCGACGTCGCCGGCAGCACCGTCCTGATCACCGCGGTGTCGATGGGCAACCCGCACGCGGTGCAGCAAGTCGCCGACGTCGACGCCGCGCCGGTGACGACGCAGGGCCCGCTGATCGAACGCCACCCGCGCTTCCCGCAGCGGGTCAACGCGGGCTACATGCAGGTGCAGGATCGCGCTAACATTCGGCTGCGCGTCTGGGAGCGCGGCGCCGGCGAAACGCTCGCCTGCGGCACCGGCGCCTGCGCCGCGGTCGTGACCGGTGTCCTGCGCGGTATGCTGGACCCGGTGGTCAGCGTCGCGATGCGCGGCGGCGCGCTGACGATCGCGTGGCCGGGGCCCGGCGCACCGGTGACGATGACCGGTCCGGCAACGACCGTTTTCGAAGGCGAGATCGACCTGCACGACGAGGCCATCCCGCCGGCCTGCGCGACGACCGACCCGCGACAACCCCTGCAGACCCACACATAGGAAGCCCCGGATGGATGCCCAGGCCGTCGCCGAGTACCTGAAGCAGAGCCCGCAGTTCTTCGCCGACTACGCCGACCTCCTCGCCGAGATCTTCGTTCCCCACCCGCACGGCGGACATGCGATTCCCATCGCCGAGCGGCAGATCCTCACGCTGCGCGAGAGGAACTCGGACCTCGAAGCGCGGCTGCGCGAGCTGATCCGCTACGGCGCCGAGAACGACGCCATCTCCGAAAGACTGCACCGGTCGACGCTGGCGCTGTTCGCAGCACCCGACCTCGATACCACGCTCGCCGTGATGTACGAAAGCCTGAAGGGCGACTTCGGCGTGCCGCAGGTCGCGGCGCGGCTGTGGAACAGGCTCGTCGAGCCGACGTACCTGCCCGAGTTCGCGGCGACCAGCGACGAGCTTCGCGACTACGCCCACCGGCAGGGTGCGCCCTACTGCGGGCCGGCGGCGCCGTTCGAGTCGCTCGACTGGTTCGAAGCGCCGGAAGCCTGCCGGTCGTTCGCGTTCCTGCCGCTGCGCACGTCGCGCACGTTCGGACTGCTCGGCCTCGCCAGCGACGATCCGCTGCGCTTCGTCGACGGCATGGGAATCGTCTACCTCACGCGGCTGGGTGAGCTCGCGAGCGTCGCGACCGCGCGCTATCTCCCGGCGCCCTGAGGCGGAGCCGCGCCCATTCCCCGCCGCGCCGCCCAGGCGAAGGCGACGGCCGCCCCGCCGGTCCCGGCGCCGGCAGCTGCGGTCAGTGCCGCCAACGCCACCGCGCTCGCCGCCTTCGCCGACCATCTCGCGGGCCGTCCTGCGCACACGCGCGCTGCGTATCTGCACGACGTCGGCGTCCTGGCCGCACTGGCCGGCGCCACCGACCTGCCGCGGCTCGTGGCGCCGCAACTGCGCCGCTTTCTCGCCACGCTGCACGGGCGCGGCCTTTCGGGCCGCAGCCTGGCGCGGATGCTGTCGTCGTGGCGCGCTTTCTACCGCTTTGCCGTCGAGCGCGACGCCGGATTGACCGAGAGCCCCTGCGCGGGACTGCGGGCGCCCAAGTCGGTGCGGCGGCTGCCGTCGGTGCTCTCGCCCGAGCAGGCGGCCGCGCTGGTGGCGGTCCCCGGCGACGACCCGCTCGCCGTCCGCGATCGCGCGCTGTTCGAGCTCGCCTACTCGTCCGGATTGCGGCTGTCCGAGCTTGCAGGGCTCGACGTCGACCGCATCGACGTCGGCAGCGGCGAGGTGCGCGTGTGGGGCAAGGGCGCCAAGGAGCGCATCGTCCCCGTCGGCGCTGCCGCGCGCGAGGCGCTGAGCGCCTGGCTCGGCGTCCGCGCGGCGCTGCCGCGCCCGGACCCGAAGGCGCTCTTCGTCGGCCGCAGCGGAGCGCGGATCGGCGTGCGCGCCATCCAGCGCCGCCTCGCCGACTGGGCGGTGCGGGCGGGCCTGCCGCTGCACGTGCACCCCCACATGCTGCGGCACTCGTTCGCGTCGCACGTGCTGCAATCGTCGGGCGACCTGCGCGCGGTCCAGGAGATGCTGGGCCACGCGAGCATCGCCAGCACGCAGGTCTACACGCACCTCGACTTCCAGGCGCTCGCCAAGGTCTACGACGCGGCGCACCCCCGCGCCCGCAAGAAGCCGTAACCCGGATTTCGCACCCGCCGCCGCCGACCGCGCACCGCTGCTGCCCGCGGGGTAGCCCGGGCTTCGCGCCCACAGCAGCCACCCGCGAGCCGCTGGCACCGGCGCGCGAAGCCCGGGAATGCCGCATCCCGCGCCAGGCCACCCAAAAAAAAGGGGCGCCGGTGGGGCGCCCCAAAATGCCACGGAGGAGAGGTTTCGCGGTACGGCTACATCCGATACGCCGATTCGCCGTGCCCGCTGATGTCGAGACCCTCGCGCTCGTCCTCTTCGGGGACGCGCAGGCCGATCGTCAGATCGACGATCTTGTAGGAGACGAAGGCGACGACGCCGGACCAGACGATCGTCGTCCCCACGGCGGTCGCCTGGATGAAGAGCTGATCGTAGATCGAGTAGTCGGCCGCGATCTTGTTGGCTACGTAGTCGTAGATCCCCTGGCCACCGAGGCTCGGTGCGGCGAAGACGGCGGTCAGCAGCGCGCCCATGATGCCGCCGACGCCGTGCACTCCGAACACGTCGAGCGCGTCGTCGGCGCCCAGCAGGCGCTTCAGGCCGTTCACGCCCCACAGGCAGACGAAGCCGGCGAGCAGGCCCAGGACCAGCGCTCCGCTCACGCCGACGAAGCCGCAGGCCGGGGTGATCGCGACCAAGCCGGCGACGGCTCCCGAAGCGGCACCGAGCATCGAGGGCTTGCCCTTGCTCATCCACTCACCGGCCATCCACGACAGCACGGCGGCGGCGGTGGCGACCAGCGTGTTGACGAAGGCCAGCGCGGCGGTGTCGCCGGCTTCGAGCGCCGAGCCGGCGTTGAAGCCGAACCAGCCCACCCACAGCAGCGAAGCGCCGACCATCGTGAACGTCAGGTTGTGCGGCGCCATCGATTCCTTGCCGTAGCCGACGCGCTTGCCCATCACGTAGGCGCCGACGAGACCCGCGACCCCGGCGTTGATGTGCACGACGGTGCCTCCGGCGAAGTCGAGCGCGCCCTTCTGCCACAGCCAGCCGCCCTTCGCCGACTCCGAAGCCAGCGTCGCCGCGTCCTTGATCCCGTCAGGGCCCGGCCAGAACCAGACCATGTGCGCGATCGGCAGGTACGCGAACGTGAACCAGAGCACGGCGAACAGCAGCACCGCCGAGAACTTCGCCCGTTCGGCGAACGCGCCGACGATCAGCGCGACGGTGATCGCCGCGAAGGTCGCCTGGAACACGACGAACAGGTACTCGGGAATCACGACGCCCTTGCTGAACGTCGCGGCGGTTGCGAAGCTGCCCACGCCGTCCTTGACGGTGAAGATGCCCTTCAGGAACAGCCGGTCCAGCCCGCCGACGAAGGGGCCGTCCTCGGTGAACGCGATGCTGTACCCGTACACCGCCCACAGCACGATGATCAGCGAGAAGATCACGAACACCTGCATCAGCACCGAGAGCATGTTCTTCGAGCGCACGAGGCCCCCGTAGAACAGCGCCAGGCCAGGGATCGACATCATGATCACCAGCAGCGTCGCGACGATCATCCACGCGTTGTCGCCCTTGTTCGGCGTCGGCGGCGTGGCCGCGGCGGCAGGCGCTGCCGCTGCGGCGACCGGTGCCGCAGCAGGCACCGCTGCCGCAGCCGGTGCAGCAGCCGGCGCAGCCGCCTCGGCCGCCGCGGGAGTCGCGGCAGCCGGTGCAGCTGCTTCGGCGGCCTTTGCGGCCGCGGGTGCTGCGGCGGGCGCAGCCTTGTCCTGGGCCATCAACGGCGCCGAGAGGCCGACGGCGCCCAGCAGCGAGAGTACGACGAGGAATCTTTTCATGGCGGGCTCCGTTACAGCGCTTCCGCGCCGGTCTCGCCGGTACGGATACGCACGACCTGTTCGAGTTCGAAGACGAAGATCTTGCCGTCGCCGATCTTGCCGGTATTGGCGGCCTTCTCGATCGCCTCGATGACGCGGTCGAGCAGGTCGGACGCGATCGCAGCCTCGATCTTCACCTTGGGCAGGAAGTCGACCACGTACTCGGCGCCGCGATAGAGCTCGGTGTGCCCCTTCTGGCGGCCGAAGCCCTTGACCTCGGTCACGGTGATGCCCTGAACGCCGATCGCCGACAGGGCCTCGCGGACCTCGTCGAGCTTGAACGGCTTGATGATGGCGGTTACGAATTTCATGATGTCCTCGCGAATGCGGGTTTCCCTGCGTTTGGGGTGCCGGGTCAGAACGTCTTCTGAATGAAGCCGACCACCTGCGAATCGGCGATCTTCCGGCCGAACGGATTGGTGTACAGCGCGTTGTTCGCGTTGGTGTCGGTGTAGAAGACGCCGACGGTCAGGCCGTAGACCTCGGTCGACGCGCCGAGCTTCCAGTCGGTGTACTCATAGTTGCTGTTCGAGTACCCGTTGGTGCTGCCGGTGTACCACTGGTGGCCGACGTGCCCGGTCAGCGTCACCTTGCCGATGGCGTCGTTCACCTTCTCGACGACGTCGTAGTTCGCGGTGAGGTCGAGGTAGCTGCTGCCGCGCGAGTCGGGGAAGCCGAAGGTCTTGTTGTTGACGCTGTAGCTGTACTTGAGCGACGCCCACTTCCACGACAGCGCGGCGTAGAGCTCGGTGGTGTTCGGCAGCACGTAGCCCGACGGGTAGCTGCCGGGGTACCAGTAGTAGAGGACGCCGAGGTCGTAGCCGAAGTCCGCCGGCAGGCTGCCCTTGTAGCCGCCGTAGATGTCCCACTCCATGCTCGCCGACGCGGCGGGCGTGGCGTCGGTGATCCAGCTGATGTTCGAGCCCCAGGTGCCGGCGTAGAAGCCGCTCTTGTGGCCGAGATCGAACCCGCCCTGAACCGCGGGCTTCTCGTTGGTCTGCGAAACGCCGCGGAAGACGTACTGGCTGTACAGGCCCAGATTGCCGGTGAACGTCCAGTCCGGCTCGGGCGCGGCCGGTGCGGCTGCGGCCGGCGCGGCCGCGGGCGCCGCGGGCGGGGTCGTTTGCGCGAGCACCGCCGAGGACAACAGCGTTGCTGCCGAAAGTGCGGCCAGGGTTGACGGGATGCGTGACGGGCGGGCCATGATGGGTTCCCTCTGAGGACTGTT
This sequence comes from uncultured beta proteobacterium, assembly GCA_903912485.1. Classification (GTDB taxonomy): domain Bacteria; phylum Pseudomonadota; class Gammaproteobacteria; order Burkholderiales; family Casimicrobiaceae; genus CAIWHR01. The sequence goes on along the minus strand of CAIWHR010000310.1, from coordinate 2,733 downwards.
TAGAAACGGGTTCGCAAAAAGGACAATTCCAACCCTCCCTGAGCATTTCGTGTGCCAGTGCAGCAAAGCGCGCATAAACAACGACTTGCGCGACACCGGACCGGCAGCGGCCGCGGCCCGGTGCGATCGATGCACACTTCTGGTGCGCGCGCCGCCGACGCTGCGCGCAATTGGGGCGGCGGTGCTGCCGGACCGGCGCGACGCCATGCCGCGGGCGCGGGAGCGAACTTTGCTAGACTGCCGATGGACCCCTCGTCCGCCCCATCACGCCGTCACGGAGCGCTGCCATGCTGAACCCCAAGACCTTCGACGAGTTCGCCGCAAGGATCGGTCAGGCGATCGAGAACAGTCCCGCGAAGGACATCGAGAAGAACGCCAAGGCGATGCTGGCGAGCGGCTTCGCGCGGCTCGACCTCGTCCCGCGCGCCGAATTCGACGTCCAGGCGCAGGTGCTGCTGAAGACGCGGGAGAAGCTCGAAGCGCTGGAAAAGCGCCTCGCGGCGCTCGAAGCGCGCGTTCCTGAGTAGGCCCGGCAGCCGGCCGGCGCCGTCGCGGCGCGCGTGCCGGCGCGGGCGACCTAGTCGAGCGTTCCGACGCGCAGCCGGAAGGCGAAGCGCGCGATCGCGAGCGGCACGAAGATCGCCAGCAGCAGCAGCACGCTGTAGGCGGAGGCCAGAGCGAGCCGGCCGCTGTCTACCTGCTGGAAGATCTCGATCGGCATCGTGTTCATGCCGCCGAAGTAGAGGACGATCGTCGCCGACAGTTCGGACAGCGTGGTGATCCACATCAGCACCGCCGCCGCCGCGACGGCGGGCCAGAGCAGCGGCAGCACGACCCGGAAGAAGCTGCGCCCCGGCGGCACGCCGAGCCCGATCGACGCCTCCTCGATCGAGTCCTTGAGGTTGTGCAGCGGGCCGATCGCCGCCCGGACGCTGGTCGGCACCCGACGCAGGAAATACGCGAGCGCCATGATCACCCAGCTGCCGGTGAGCACCAGCCAGCCGGTGTTGAACGTGTTGATCAGCGCGATGCCGAGCACGGTTCCGGCGATGGTCAGCGGCAGCATCACCAGCACGTCGAGACCCTGCGTCAGCGGCGAGCGGCGCTTGACGATGAGGTACGCCGCGGCGATCGAGAACACGACGCCGGTGACGGTGGCGATCGACGCCAGGAACAGCGAGTTGTACAGCGGCTCCGGCGCCTGCCGCAGCGCCCATTCGAGGTGCGCCAGCGTGAAGCCGCCGTAGCGCAGCACCGGGCCCTTCGCCGGCGTCACCGCGGTGACCAGCGCGACGATCGCCGGCGCGATCGACAGCACGACGACCACCGCGACCGTCGCCGCGCCGAGCACCGCGCCGGCGCCCCGCACCGTCACCGGCAGCGGCGGGCGATGCGACTCCATCTGGAACGCCTTGCGCTCGACGAAGAGCTTCTGCAGCAGCAGCATGCCGACGCCGAGGAACACCAGCAGCGACGACATCGTCGTCTGCATCAGCGGGTTGCCGCCCATCTCGCTGACGAACTCGTTGTACGCCTTCACCGCGAGCACGGGAATCTTCGCGCCGAGGATCGCGGGCACGCCGAAGCTGCCGATCACGTGCGTGAACACGACCAGCGCGCCGGCGAAGACCGACGGCAGCACCAGCGGGAACGTCACGCCGCGAAACACCGCCGCCAGCGGCCGGCCGAGGCCCGTCGCCGCCTCCTCGAGGCTGCGGTCCATGCCCTTCAGCCCGACCAGGATGGCGACGAACGCGTAGACGTAGTTGTTGAGCGTCATCACGAACACGAGGCCCCACCACGAGTACAGCGACGGCAGTTCGACGCCGAGCGGCTCCAGCCAGAGATTGACGAAGCCCTGCCGGCCGAGGATCAGCATCCACGCCGCGGCGACGACGACGTCGGGAATGACCAGCGTGACCAGCGGCAGCGCGGTGACCAGGCCCTTCAACGGAAAATCGCAGCGCGCGACGAGCAGCGCGAGGCCGCCGCCGACGACCAGCGACGTGGCGGTCACCGCCGCGCCCAAGATCAGCGTATTGACGAGGACGTCGCGGTACGAGGGCGTGCCGAAGAAGCGCGCGTAGCCCGCGAGGCTGTAGCCTCCCGCCCCGTCGGCGAGGCTCTTGCCGAACATCGTGACCAGCGGCCAGACCAGGAAGAACAGCAGGATCGCCGCCGCCAGCGCCGCGGTGGCCGTCCACATCGGCTCGCGGCGCACCGTGCTCACTTCGCCGTCTCGACGATGACCGCCGCCTCGGGCAGCGTGAGGCGCACCGATTCGCCCCGCCGGCGCGGCAGGCCTGCGAACGCCGTCCACGCATCGACGTGCAGCGCGCCGATCGGCGTGGCGATGCGGTAGCCGGTCACGCTGCCGCGGAACTCGACCATCTCGATGCTGCCGTCGATCTCGTTGGGCCCGGCGGGCGCGTCGGTGGCGTCGCCGATGGCGACCGCCTCCCGGCGCACGGCGAGCGCGGGACGCTGCGCCGGCACCCCGCCCGCCGCAGCCACGACGAACGCGCGCCCGGCGACGACGACGCGCGCGGTCCCGGGCCGCTCGCCCGGCAGCACCGCGTCGATCGGCAGCACGTTGGCGCTGCCGATGAAGTCGGCGGCGAAGCCCGACGCCGGCGCGCCGTAGATCGCCTCGGGCGCGCCGATCTGCACGATGCGGCCGTGGTCCATCACCGCGACGTGGTCGGACAGCGACAGCGCCTCCTCCTGGTCGTG
>CAIWHR010000309.1 GCA_903912485.1 uncultured beta proteobacterium | reverse complement strand
CTCGATCTCCGCCTGGCGCGCGAGCACCAGCGGATCGGGCAGCAGCGCCTCCCACGCCGGCGGCATCATCGCGGGCTTCAGCGGAGTGATCAGGACCATCGGATTCTGGGTGCTCGGCATCTCGTCTCCCGGCGGGTCCGGCGGCATTGCCGAACGCTGGAGATCAAGACACCGGGTCGCGGGCTCACCGGATGCGCCCGGCCGGACCACGCGAAGGCTTGCGCCGATGATCGACCGCAGGATCCCTGCCTACCGGGCTCTCTACACCATGTCCTGGGCACTTCCCGACCCGGAGGCTGCAGAGTCCGGCACCGTGGGGCGCAGCGCAGCGGCCAGCACCGCCAGTTCGCGGTTGATGGCCTCCATCTCGGCCCCCAGACCGGCGCCGGCACCCTTGAGCGTGTGTGCTGTGCGCCGGGCCGTGACACGGTCCCCGTCAGCCAGGCTCGCGGCCAACCGCGTCATGTCGCCGGCGCGCCGTCGGACTTGCCGCCTGCCTCTTCCTCGCTGCCGGGCACACCCGTGCCGTCTGCCGGCAGCCATCTGATCAGGATTTCGAACAATACGTCGGGGTCATAGGGCTTGACCAGGAAGTCGTTCATGCCCGCCTCCAGGCAACGCGCCTTGTCCTCGACAAAAGCGTTCGCCGTCATGGCGACGATCGGTGTCTGTCGGTAGCCGCGAAGCTGACGTATCCGGCGCGTCGCCTCAAGTCCGTTTAGCACGGGCATCTGCACGTCCATCAGGATAGCGGCATAGACCCCCGCTCCCGCCATGGCGACAGCGACCTGCCCATCCTCTGCCGTGTCGACCACGAGACCAAGGCCTTCCAGCGAGGACGCAACCACTTCCCGGTTTATCGGCTCGTCATCGACAACCAGAATCCGCTTGCCGGAAAGTCGCCGCCGGCTCGCCGTCGCGGCGTCGACGTCGCGCGCCGGCGGCTTCGACCCCGACGTTGCAGCTTTCGTCAGTCGCGCGGTGAACCAGAACGTGCTGCCCTCCCCGCGCACCGTCTCCACCCCGGCCTTCCCGCCCATCAGTTCGGCCAGCCGCCGTGCGATCGCCAGACCGAGGCCGGTGCCGCCGTACTTGCGCGTGATCGAGTTGTCGCCCTGCTCAAAGGGGCTGAAGAGGCGCGGCAGCGCCTCCTGCGGGATGCCTATGCCGGTATCGTGAACCTCGAAGCGGACCAATACCGACCGCGCAGTTTCCTCCTGCTTCAGCGTGCGCAGCGTGACGGTCCCCCTTTCGGTGAACTTGATTGCATTGGTCGCATAGTTGAGCAGGACCTGCTGCAGCCGTGTGGCATCGCCCACCAGATCGGCTGGCAGCGGTTCGGATTCGATCTGCACGCGAATGCCCTTGGCCCGGCCCCGCTCGGACACGATTGAAAGCACATTGCCCAGCAGGCTGTCGACGTCGACCGGCGCACTCTCCAGCTCGAATCTTCCGGCTTCGATCTTCGACATGTCGAGGATGTCGGTGATGACGCCCAGAAGGTGCCGGGCGGAGACGTCGATGGCGTCGAGACGCCTGGCCTGCGTCGGCGTGACTCCATCGCGTCGCAACAGGTTGGCCATCCCGAGAATGCCGTTCATCGGGGTGCGGATCTCGTGACTCATGTTGGCCAGGAAGATGCTCTTGGCCTGGTTGGCCGCCTGCGCCGTTGCGAGTGCAGCCTGCAACTCGGCATGTTGGCGGTAGAGGCGAAGAAAGACCTGGACCTTGCACTTGAGGACCTGATCGTTGATCGGCTTGGCGAGATAGTCCGTCGCGCCCTTGAGATAGCCGTGAAGACGGTCCTCGTCGGACCTGCTGGCCGCCGTGACAAAAATGATCGGGGTATCCGCGGTCTGCGGATTTGCACGCAACTGTTCGCAGACTTCAAATCCGTCCATTTCCGGCATCTGCACGTCGAGCAGCACGAGCGCAAACTCCACCTCCAGCGCCATCGCCAGCGCGTCGAAGCCGTTGGCCGCCTCGACGATCTCCGCCGACACGTCCCTGAGCACCGTGCGCAGCGCAAGCCGGTTCGCGGCATTGTCGTCAACCACGAGAATCTTCGGGAGGTCTCTCATGGCTCAACGAACTCCCTGCAGCAGAGCGATGATCTCGTCGATGCCGACGCAGTAGTCAACGTCGACAAGCTTGAGCACGGCGTCGGTCAGGCTGCTCCGGACGCACTCGTCGGGCGCAAGAGCGATCGTCATGCCGCCGCGCTTCCTGACCGCGGCCATGCCTTTCGCGCCATCGGAGCTTGCGCCGCTGAGCGTCAGCGCGATCAACCGCTTGCCGTAGACCTCGGCGGCGCTCTCGAAGAGCACGTCGATGCTCGGTCGGACGAAGTTGACGGGCTGATCGACGGAAAGCGCGAAGCGTTCGCCGTTCTCGATCAGGAGATGATAGTCGGCGGGGGCGAAACATGCACGGCCGGGCCGGATCGCTTCCTTGTCGACGGCGAAGGCAGTCGGCAAGGCGCCGGCAGACGCGAACAGCGCGGTGAAGCCGGCACCGCTGCCGGGCGGAAGGTGCGCCACCGCCGCCACCGGCAACGGGTAATCAGCCCGCAGCGCCGCCAGCAGCGAGCGCATCGGCTCGATGCCGCCGGCCGAAAACCCGACGACTACCAGCCCGTACATGTCACCGCCGGTGCTGTTGTCCTGCGGAAGACTCGAAGTTCGGGCTGCACCGTGCTCCAGGCCGGATCGCCGTCGAGGATCGACTCGGCGGTGCCGAGCAGCAGGTAGCCGCCGCGCTCGAGACTGCGCCCGAAGACTCCGAGCGCTCGCGCCTGCAGCGCGTCGCCGAAGTAGATGAGCACGTTGCGGCAGACGATGAACTGCGTCTCCAGGAAGGCGTCGTCGGTGACCAGGTTGTGCTCGACGAACTCGATGGGTTGAAGACGGTCGGCGCGGATCGAGACCTCGTCTCCTGTGTGTTCAAAATAGTCATCGAAGTCCGTCGTGCCGCCGGCCGCGAGATAATTGGCCCGCCACTGCCCGAACTGCTCTGCCGGCCAGCGGCCGCGTTTGGCCGTCGCAAGGAGATCCGCATTGATGTCGGTCGTGATCATTCGCGCCTTGTGCGCGAGACCGCATTCGCGCAGAAGGATGGCAACCGAATAGGTTTCCTGACCGTGGCCGCAGCCGATCTGCCAGACGTTGATGCGCGGAAAGCTCTCCAGCGCGGGAATCAGGTGCTCGCGGACATAGCCCCAGACCGGGGGGTCGCGGAAGAACTCGGAAACCGGAACGGAGACAAAGTTGATGACCGCCTGCGCCACGCGTTCGTTGCGGAGCACTATCGGCAACAGGTCGGCCAGGTCCGCGACGGCGAAGAACTCGACCATCTGCCGCAGGCGACGGATCAACGAAGCGCGAGCGTAGCCGGCAAAATCGTAGCCGTAGCGTTCGCGCAGCGCGAGCAGCAGCAGTTCGGCCTCGATGTCCTCGAGGTCACGCGCCGACATTCGCGTCAGAGCCATTTTTCCAGCAACGCGAGCAGCCGGTCGATGTCGACCGGCTTGGCAAGGTAGTCGGTCGCGCCGGCGGCGAGGCAGAGCTCGATGTCTCCCGGCATGGCCTTCGCGGTGACCGCGATGATCGGCAGCGCTCCGGCTACGCTGCCCCGCAGGCGGCGAATGAATTCGAAGCCGTCCATTTCCGGCATCATGATGTCGGTGAGGACAGCGTCGTAGCGGCCCGCGGCGAGCATCTCCAGCGCCTGTGCCCCGCTCGCTGCGACGCCCACGTCGAAGCCCCGTGCGCGCAGCACCTTCGACAATGCCGCTTGATTGCGCACGTCGTCGTCGACGATGAGCAGCGAGCCGGCGACGGCGGCCGGGGCGGGCGTCGCCGGGGATGCCTGCCGTCGTTTCTGGGCGAGGGCAAACAGCAGTTCCTCGCGCAGCCGCACGCTGGTCTGGCCGTTGAGCCGGCCCTTGGAGATCACCGCGTCGGCGTGAGCGCGCAGCCGAAGCAGTTCGGCGTTGTCGAGGTCGCGCGCCGAATAGACGACGACCGGCGGATGCCGCGGCATTTCGGCCGCCACCCGCTCCAGCCACTCGAAGCCGCTCATGTCGGGCAGCGTCAAGTCGAGAATGATCGCATCGAAGCGGCTGGACGCGAGTGCTGCCAGACCTTCGGCGCCGTCCCGCGCGCGCGCCAGTTCGATCGGCAGGTTCTGGAACAGCCGACGCACCGCCAGGCTGCCCGCTTCGTCGTCCTCGACCAGCAGCACCTGCGCTGCCGCCGTCGGTGAGTCCGTTGCGGCGGGTGCCGAAGAGTGGCCGATCATGCGGCGGATCGCCGCCAGCACCGCGTCGCGGGTGATCGGCTTGCGGATGTAGCCCAGCGCACCAAGCGTCTCCGCCTCGCCGGTGTCGGCGGCGCCGGACATGATGTAGACGGGAATGCTCGCGGTCGCCGGGTCGGACTTCATCCGGCGCAGCACTTCCATGCCCGAGATCCCGGGCAGGCCGAGATCGAGCAGCACCCCGGCCGGGCGTTCGGTCGCGATCAGCTCGAGCGCCTTTTCGCCGCTTTCGACCGCCCGCACCAGGTAGCCCAAGGCCTCGATCAGGCGGGTGACGATGGGCAGCAGCCGGCCGTCGTCTTCGACGACCAGGATAAGCATCCCAAGGCGATCCCCCGGGGTGCGCGCGCCGGTTATCGCCGGTGGCAGCGGCGCGTCTGGCGGTGGCGCGTCTGGCGGTGGCGCGTCTGGCAGCGGCGCGTCTGGCAGCGGCGCGTCTGGCGGTGGCGCGTCTGGCGGTGCCGCGGCCGCGTCGCGCGTGCGCGGGACTTTCGGCACGTAGAGCGAAAACCGGCTGCCGGTCCCGGGGGTGCTGTCGACTTCCAGTCGACAGCCGAGCAACGCGACGAGTTGCCGGCTGATGGCAAGGCCGAGTCCCGAGCCGCCGTACTTGCGGGCAGTCCCTCCGTCGACCTGCTGGAATGCACCGAAGATGTGTTCGATCTGGTCGGCGGGGATACCGATTCCGCTGTCGATGACGTCGAAGACCATCCCGTCGCCTTCCTCGCGCACGGCGAGCCGAACGGCACCCTCGTCGGTGAACTTGACCGCGTTCGACAGCAGGTTGGTGAGCACCTGGGTAAGGTAGCGGCGGTCGCTGCAGAGTGTCCCCGGGTCGCCGGCTCCGGATTCGATCGTGAACTCGATCGATTTCTTGTGGGCGAGAGGCTCGAACAGTCGACGCAGGTAGAGCAGCATGTCCGACACCGAAAAATCCTCGGCGAGCATCTCCAGTTTGCCGGCCTCGATTCTCGACAGGTCGAGGATGTCGTTGATCAGCGATAGCAGCTGGCTGCCGCTCTCGTGGATGACGGTCGCGGACTCGACGTCGTCCGCGTCGAGACGGCCTTCGGTGTTCTCGGAGAGGTGCCGGGCAAGAATCAGAATGCTGTTCAGCGGCGTGCGCAACTCGTGCGACATGTTGGCGAGGAACTGCGACTTGTACTGGTTCGACTGGGCGAGCTCGCGCGCCCGCGCCTCGGCTTCCTCGCGGCCGAATTCGAGTTGCCGTCCCTGCGCCTCGAGCGCCCGGTTCTTGTGCGCCAGTTCCTCCTGCTGACTCCGAAGCTCTTCCTGGTTGGTGCGGAATTCCTCGTTCTGCGCCTTCAGCTCCTCGGCCTGACCGCGCATTTCGTCGGTCAGCGCCTTCATCTCGGTATTCCTGAGATCGAGTTCGGTCTTCTGCCGACTGAGAACCTCCGCTTGCTCGCGGCTCTCCCCAAGCAGCGCGAGATTGCGTTCGGCCGCAACCGCGTTGGCGAGATGCAGGCCAAGCGGCACCGCCAGCGCGGCGAGCAGCGCGCGCTCGTCCGACGTGAGCGTGCGCGTGGCGGCCAATTCGACCACGGCCAGCGTCTCCTGCTGGTGCGCAATGGGATAGAGTACGAGTTGCTCCGGGGAGAACTCGACCAAACCGGTGGCGATCAGCCCCAGGCCCGCCGGAACCGGAGACAAGGTCACCGTTTGACCGTCACGCGCGCACTGGCCAATCAGCGATTCGCCCGGACCGAAACTGTCTCGATCGTGGGCACTCCGGGCGAGGCCCTGGGTACTGGCCTGCTGGTAATTGCCGCCCGGGTCGCGAAGAAAGAACGACCCGACCGGTATGTCCAGCTGCCGGCGCAGGAACGTCAGGATGATGTCCGGAATCCGGGCGAGCCGCGGCTCCTGGCTGACCGCCGTGGTCAACGTGGCGACCTGCTCCCGAATCCAGCGGTCGCGGGCCACTCCATCGGACATCTCCCGGAACGTGTCCGCCGCCTTCGCCATGTCGCCGATTTCGTCGTCGCGGGCGAGCCCGGGGATCGGCACCTTCTCGCCCCCGGCAAGCCGCACCAACGTGCTCTGCATCGCGCGCACCGGGCTGAAAAGGCGGCGCGACGCGACGAAGCCGAAGACGATTGCCGCGCAGGAGATCAAGACACCGCTGCCGAGCATCAGCCACTGCAGCGAATACAGGCTTGCGAGCGCCTCGGCGCGACTGATCTTGGCGATCACCCCCCACGTCGGCTGATCGCCGAGCGACCCGGCGAAAGGCGTCAATGGACGGTAGGCGATGAACGACTCCTGGTTGCGATAGTCGACGAGTCGATCGCTGCCTTCGGCGCCGTCGAGCACGCGCTTGACGGCGACGGTGGTGAGTTGACGGTTGAAGGTGGAAAAGTCAGGGTCGAAAAACGTGTTCGTCAGCAGCCAGCCGCCGGTGCCGACCAGAAAAGCTTCGCCGGTTTTGCCGAGCCCGTCCTTGAAATGCATCTGCCTGTCGAGTGGCTCGAAAGCGATCTGTACCGCCAGGGCGCCGAGTTGCCGGCCGCTGCCGGATTCCAGTACCGGGATCGCGAGAAACATGCCGGGGCGGTTGCCCGAGGGGGCATACCGGGCCGCATCAGCGAACGCCGGAACGCCGTTCACCGGGTGCCGCAGAGCGATCGCGGCAGCGCGCGCGAGGCCGGTCTCCTTCCATGGGCCGGTGAGCAGGTTGGTGGCAAAATCGTTCTCGTTGCGCACCGAGTAGACGACGTTGCCCTCGAGGTCGACCAGCAGCATGTCGTACCAGCCGTAGGAGGTGTGGCGTTTGCGAAAGAACGCATCGTGATCGGCATGCACCTGCCCATAACGGTTGCGGCAGGCGCTGCCCGGCGCGCGCCGAAGCCCTTGGCCGCGATCGGCGGTGGAGAGCGCTCCGGAGCCGTCGAAGAGCTGCTGCAGGTCGGTGTCGGCGCTGCCGCCACAGGCGACGAAGGCGGCAGAGAAATCACCCAGGGCCTGGATGACCGCCGGGGCGTCGCCCATGGTGCGGATGTCGTCCTCCATCCGCGCGAGATAGCTTCGCAGCTCTTCGCGACGCGCGTCGGCAACCGCCGCGAGGGCGTGTTCGGCAGCGCTCTGCAACGCCGTACTCGCCACCTGGGAGACGATCGCGAGCAGCACCGAGACGGCAATTACGGCCGGCAACACGGTCTGGACAACCAGCTTCGAACCCAGTTTCATGCGAACACGCTGTTCTTGACGTTGACTGCTGCCGGAACGCGACAAGCGTTTCGACCTGCTCCTGCGGCAATCCATCGAGCTGGCGGTCGAGTTGAGGAAGGGGTTCTCCTCGGTCCCTCCGCCTGACGCTAGCCTCTCCCCCCGGTTGTGGCCATTCTGCTCGGACAATCCTGACTCATGCGCAGTTTGACGGTCAAGGACCCCCTGCTATCGGCCATGTCGAGGTCTTCTGCAGCGGCGGCGGCTGTCGCGAGCGCGGCTGTCGCGAGCTTCTTGATCGGTCCGGTTTTGTAGCACATGAATTGTGCGCTTTTGTTGCCGGGCGCGGGAAGCGGCGAAAGGCGTGGACAGACGCGCGTCGCAGCCAGCATCAACCCGGGCAAGAGCGCCGACCGACTCTCGCTGTTCTACAAGACCCAGGGCTATGCCGACCAGGGCCGCCCTTGGTTCGAGGCACTGGCGGGCACCGCGGTCCGGTTCGTGTCGCGCGAACTGGCCGACCCGAAGGGCGTGCTGTCCAGCCGTTTGGCCGGGCACCAACGGGCGGCGAAAGCAGCGGGACCGAGCTTGCCGCCCGAAGTGATGGCCGAAGCCATCGAGCATGCCATCCATCGCATGTACGCCAACTGGGCCGACGAGCCCATCCCGACGCTCGACGGCTTCGACATCGTCGGCAGCGCCATCTTCGTGCTCGGAAGCGACCCCCCGGCCTGCGAGTTCGCGATCAACGTCGCCGCAGACTACGGCGGCGCGTAGGTCGGGCTGCCTCCCGCGCCATGCGGCCGCCGGTGGACCGCCACCGGTCCGCGGGCGCGCGGGCGCGCTTCGACTCAGGCCGCGGCCGGACGCCTCCCGCCGAAGCTGCCTGCATGGCGATGTGCAACGTCGGTCCCCCGTTGCGCGCAACAGCGGCGGTGGGTCGGCCGACCCTATGTCCCCGAAAGGACGAGCCTTGCTTGCGTCGTTCAGCGGGTCATCGAATTCAGGCGCGACGGGTAATCGGCGACGCGCGCCAACAATCTAGAGGAGAACGATTATCTGGCCGATGGCGTAACTGACGAGCAGCAGCAGGAACAAAGCGTTGTCATTGCGGAGTGTCATGCAAACCCCTCGTGGGTGGTTGTCGGGTCGGCAACGAGGGTTCGCTTGTGGCGAACCTTGGCGCGAGAACGGCCCTTTGCTATGGATATCACAGCCGGCCGCAACGACCGTTGATGCACGACAACACTGAACGCGCGAGCACGCAAGATCAGGCAGTTGCACTGCCATCACCATGCCGACGACGAGCACGATTGCGAGTCGCGCCCCGCCAGTCCCGGCTGTCTATACGCCGTTCTGATCGACGCCATCGCCGCTCCCTGCCCCGTCGGCTTCGCCACCGCGGTGGTGACCCCGCCGACACCATCCGCGCGCGACCACCAAATTCACGCGCTTTTGCAGCACCGCGTACAAACGCTGCCGCGGTGATGGATGCCGACTGGCGAAGGCGTCCGGAGGTGCGTGGCCGCCAGTCGACAATTGACCCATGTGCCGGTTGACCCAACAGGCTTCCTGGCAGCCGACGCAAACCGCCAGATTCCCGCGAACTTCAGCGACGCACTCGTCAGTTCAAGATGTTGGTCTGGCGCCGCACCGCGCTCGACAGTTCCGTCAGCACGGTCGTCCCCAACGTCCGGGTCAACACCTCGGCCAGCAGGATCCGCTCCGCCTGACGTCTTGCGACTTCGGCAGTCACGAGACCCCGCGCCCGCATCGCCCGGAAGGTCGCATCGAGGTGCTCCTGACCGGAACGACTGCGGGCGCCGGCGACGGCCTCGGCGAGCGCGCTTACGCACGCCTGCGACGGCGGGTGGTTGCGGCTGCCGGTGTGCTGGAGGACTTCCAGTTCGTAGCTGCCGGTGCGCGGCGAACGGGCGACCCGGATTTCGGCGGTCGACACCGGCGCCCGGGTCGTACGGTGCAAGAGGCCGATGATGAACCGGCTCGAGTTGCGCGCGTCGATCCCCGGCGGGCCGAGGTAGGATCCGGTCAGGCAGATGTCCAGGGCCGCTCCGTGCCGATCGAGGGCCGCGCGTTCGGTCAGCGGCGCCGCGATCCGGCTTCCGTCCACGGAGAGCATCTCGGCGGCGAGCAGCGGCCAGCACGCGTCACCGGTGAGCCGCGCGAGCTCGTGGACCAGCGCGGGAGGAGGATCGCGCCATTCCCGCGCGAACCGCTCGGCGATGGCCTCCAGCCGCCGTGGCTGACGCGACGCGATGAAACGGCTGGCGAGGCCGTCGAAGGTGAACCGGGTCGCCCCTTCCGCGGGGTTGTCGGCGGTCTCGTGTTCCAGTTCGAGAAAGCGCGCGAGCGCCTCGCGAAACTGCTGCACGGCGGCAACGACGGCGGGGGACCACAGCCGCTGCGCGGCCGATTCGTCCAAGTCCGCCGGACCGCGCCGGATCGCGTCCCGCAGCCACATCTGGGCCAGCGGTGAAGCCCAGGGCGGGCCCTGGAACAGGCGTTCGGCCGCGGCGACGGCCCGATTGAACCCGCACCACGCGGCAGGGTCGGCGCGCGGGCGGTCCTCGGGCCGCAGCGCGTCGAGCAGTCGCACCAGCCCGCGCACGTTGTCGATCCACCGGGCCCCGACCAGCGCCGCGTCCCGGTTGCGCAGACCGCGCAGGACGCTGGGGCCCACCCCCCAGCGCATGGCCAGGTGCTTGACCAGTGGCGTACCGCGATCGACGGTCGTGCGGAAGGTCTCCCCCACGCTGCCCGCCCCGCCGGTGGCAGCTGACTGCAGCAGCAGCGGGAACGATCGCGCGAACTGCAAACGCCAGGCCCGGTGGCGGGCCTCGACCAGGAAGTTGTAGGTCGCGAGGTCGGCGCTGCCGGTCGCGGCCACCGCCGCGGCGAACGCTTCGCCGTCGGCGCCGGCGTGGAAGGTGACCAGGGCATCGCGCAGCGCCGCCTGCAATTGGTCCTCGATGCGCTGCGTGGCTGCCGCGAATGCCGCGGGGTCACGCTGCTCCGCTTCCTTGCGTCGCGCCCGAACGGCGACACCGACCGCTACCTGACGCAGGCCCCAGCCGTCGACGTCGATCGCGTGCAACACCCCGCGAAGCACGACCAGCGCGGGCGCCCGCAGTTCATGGCGCAGCCGCACGGTCAGCGGCTCGAGGTCGTGACGCAGGTGGGCTTCCCTGGCGAGAACCTTCGCCAACTGCTCGAGCCGATCGTCAGACCACGCGCCGCCGCCGGTGCGCAGAAGCCAGATCGTCCCGTCGTTCAGGCGAATCAGCGCGCAACTCGCCAACTGCCGGAGCGCTGCCGCGGGCAGAACGGCGGCCGGCGTCGGCAAGGTGACGAAGCCGGCAATGCCGACCGCCGGGAGGGCACCGGTTCGCACCAGGTCCCGGATGTCGTCGTCAGGGGGGCCGTCGATGAGCAAGGCGTCCTCGTTGGATTTCTTTGCCGGACCTCGGCGGGCGCTGCGGCGTGGAGTCGGACGGACGGCGCATCCGCGGTTCCGGCGCGGCCGACCGTGAACCCATGCTACGCGACCCTGCAACATCCCGTGTCGCGCCGAGCCGCGACCATGAATCCGATCGCGTCCGGATGCGACGCACTCTGTCGCAAGGGGGCGTTACAGTCACTCTTGGGAAGCACTTCGAGAGGACCGTGTACATGCGCCAGTTGCCCGCTTACCTGCAGAAGAAGTCGACCGCGATCGAAGCCGGTGCGCTGAGCAACGCCACCGACCCCTACCGGCCGTTGGTCGCCGGCTGGCTGATCGAGATGGCGCTCTGTCTCGGCTGGTATCGGAAGCGCCGGCCGCACTGCCTGCCGGAGATCTTCTCCGACGACGAGTTCGTCGCCGCCACCGAGATCGCGGTTCCGGGGGAGCGCGACGAGGATGGCGACGTTGCGACGGCCGTCGTGCGCAGGACGTCGGACGCCGACTTCGCCAGGTGCCTCAAGCGGCGGCTGGTCGCGGTGCGCAAAGTGCCGGTCGGCGCCGACCTGCCCCTGTTCCGGAACGTCGAACTGCTGGCGCAGATCCTCGGCCTGGGCGAAACCGAGAAGGCCGTACTCACGTTCATCGGCGCGCTGAACGCGATCCAGTCGTTCCGCGGCGCGGTGAGCGCGATCACTTTGTTTGATGTCGTGATTTGCACATTCGGTGAGGGTCGGCGGGCGATAGATGGGTGGTTCACCCGTGGTGGCTTTGGGACACGCTGATTTGCAAATTGCTTGAGGGGCGCCGGGGATCAGAACG
>CAIWHR010000308.1 GCA_903912485.1 uncultured beta proteobacterium | reverse complement strand
GCCGCCGGTGCCGGCGCCGCGTGCCGACGCCATCGCCGACGACGCGATCGCGATCGTCGGCGTCGGCTGCGTGTTCCCCGACGCGCGCAACCCGGCCGAGTTCTGGCGCAACATCGTCGCCCGCCGCAACTCCATCCGCGAGGTGCCTGCGACGTACTGGGACCTGGCCACCGGCTACGATCCGAACCCGGAAGAAAAGGACAAGAGCTCGTCGCGGCTGGGCGCCTTCGTCGACGATTTCGCCAAGGATCCGCTGAAGTTCCGGATTCCGCCGGTCGTCGCGCAAAGCATCGACCCGGCCCAGTTCCTGGCGCTGGAAGTGGTTCACCAGGCGCTCGCCGACGCCGGCTGCCTCGACCGGGGCTTTGCGCGCCGGCGGACCGCCGTCATCCTCGGCGCCAACGGCGGCGTGTCGGAGGAAGCGTACACGCTGCGCACGCACGCCGGACTGCTGGCCCGCGCGCTGCACGAGGTGCCGGAGTTCCTCGCGCTCGCGCCCGCGGTGCAGGCGTCGCTGCTGACGAACGCGGAGCGCGCGATCAAGGCCGCGCTGCCCGAATTCACCGAAGACGCCTGCGCCGGTGTCTTCGCCAGCCTGATCGCGGGACGGGTGGCCTCCTGCTTCGATCTCGGCGGCGACGGGCTCACCGTCGACGGCGCCTGCGCGTCGTCGCTGGCCGCGGTGGCCATCGCCATGGCGGGGCTCAGGGAACGCCGCTACGACCTGGCCGTCGCCGGCGGCATCGATACGCGCGTCAACGTGACGACCTACGTGCTGTTCTCCTCGCTCGGCGCGCTGTCCGACACGGGCTCGTTCCCTTTCGACGAGCGCGCCGACGGCTTCGTGCTCGGCGAAGGCGCGGGCGCGGTGGTGCTGAAGCGCTATGCCGACGCCTGCCGCGACGGCGACGTCGTCCACGCCATCGTCCGCAGCATCGGCAGTTCGAGCGACGGCAAGGGCAAGAGCATCACGGCCCCCGACGTCGACGGCCAGATGCTCGCCATCGAGCGCGCCTACGAGGGCCTGCCGTTCTCGCCGGGCAGCGTCGCGCTGGTCGAGGCGCACGGCACCGGCACTCCGGTCGGCGACCAGGCCGAACTCGCGGCGCTCACCGCGATGTACGCACGCCACGTCGAGCGCGCGCAGTCGATCGCGCTGGGATCGGTCAAGTCGATGATCGGTCACCTCAAGGCGGCGGCGGGCATGGCCGGGCTGATCAAGACGGTGCTGGCGCTGCGGCATCGCGTGCTGCCGCCGACGATCGGCTGCGACCGGCCGCGACGCGACGTCGACTGGGAGCGTTCGCCTTTCTACCTCATTCGCGAGGCGAAACCCTGGCCGGGCGACGGCGTGCCGCGCCGCGCCGCCGTCGAGTCCTTCGGCTTCGGCGGCGTCAACTACCACGCGATCCTGGAGGAAGCGCCGGCGCGGGATGGCGACGGCGGCGCGGAACGCGTCCCCCCGCCGGTGCCCGCCGCGTGGCCCGCCCAGCTGCTGGTGTTGCGCGCGCGCTCGCGCGCCGCGCTGC
>CAIWHR010000307.1 GCA_903912485.1 uncultured beta proteobacterium | reverse complement strand
CAACGCGGTGGGCGGCGTGCGGATCAACGAGCCGGCGGCGGATCTGGCGATCCTGCTTGCCGTTTTCTCGTCGCTGCGCGGCCGGCCGTTGCCGGCCAAGACGCTGGTCTTCGGCGAGGTCGGCCTCGCCGGCGAAATCCGGCCCGTTCAGCGCGGGCAGGAGCGGATCAAGGAAGCGGCCAAGCTGGGCTTCCGCCAGTTTCTCATACCCAACATGAACAAACCTAAACAAGCCATTGATGGCGTTAAGATTGTTGGAGTTGGCCGCGTCGACGAGGCGGTCGCCTTCCTGCGCGATTGAGCGTCCCCCGACATCGTGAACGACGCCCCAGGGGGGTCGGGCCGCGCGCGTCGGGCTACTTGCCGGGACCGAGGATCACCGATCCCGCCACGCTGACGGTCACGGCGTTCTTCCCGCCTTCGACCGGGATCGGCGGCGCCGGCGCGGCGTCGGCCATCGCCGACATCGCCATGCCGCGGTAGGCCACCGGCTGGAAGACCGGTCCGTCGCTGCGCACCGTCACCTGGCCCAGCGTGTAGCCGGGAAAGCCCAGCGCCCTGGCGATGACCTGCGCCTTGCCCTGGTACCTGGTCAGCGCGTCGGTCAGCAGCGCCGCTTCCGCCTTTTCCCGCGCGGCCCGCGACAGCGAAAAGACCATCGCCGAGAGCTTCATCGCCGGCTGCAGCCGCGATGCGAGCGCGCCGGCGGCCTTGAAGTCGCGGCTTTCCAGCGTCAGCTCGGCGCGGATGCGCCAGCCGGTGATCTGGTTGGCGCGGTCGTAGAGCGGATTCGTCTGGTAGTTGCCCGAGCGCGTCTCGACGGCGGTTTCCGACTTCGCCTTGGCCAGCGCCTGTTCGAGCCGGGTGTTCACCCTGCCGGCAAGGTCCGACGGATCCGCGCCCTGCTCCTCGATGAACAGCGTGATGGTCAGCGTGTCGGTCGGAACCTCGGCGGTGGCGCTGGCTTCGAGGCTGACGACGTTGAAGAACGGCTGCTGGCTGGTCTCGGCGCCGGCGGCGACCGACGCCAGAAGCATCAGGGCAATGAGGGAAGGGCGCAGCATGAAGGAGGCTCGCAGGGAGAGAACGACGCCTGCAGTATACGGCTGAGCGCCGCGCCCGGTCAGCCGTAGTGCGGAATCAGCGCCTGCGGCCGCGCGATCTGCCTTTGGCGAAGCTCGAGGTCGGCGTGATCGGTCGCCTGCGCGAGATAGGCGTCGGCCTGCTGTTGCTGGCTGCGCTCGATGCGCCGTTCGAGCACGCAGGCGAGGGTTGCAACCAGGTTGATGATCGTCATGATGGGCTCCGTTGAGGCAGGATTGGGCGTCGCGCGTCGGGCCGGCCGGCGGCGGGCGCGGTGCGCGGGCGCAGCGGTCAGTTCGGCCGCGGGAAGGCGAAGGCGAGGTGGCCGAAATGGCGGCCGAAGCGCGCTGCCGCGCGTGTCGCGTGGTCGGCGCACTCGACGTAGGCGTTCGCCGCCGCGGTGAGCGCGTCGCGCAGCGGGCACTCGGGCAGGCTCGATTCGGCGCTCCGGGCAAGTGCCCGGCCGTGCGCGCGCGCCAGGTCGGCCATCGCGTACGCGACGTCGACCTGGCGGGCGATCGTCCGATTGGCGTGCCACGACAGCGCGGCGTGCACGGCGCCGAAAGGGGGAAGGGCGGGGAGTTCGCGGGGAGGAGGCCGGGTGCTTTCGGTCATCTCGTCGGTCAACGCGGCCCCTGGATGCGGGGTGGCGCCACCGACGCCGCGCAAACCCGGGTGGGGTTTTGCATTCATCGGGGGACTCCAAGGCTGAACGGCATTGTTGCGGTGCAGCATACCCGGTTTGGCGCCAAAGATCAACCGCGCGCGCCGCGCCGCCCTCAGGTGGCGGCAGCGATCGGGCTTGCGCGCTCGGGAACGACGCGCAGACCGCGCAGTCGCGGCGGCTGCATCGACACTACGCGCGCCAGCGCGCGCAGCGCGCCTGCGGCGGCGGATTCGGGCTCGTGCAGGACCACCGGAGTGCGCGCGCGGACCGAGCGTTCCATCGCCGAATCCGCGGGGATCTCGCCGACGAACTCGAGTCCGACCCGGTGCGCGACCTGACCGGGCAGGAAGCGGTCGGCGATCTGCTGCAGGTTGTGCGCGATCTCCCTGCCGTCCTGGCCCTTGTGCACCTGATTCACCACGAGGCCGAAGCGCTCGCGGCCCTGCTGCAGCGCCATCACCTTCATCATCGCGTACGCATCGGCGAAGCTGGTCGGCTCGGGCGTGGCGACGAGCAGCACTTCCTGCGCCAGTGCGGTCGCGTAGAGCACGACTTCGGCGATGCCCGCGCCGGTATCGAACAGCACGTAGTCGAACTCGGGCAGGATGCCGCCGACGATCTCCGGCAGCCGCAGGCGCAGGTCACCACTCAGCCGCGTGTGCTCGGCGATGCCGGAGCCCGCGGGAAGCACGGTCACGCCGGGCGGTCCGTCGAGCAGCACGTCGGCGAGCTTGCACTTGTCGTGCAGCACGTCGTGCAGCGTCCCCTTAGGGCGCAGGTTGAGCAGGATGTCGAGGTTGGCGAGCCCGAGATCGGCGTCGATGATCAGCACGCGCTTGCCGGTGCGGCCCAGCTCGCAGCCGAGGTTGACGGTGATGCAGGACTTGCCGACCCCCCCCTTGCCGCTGGTGATCGCGATCGTCCTCGCCGTCTGTCTGGTTTCAATCATTTCGGTTACCGTGCGGATCGTAGATGGCGAACAGCGACGCGCGCTCGTCGGCCGTGACGGCGGTGGCGGGCTGGGGGGACCCGTGGACGCGGTTGCGGCCGAGGCGCTTCGCCTCGTAGAGCTGGTGGTCGACCATGTCCAGCAGCTTGATCGCGGTCACCCAGCCCTGGACGTTGGAACAGGCGAGGCCGATGCTGATGGACACGTTGACGGTCTGGTCGCCGGCAACGGCGATCGGCTCGCGCGCGATCGTCGCCCGCACGCGCTCGGCGAACTGGAGCAGGTACGGGTTGGAGATGTTCACCACGATCACCGCGAATTCGTCGCCGCCGTAGCGCGCCACCGTGTCGGTGCTGCGGAAGCCGCGGGCAAGGACCCCGGCGATGTGCTTGAGCACCCGGTCGCCCGCCGCGTGGCCGTGCGTGTCGTTGATCTCCTTGAAGTGATCGACGTCGATCAGCAGCAGCCCGAAGGTTTCGCCGCTGCGGGCGCTGCGCTCGATTTCCTTCTTCAGCGCGAGGTCGAAATGCCGCCGGTTGGCAAGGCTGGTCAGGCCGTCGTGGCTGGAAATGGCGCACAGTCCATCGATGACCGCCTGCACCGAAGGGATGTCGTCGCCGACGGCCCGCAGCCCGGCGTGGACGAGGAGTTGCAGCGCGTCGGCGAGGTTCAGGGCGCCGGAGGGCGCGGCGGGTTCCGCCGCTTCGCGACCCCTGCCGACCGGCGGCAGCCCCGATTCGTCAGCCGCGATCAGCATCGTCGCACCGGAGGGGGCGGCGGTTGGCGGCTGGCTCGACGCATGTTCCCAAGTCTTCAGTCCTTGCCGGAGCGATGGCAGGCGCGGGCAACCGGATGTGCCGCTGCGCCAATCGTCTCCACATCCCCTTATCGGCCTCCGGCGGAAAAGCTTGAACGGCGCCGCAGCACCCGCCACCGGACAGGAGGGGGCAACTCGGATAGACTGTCAAGGTGGACCGGCAGGCCGGGAATCGGCCCTCCGCCGGGTCCGGTCGACGGGGTCGGCAGCATGGCGGGTGTGGTCCTGAGGAAGGTCGTCAAGCAGTTCGGCGCGGTCAAGGCGGTCGACGATCTCTCGATCGAAATCCAGGACAAGGAATTCGCCGTTCTGGTGGGGTCCTCGGGCTGCGGCAAGACGACGGCGCTGCGCATGATCGCGGGCCTCGAAGCCGTGACTTCCGGCGAGATCTACATCGGCGACACGCTCGTCAACGACATGGCGCCGAAGGATCGGGACATCGCGATGGTGTTCCAGAACTACGCGCTGTATCCGCACATGAACATCCGCGAGAACATGGGCTTCGGGCTCCGGATCCGGAAGATCCCCAAGGCCGAGATCGATGCGCGCGTGGAGGAGGCCGCCGACATCCTCGGCCTCGGCGACCTGCTCGACAGAAAGCCCAAGGAACTGTCGGGCGGCCAGCGGCAGCGCGTGGCGGTGGGGCGGGCGATCGTCCGCAAGCCGAAGCTGTTCCTGTTCGACGAGCCGCTGTCCAACCTCGACGCCAAGCTGCGCGTGGCGATGCGCGCCGAGATCAGCAAGCTGCACCGCCGTCTGGGCGCCACGATCATCTACGTCACCCACGATCAGGTCGAGGCCATGACGATGGCCAACCGGATCTTCATCATGAGCAAGGGCATCCTGGAGCAGAGCGGCGCCCCGATGGACGTGTATTCGAAGCCGGCCAACCTGTTCGTCGCCGGCTTCATCGGATCGCCGGCGATGAATTTCATCGACGCCACGCTGGTCGCCGCCGACGGCGGCCTGGTCATCGACACCGGCAGCTTCCGCGTCAGGGCGCCCGACTCGTTCGCATCCCGGCTCGGCGCGCACGCGGGCCGAAAGGTCGTGTTCGGCGTGCGGCCCGAGGACATTGCGGCGCGCGCTGCGGCGTCGGTCGACGAAGGGAACACGTTCGCGGCGCAGGCCGACGTGGTGGAGACGCTGGGGTCCGAGATCTTCGTTCACCTGACCTGCGGCGCGCACGCCATCGTCTCCCGGATGGAGGCGCCGGAGAGTCCGCTTCGCGTCGGCGACACGATCGAGGTGCAGCTGAAGATGGCGAAGACGCACGTCTTCGACCCGGAGACGTCGCTGACCCTCGTCTGAGGGCGCGGTCGATCCGGAGGCAACGAACATGAGTCGCCGGTATGAACGCCGGGGACCGCGGAGCCGGGCCGTGCCCGGTTCGCCGGTTTCGGAGTCAGCGCCGGCCGTCGTCGAGGCGAGTCCTCGTCATTCTGTGGAGGGTGTATGAGAAAGCTGGTCAGGAAGACTCTGGTGGCGCTGTCGTCGCTCTGCATTGCCGCGGGCGCGTTGGCGCAGGCGCCGGCGAAAGAGATTCGCGTGCTGCTCGCGAACCATCCGTACGGCGATCTGCTGAAGGCCGCCATTCCCGAATTCGAAGGCGCGACCGGGATCAAGGTCAACGCGGAAAGCCTCCAGGAAGGGCAGCTGACGACCAAGCTGACGACCGAGTTCGCGACCAACTCGTCGTCGGTCGACGTGTTCATGACCCGGCCGCTGCAGGAAGGCAAGATGTTCTACAAGAACGGCTGGTACGAGCCGCTCGCCGCCTACGACTTCTCCGATTACCCGAAGAACGTCATGAGCGTGGCCACGTTCGGCGCGCGGACCTACATCGTTCCGCTGGTGACCGAATGGCAGGTGCTCTACTACCGGAAGGACCTCCTCGCCGGCGCCGGCCTCAAGATTCCGGCCAGCTTCGACGAGCTCGAGGCGGCGGCGAAGAAGCTCAACTCCGACAGCGTCGCCGGGTTCGCCTCGCGCGGCAAGGGCGCGGCGGCGGTGACGCAGCTGTCGAGCTACGTCTACAACTACGGCGGCCTGTACCTCGACAAGGGCGTCGCGGTGTTCGACTCCAAGCCGGCGGTCGACGCCATCCGCTTCTACGGCAAGATGCTCGGCAACTACGGTCCGAAGGGCGTGACGTCGATGTCCTGGGAAAACATCATGCCGCTGTTCCAGGCCGGAAAGGTCGCGCTGTGGACCGACGCCTCGGTGTTCTACGGCCAGATCATCGATCCGGCCAAGACGCAGGTGTCGGTCGACAAGGTCGGCATCGCCAACTTCCCGGCGGGCCCGAAGACCAACTCGCCGTTCATCGTGACGTCGTGGGGCATGGCGGTGGCGAAGCAGTCGAAGAAGAAGGACCTGGCACTGAAATTCATCGACTGGGCGACGAGCAAGCAGCTCGCGGCCAAGGGCATGCAGGCGAACATCACGATGGCGCGCTCGTCGGTATGGGAGGACAAGGCGATCCTCGCCAGGATCAATCCCGGGCTGGTCGAGACCCGCGCCTTCGCGGCGAAGAACGGCTATCCGCTGGATCGTCCGTACATGAGCGCGGTCGGCGAGGCACGCGACCTGATCGGCGAGCTGGTCATCGACTCGATCAACACCAAGGGCGTATCGCCGAATCTCGAGAAGATGGCCAAGGAACGGGTCGAGAAAGTCAACGAGCTGCTGCAGGACACCGGCGAATACGGGAAGTGATGCGCAGCGCCCCGGCACATGCGCGCGCGCCGCGCCGCCGGGGCGTCGCTTGATCGCATCGCCGCCGGTCCGGCGCCGCACGGCCGGACGGACGGAATCCGGCCGCGCGCGGCGCCGCGGACCGGGCCACGGCCACGGGTGGGGCAGTCCATGATCCAGTCGAGCTTCACCGAACGGAACCTGCAGCTGCTGTTCCCGCTGCCGGCGATCGTCTTCGTCGCCATGCTGATGGTCTTTCCGGTCCTCTACACGTCGTACCTCAGCTTCACCAACTGGAACCTCACCTCCGGCGCGGAGCCGACTTTCGTCGGTCTCAGGAGCTACGCGCGGGTGCTCTCCGAGCCGCGGTTCCTGCACGCTCTGGCGCGGACCTTCGCCTTCACCTTGTTCGCCGTCGTGATCGAGGGCTTTCTCGGCGTCGCCGCCGCATTGATCCTCAACCGCGCCTTCGCCGGAAAAAGCGTCGCCAAGCTGCTGCTGCTGCTGCCGCTGGTGGCCACGCCGATCGCCGTCGGCATCGTCTTCAATCTCTTCTTCGACCCGACCATCGGCCTCGCCAACTTCGTCCTGCAGGCGTTCGGGCTGCCGCCCGGCCTCTGGATCTCGAGCGAGAATTCGGTCATCCCGTCGCTGATCCTCGTCGACGTGTGGCAGTGGACGCCGATGATCACGCTGATCGTCCTCGCGGGACTGGCCGGCCTTTCCGAGGAGCCGGTCGAGGCCGCCCGCATCGACGGCGCGAGCGAGTGGCAGATCCTGCGGCTGGTCACGATACCGATGGTGATGCCGGTCATCCTGACGGCGCTGATCCTGCGCCTGATCGACGCGCTGAAGACGTTCGACATCATCTTCGCGATGACGGGGGGCGGTCCCGGCTACGCTTCGGAAACGCTCAACATCATGGGCTTCAAGTACAGCTTCGAGTATTTCCGCATGGGGCAGTCGGCGGTCATTCTCGTCGTTCTCTTCGTCGTCGTGTTCGGCTGCAGCCTCGGCATCATGAAGCTGCGCGCTTCGTCCGAAGTCTAGGCCGGCCGGGGACGTGACGCGGCGCGCGGGGAATCGAGCCGGGAGGCACCGATGAACAGGAAAATCGTGTCGAGCGCGCTGTTCTACCTCGCCGTTGCCGCGATCGTTCTCGTCGTGCTGTTCCCGTTCCTGTGGATGCTCGCGTCGTCGTTCAAGACGCAGGTCGACATCATCTCGTGGCCGCCGAAGATCTTCTTCTCGCCGACGCTGCAGAACTACCGGAAGGTCTTCGGCGAGCAGGATTTCCTCAAGTACTTCCTGAATTCGACGATCGTCGGCGCTTCGGCCGTCGGCCTGTCGCTCGTCCTGGGGCTGCCCGCGGCGTACTCGATCGCGCGGTTCAGGCAGCGCAAGCTCGCCGTGTTCATTCTGCTGGCGCGGCTGATGCCGGGGATCTCGTTCCTGATGCCCTGGTACATCGTGTTCTCGCGGCTGGACCTCATGGACAGCTACACGGCGCTGATCCTCTCGCACATCCTGATCGCGCTGCCGATCGTGGTCTGGATCATGTCGACGTACTTCAGCACGATTCCGCCGGAGATGGAGGAGTCGGCGATGGTCGACGGTGCGACGCGACAATATGCGTTCTGGGCGATCATCCTTCCGCTGTCGGGGCCGGGCATCATCACCGCGACGACGCTTTCCTTCATCTTTTCCTGGAACAACTTCATGTTCTCGCAGGTGCTCAGCATGGAGAAGACGAAGACGCTGCCGATCGCCGTCTACAACTTTCTCTCCTACGCCGAGGTCGACTGGGGCGGCGTGATGGCCGCCGCCGTCGCGATCATGGCGCCGGCGATCGTCCTGACGATGATTTTCCAGAAGTACGTGGTGAAGGGGCTCACCATGGGCGCGGTCAAGGGCTGACCCGCCGGCTCGTCCGGGCGCCTCGCGTCCGGACGCGGCTACTTTCTGCGGCGCCGCAGGCGCTTCGACGCGTTCAGCGCGAACAGGCAGGCCAGCACGACGAGGCCCCAGCCGGACAGCGTCGGAACGTCGATCTGCCGGGTCTGCGCCGATCCCGACGACACGACGAGGTCGACGCCGGACCCCGGCGCGACGGCAGTCCCCGCGGAGGGGTCCTGCGCAATCACGCTGCCCGATGGCGCGGTCGCCGAAACCTCCCGGCTCACGTTGCCGACGTTCTGCGGAAGCGGGAATTGGCTGCGCCCTCGGGTGCGCCGTCGGGTTGGTCGATGCCCGCGCCGCCCCGGGGATCCGGGCCGCGCAGTCCTGGCGTCGCCCGGTGTCGCGGCCGGCGCGCCGGCTTCGGCTGCCCGATGCGTCCGGGCGAGCCGATGCCGGCACGTCCTGTCGAGAAGGACGCAGGCGCAGAATGGCTGTCGGAGTCGAGGAAAGTGGGGTCCCGCGGCCGGTCGACCGGCGGAAGCTCGAACAGGAATGGGGTGCAGCGAAAATCATGGGTTCCTACAGCTACAACATCGATGTCGGCGCAGACAGCGTCGCCTCGCGCGTCGTGAACCTGGTCGGCGCGGACAAGCGCGTCCTCGAACTCGGCTGCTCGGGCGGCCACATGAGCCGGATACTCCAGGCACGCGGCTGCGATGTGACCGGCATAGAGATCGACGCGGCTGCCGCCGAGGGCGCGAAGGAATATTGCTCCGCAGTCCACACGCTCGGTCTCGACGATCCGACATGGTCGGCGCGGCTGGCTCGTGCCGACGACAAGTTCGACGTGATCGTGGCCGCCGACGTGCTGGAGCACCTGCGCGACCCCTTCGGCTGCCTGGTCCAGATGCGGAGCCTCCTGAACGCCGCCGGCTACCTCGTCGTGTCGACGCCGAACATTGCCTATGGCGGCGTGATTGCGAGCCTGCTGGTCGACGAGTTCGAGTACAAGGAAATCGGCCTGCTCGATTCCACGCACCGACACTTCTTCACCCTGAGCAGCCTCAGGAAGGTCCTGTCCGATGCGGGATACCGCATCGATCACCTCAGTTCGGTCGACGCCGGGTTGGATCATCCGGAGTTTGCGCGACAGTGGGCCGGCATTCCGGAACGCACCCGAAATCTCATCCTGAGAAAGCCTGGTGCGCTGGCCTTCCAGTTCGTCGCGACGGCGCACAAAGCCCCCCGGGAAGCTGCCTCCTGATTTGCAGAGCTGAGGTCGTCGTCGCTCTGGCCGCCGTCGCTCACGGTGAACGTGATCGGGTCGCCGGCAGAGATCGGCCACGGATCGAACGAGGCTACCCACCGGAGCCCGCTTCGGCAATACTCGCGAATGGCGATCCAATCCGGAGGCATCCCGATGAAGCGTCAATGGCTGCTCGCTCAGGCCTGGCTGCTGCTGTTCGTCCTTGCCGGCTGCGGCCCCCATGAAAGCACCCCGGCCCCCCCGGTTGCCAGCCGGACGTTCCTGGTCGAGGCGGGGCAGGCGACCCTCACGCCCACGGCCGTGAAGGATCAGTACACGCTGGTGATGAACGGCGTGCCGGCGGATCTGTACTGGTTCAGCTGGGAGACTCCGGCCGCCGCCGGCAGCACGCCGACGCGCGACTACGTCGGCGACACCTGGCGCGAGGCCTACGGTGAGGACGCCCCCCACGCACTGCTGCAGCTGTTCGGCAGCACGCCGCAGCTGGACAGCGCCTGGTACGCTGCCATCTCCGCGCGGACCTACGACGCCGCTGCGCAGCGGTTGACGCTGCAGTTGCGGATGCTCAACACGGTCTGGTACTCGCCGCCGTCCGTCGCGGTGACCAGCAGAAAGACCGTCCTGACCGTCTTCAACCACGATCAGGCGTCGCGCCGGGGCAGTGCCTTTGTGCAGCATGCGCCCAGGGCCGAGCTCGCGCCGACGCCGCAGGATGGCGTCTATACGCTGACGCTGGACAGCGTCTCGCCGGTTTCCTCGTTTGTCACCAAGGCGCCGCTCGCGAAATCCCACTTCAGCCCGGTGGACGTGATCGCCCGGCAGTGGAGCAGGCGCTTCGAGGGGGCCGTGCCCAGGGCCGCACTCTACGGCAACGGCCGCAGTCCGCAGCTCTACCTGATGACGGCGGACGCCCCGGTTTTCCAGGTGGCCACCGGCAAGCTCGTCTACACGGTCAGGCTGGACGCGAGGCCGGCCGAGTCGAGCCTGCAGGACGTGGCGCTGGTCGTCGACGCCAGCCAGGCGCTGTTCGCTCCCGACGAGTACCCCTACGGCCCGGGCTGCGCCAATCTCGAGACCGCAGCCTGGAACACGGCGACGCTCGCCGACCTGACCTACGGCTGCCTGCCGGCCGGGTGGTCGGGTTTCTTCAACGACCCGCAGGTGAGGGCGCAGCTGTCCGTCGTTTCGCAGGCACTCGGCCAGCAGTCGACCAGCGCGGACGCCATCAGCCCGTCGATAGCCCGTGCTTTCAGGACCCTTTACATGACATCGCCGGACGAGATCAAGGCACTGATCCTGGGTCAGGATCCGGCGCCCACCCCGGGGCTGGCCACCGGGCTCTCCTTCTCGCTGGACAGCAGCGAGGACACTTCCAGCGTGCCCTCCGTCCAGAGGGTGCTGCTCGAATTGCAGAACGAGCAGTTCACCACCAACATCGCCAACGGGGACCTGAGCAGCTGGGCCGAGGACGGCGTGCTGCTGCTCAACTCGGCCCTTACGATTCCCTGCCCGCCGGGCGCCAGCTCCTGCACCATCGGGGCACACATCGACCTGTGGAAGGACTTCACCGGCCTGCTGATCGGGTACATCGACCAGAACGCCCAGCCGATGTCGTTCATCCTGTGGGGGGCCTCGGCTGGCCAGTACGCCGCCTACGTGAAGAATCCGCGGCATACCGTGCTCAAAGGCGGGCACCCCTCGCCGCAGGCCAACGGGCAGTATTTCTTCTGCAAGGCGTATTTCACCTGCGCCAACGGATGGCTGAAGAACGCTGACCGCGGCGCTGTCAACTGGAACCTGACCACGGTCCCCAATCCGACGGCCGAGGCCTGCGTCTGGGGCTGGAATTCGACGACCAGGAGCTCCTATTGCATGGAGCAATGCACCATGGCCGCCTGCGCGTCGTTCTGAGTCTCCGCGGGAGCGCCAAGGGCAAAGCGATGGTTAATCGGGCTATGGAGTTCTTACAGGCGGACAGCCGGATTGACGACGCTT
>CAIWHR010000306.1 GCA_903912485.1 uncultured beta proteobacterium | reverse complement strand
GTCCCGAACAATCCGCGGTCCTCGCCGCCCTCAAGGTCAAGAAACCCGTCGTTTCCCACCAACTCGCGCTTTTGTAGGGGAGCGGTTTGAAATCCACTTCAATGGAATCAGGTGCTTGCGCGATTAGCTGTCGAACCCCGGTGGCCCGCTTTGTGCTTGACGGTTGTCGAGAAGGGCAGATGAGAAGCTGCGATTGGTTGCCGGTTGTGCAGCGCGGCGATGGGTGCCGCCGCAGCGTTTGAAATCCATGACCGTCGGCTGACGGCCATTTCCCGCCGGTCGGCGCCGCTGCCCAATTTCCTTCGTAGCGGCCATTCATCCAGTTCAATCAACGGCCAACCCTACAACGTTGCCAACGGCGAACCTCTTCGCGAGGTTGCGCAGATTTGATCCTGCTTTCAATTCCTGACGCACAGGGATGAGAAACCAATGTGGAGCGTGACCGATCGAGGCTCCGCATATGCGTTCTCGGTACGTCGCGCGGCCTCGACCTTCGTCGCAGCGTTGGTCAGATCAACGTCGCCCAGCTCGATTCACGCCGCCGTTCTGGTTGGCGATGCCAGGCCCGTTCGTGCCGACGTTGTTGACGCCAGCCTCGGGGGCACCCACGCCGGGACGTACAGCAGCACCGCCGCGATTTCCCGCGGCCCCGGGCTGATTGACTCCGGGATCCACCACACCGACGCCGGGCGCACCACCACCGCGGTTTCCCAGGGCCCCTGGCTGGTTGATGCCGGGATCGACCACACCGCGACCCGGCGCCCCCACGCCAGGCGTCACCGCGGCAGCCGTCGCTGCCGGGCGTGCAACGCACCCTGCAGGAACACCAGGGGACGTGCAGTAGATGGCCTTGGCGGTAGCCGCCGCAGCGGGCTTCGCCACGCAGCCTACGGGCACCCCCGGCGCGGTGCAATACGCTACCTTGGCGGCGGCCGCAGCCGTTGCCGCCGGACGCACTACACAGCCCGCGGGGATGCCCGGTGCAGTGCAGTAAACCACCGCGGCGTCAGTGGCTCCCGCCACACCAGCTGCGGCAATGGCCAGCAGCAGCGCAGATGTCTTCAGCATTTCCGTACTCCAATCAAGATTGGCAACGACGCCGGTCGGCCGGCAGGAGCCGTCAACACCGGAGAGACCTGCCCTCTGCCACTTTCGGTCGGCGTGATCAGGAACGTCAGGAACGAGAATACGCCTTTCGGCGGGCGGTCCCGATCGTCGATCCGGAACCAGCAGTCGCGGCAGCGGATCGCCTCGTCTTTGGCTGTTACTCGCTCTTCAGCCGGCGCGAGCCTTCGATGAGCGGGTGCCACCCGTAGACGAGCGAGAGCATGAAGCCGTTCATCCGCAGGTCCCCAGGAGCGTTGTCGTTGACGGTCGACTTGTAGCCGAAGGTCAGGTTGAGGCTGTCGTTGATCTGGTAGCCGAGCGTGAGGCCGACGCCTAGATTGTTGAGCTTCTCTCCGGCGACCCCGTTGATGCTCGCCTGCCCGCCGCTGTACCAGGATGCGTCGATCGCACCCCAGAAGCGGTCGGTGAAGTCCCGCGTCAGATGCGCGTCGAGCTGGAACATGGGATCGGTCTTCAGCGTCTGCCCGAGGTAATCGGTGTTGTTGCCGAAGAGCCAGACGGCGGGCAGTAACTCCAGCGTCGTGCGCTGGCCGGGCACCCACGACCCCAGCTGCCAGACGACGGGCATGCCGACGCGCCCGTACCAGCGGTTCTGCCCCAGATTGAGCGGCTGGTCATTGTGGTACTCGCCGATCGGCAGGGCGAGGTCGGCGAGCAGGTCGACCGAGAATCCCGGCTCGTAGCGCAGGACGTCGGCCAGGTTCTTCTGCGCCTTCGGGCCGAGGATGTTGATGTCGAATTCGAGCATCGGATCGCCGAACCCGTCGGCCGATTGATTGAATGTCCTGCCGGCCACGGTGACATCGCCCGAGACGCGTCCCATCGGCAGGAGAATCGCCGCCATCGCCGAACGGTCGAACACGGAAAACGTATGCGCGTAGCCCGTCAGCGCCACCGTGGCATCGAAGCTCGCGCCGGGCACCACGACGTGCGCCGGATCGAACGGGTTCGTGTTGCCGCTGATCGAGTTGACGATGAGCGGCACCGCATTGCCGCCGTCCAGCGTCTTCCAGTAGAAGCGGCCCGGAACCTGGGCCATGGTCGGCAGCGTAACGAGCGCGCTCATGGCGATGGCCATGACGGGGACCAACCGCCGCCATGCAGCCCCCGCCATCCGTTCTGTGACTTGCTTCATGGAACCTCCGTCTCTATTGGTTGATTCTCGGAACGGCAGCGCTTGGATCGCCCTCGCCCGACGGGCACAGCTCGCCCGCGGGGCGGCCCTTCCGGCTCACGGGGCGGGATCGGTCAACAAATCCGCGGGCGGCACGAACTGCCGCTTGTAGATCAGCGGCGGGAAGCCCGCTTCGACCGGGACGCGCTTCGGCAGCTGGTCGTCCAGCGCCTCGTACGGTGAGCGACTCGGCAGCACCACGCGGTTCGTCCGGACATAGGCACCCCAGAGCGCGATCAGGTCCTTCAACTTGTCGGGGCGTTCCGCGGCGAGATCCTTGCGCTCGGCGGGATCGGCGGCGAGGTTGAAGAGCTCCCAGTCACCCTTGCCCAGAGGCTTGTATTCCCAGCGGAGTTTCCAGTCGCCCTGCCGCACCGCGCGGTTGCCGAAGATCTCCCAGCCGATGTAGTCCGTTTCCGTCCGCGGCGACTCGGCTTGGCCCGCCAGCACCTTGCCCCAGGACTTGCCCATCAGCGCGGGCACCGGCTGCCCGTTGATCGCCGCAGGGTAGCTGGCGCCGGCGATCTCGAGCAGCGTCGGCATGAGGTCGGCGACGTGCATCACCCCCTGGTTGATGCTGCCCTTGGGCCGTTTGACGGCCGGCCCGCTGACGATCAGCGCGTTGCGGATGCCGCCTTCCGCCAGCCAGCCCTTGTACTGGCTGAAAGGCGTCATCGACACCTGCGCCCACATCGGGCCGTAGCCGACGTACGAGCCTGGATCGCCCCACGCGTTGGGGTGGGTCTGCGACCAGTTGATCGCGGCGAACAGGTAGTCGCGCGTGCCCGGCGTGCCGGCGATCATCTTGAAGAGATCGGTACCCTCGGCACCGTTGTCGCCGAACACGACGAAGATCGTGTTCTCGTACTCGCCGATCGCCTTGAGGTGGTCGATGAGCCGGCCGACGTGGAAGTCGAGGTTCTCCACCATGCCCGCGTAGAGCTCCATCTTTTTGCCGAGCAAAGCCCGGGGTGCCGGCGCGAGCACGATGGGATCGGGGATGAACCACATGCGCTCCGCGAGCTGCGTGCCGGCCGGCATGATGCCGAGCTCGATCTGCCGCTTCAGGCGTGCCTCCCGGACCGCGTCCCAACCCTTGTCGTATTCGCCGACGTGGCGGGAGCGCCACTCCTTGGGCAGGTGGAAGGGGTCGTGCGGCGCCTGGTGAGCCACGTAGGCGAAGAAGGGCTTGCCGTCGCCCCGATTGGCGTCGATGAAGTCGATCAGCTTGTCGGTGTAGGTCTTGGTGGCGTAGTAGTTGTCGGGCAGCTTCGTCAGGTAGCGCCCGTCCTCGGTGAACACCGACCGCGGCGACGCGGCGGTGAAATTCATCGCGTCCCAATAGCTGCTGGCGCCATCGAGCAGAGAAAAATCGCGCTCGAACCCGCGCGCCGCCGGGATCTGGGCCGGCGCCTTGCCCAGGTGCCACTTGCCGACCATGTAGGTGTGATAGCCGGCTCCCTTGAGCAGCTGCGGAAGCGTTGCCACCCGGTTGTTCAGATAGCCCTCGTAGCCGTCCACGCCCCACTGGTTGGGCGCCGTCCACTCGTCCATGTTGCCGAGACCGTTGAGGTGCGTGTCGACGCCAGTCAGAAAGATGGACCGAGTAGGCGAGCAGCTGGCGTGCGTGTAGAAATTCGCGAAGCGCACGCCCTCTTGCGCCAGCGAGTCGAGGTTCGGCGTCTTGATCTCACTGCCGAATGCGCCCATGTCGGCGAACCCCAGGTCATCGCCGAGGATGACGACGATGTTCGGCCGGCGGGGCGCGTCGGCGGCGGCGGCGATCGAGGGCGTGCCAATCGACGCGACAACGCCGGCGACGCCCAACGCCATCAGCAGCGGCTTCAGCGTGCCTGGCTTCATGAGCTTGCCCAGCAAGGGGTACTGCGGGACGTGATCCATTGCCAACTCCATCCTGTATTCCTGCATCAGAATTCCACCTCGATTCCACGGGCCTTCGCGACTTCGTACATCGAATTGAAGGTGTTCACCGCATCCGGCGGCGCGGGCATGACCACGTTGTGGAATTCCCGATACGCGCTTTCGACGTTCGCGAGCAGCCGCGCCGGGCTTCGCCACTCCCGATAGGGTCCGAATTCGATCCGCTTGGCGGCGTCCAGCGCATTCAGGCCCTGCGCGAAGCACCGCCTCGACTCCTCGCGCACGTATTCGAGGTACGCCTTGACCTCCATCGCACCTTCGATCCCGCACAGGGGGCCGTGCCCGGGAACGATGACTTCCGGATCGAGCCAGAGGATGAGGTCGAGGGCCTGCAGCCATTTCGCGCTGGTGCCGTGCCAGCCCATGGGCGTGCACTTGCGGAAGACCACGTCACCCGCGAAAACCACTCCTTCCGCAGGCACGTGAAGGATCGTGTCCCCGACCCGGTGGCAAGGCCCGACGTGAATCACGTGGATCTCCAGGCCGTCGAGGTCCAGCACGAATCGTTCGTCGAACAGCGTCGCCGGAAGCGTTGGCTCGATCCCGTCGAAGTCGTAGTCCTGCCGCAACTGCCTGCCGATTGCCAGCACGCCGGGACCGGTTGCCCTGAGCAAAAGACGAGAGAGCAAGCCATCGACACCACTGAGCAGCGCCTGGAATTCCCTCGGAGTGACGGCCTGCATCATGCGGTCGGGCACCGTTCGATGCGCGATGATCTCGGCACCCGCAAAGACCTGGTTGCCCCACACATGGTCGCCGCTCTCATTGGTATTGATCACGCGCTTCGGCATGGCTTGCCAAATGGTGCCGAACAACTCGGCCATCCGCCGCGCGTGGGGCAAGTCAGATTGCGTGTCGACGAGTACGCCGCCGCCGCGGTCGATGAATCCGGAGTTCGAATCGCAGAGACGGCCCGTCTCGTTCAGGACCGCAAAACAACTGTCGCTAACCTGTTGCAGGTTCATGAGGGCGCTGCGTCCGGGGTATCGAGTTGCCCTTCGGCGAGCGATTGAGGTCCGGTGACACCGTAGTGGAAGGCCCGGTGAGTCGACCCGGAGTCCCCGCGTCGCCGGGATTGCTGCCGCTGTTACACTCTCCCGGCTTGACGCGCAGTCGTCTATCGGAATTCCGCAAAGCGCAATCGTGAAGCACCCTGCGTTCACCGGCACACAGCCTGCAGTGGTGGTCGTCGAGATCAGCGATCCCACGGCGGTCGGCGCCGGCATCGAGCTGGTCGAGCAGGATGCGGTGCAACTCCAGCCGCTCCCGCTCCGGGCGCGCCGAGTGATTGTTCGTCTCGGGGCGTCTGCGGTCGTCTACTATTCAACCAATCGTCGCGTGCGGACGCGCACGAGCGCCCGCAGGGGCCTTCTCGCTTACGTCACGTTCGGACCGAAAGCGAGCGGGACTGTGAACGGACTTCCGGTGAGCGCCGGCCTGATGCTCGCGGCAGCGCCAGATTCGGAGGCCATCTTTGTAGCCGACGCCGGGTACGACAGCATTACGTTTCTGCTCTCGCCGGACGAGATCCGTGCACATCTCACGGCCCGCCTGCGCGAAAGCGAGTTTCGTTTGCCGCGCGGCGTGGAATCGCTGCAGGTCGACCGCGATAACGCTCAGAAGCTGTTCGAGTGGGGCAAGCGACTGGTGGATACTGCCGCATGGCAACCGGCACTGTTCAACGAGCGGGATGCGGAAAGGCAAGCGGCCCACGTCGAGTTGGTCGAGCTTCTGTTGGGAGTCCTTGGCGGGGCACACGACTTCGAGCCTAGCCACAGCGACCGGACCCGGCAGGCGCAGACTTCCATCGTCAAAATCGCCGAAGAGTTTGCGTTATCACATTCTGATGATCACCTCTACGTCAGCGACCTGTGCAAGGTCGCCGGAGTGAGCGAGCGCACCTTGGAGTACGCATTCAAGGAGGTCATGCGATTGACCCCGGTGACCTACCTGATCCGGCTCCGATTGCATCGCGTGCGGCGGGCGCTCCTGGCAGCGACTCAGGGATCAACTACGGTGTCCACCGTTGCGCTCGACTGGGGCTTCTGGCACTTCGGGGAGTTCTCACGCGCCTACAAGGATTGCTTTGGTGAACTCCCGTCGGACACCCTGCGACGAAAACCGGGAGAACTGCAGACATGAGTTGTGGCGCCGACGCTGCGCCGACGCGGCAACAATGCAATCGGACCACGGAGGCTAACCCTAAGCAGCACTGCGCCGCCGCCGACTGCATTCAGTCCGGAGTGCTCGCCCGGCATACGTCGCAGGGCCGACCAATGGACAACACTCGAGGGCTGCGTGCTATGAACGTCGGCTTTCAGAGCCTTGGATGGCAGCTTCCGGGTCGCTCGAACTTCTGCAACGGGTCGTTACCGGTCGGTCAGCGTGTTCATTGAAAACCCTGCCTGAACTCATTTGTTGTGCGTTGCACCATCGCATCCGACCCGCCCCAAACGCTGCCGGCGACCCTCACCGATCTTGATCAACGGACCATCACCGAACGAGACCGCGCTCACCTGGCGAAAGGTTCAAGCCGACGAAGACCGAGAGCACCAGCGGCAAGGAGGTGTTCGTCCCGATGGCCTCGTATCACCGCGTCGGCAGTGGCTTCGCGACGTCAAGGAGAAGAACGGCAACCCGGATGACCGCCTTGGGCCGTGGTACTTGGCGCACCCCGCCGGCGGTCGACGCCACGACCCGCGAAGCCCTGGCGCGGCGATCCGTGTTTCACAACCGGTGTTGGCGCCACCTCGAGGCTGAACTGCTCGCCGGCAACGGGCTCGCCTGCGAGGTGCGCGTCATCCACGAACCGGAACTGGCAGCGGTGCTGGACGATCGCTTGGCGGGTACTGCTCTGGCTGGGGCCGTTCCACGCAGCGATATCAGCTTTGCGGCTGACCAGAAACGACAAAGGCCACCGGTGACGGCGGCCTAAGTCGTTGAAACGATTGCGGTGAAATGGTCGGGGCGAAGTGATTCGAACACTCGACCCCCTGCACCCCATGCAGGTGCGCTACCAGGCTGCGCTACGCCCCGACGCTGACCGCACATTATAGCCGCATCAACGTCGTTGACCTAGCAGCTCGCGAATTTCCTCGAGCTTCTGCCGCAATTCGGCGGTCGACAACGCGGGGGGGCTGCCGGGGTCGGGAACGCCCTGCGGCGCGCCGGAACTGCCGTCGCTGCTGCCGCCTGTGTCGCTCTCCAGTCGATTGCGCGCGCCGTGGATCGTGAACCCCTGTTCGTAGAGCAGGTCGCGGATGCGGCGGATGAGGAGAACCTCGTGATGCTGATAGTAGCGACGGTTGCCGCGCCGCTTGACCGGCTTCAACTGCGAGAACTCCTGCTCCCAGTAGCGCAGCACGTGCGGTTTGACCGCGCAGAGCTCGCTCACCTCACCGATGGTGAAGTAGCGCTTGGCGGGGATCGGCGGAAGCTCGGCCTTAGATCGGCTGGGTTCCGGCATGGTTCGCGGCTTCGACCATGGCCTTCAATTTCTGGCTGGCGTGGAAGGTGACGACGCGCCGTGCGGTGATCGGAATCTCCTCGCCGGTCTTGGGATTGCGGCCGGGGCGCTGCGGCTTTTCGCGCAGCTGGAAATTGCCGAACCCCGACAGCTTGACGCTGTCGCCGGCTTCGAGCGCGATGCGGATTTCCTCGAAAAAACGCTCGACCATGTCCTTCGCTTCGCGCTTGTTGAGGCCGAGTTGCTCGAACAGCAGGTCGGCGAGTTCGGCTTTGGTCAGCGTCATCGGGAGTCCTGTTGACGAAGTGTCGCCGAAAATCGATCCGCGAGCAGGCGCAGCATTTCAGCCACGGTCGCGTCGATCTCCGCGTCCGTCAAAGTGCGGGCAGTATCCTGCATAACTACAAGAATCGCAAGGCTTTTCTTGCCATGAGCGACGCCGGGGCCGCGGTAGACGTCGAACAACCGGATCGCGTCGACGTGCGCCGGCCGCGCCGCCTCCAGCGCGGCGAGGACGTCCTGCGCGGGGAGTGCGTCGTCGACGACGACGGCCAGATCCCGGCGCACCACCGGCAGCTTCGGCACCGTGGCGGCCGCAGGCATCGGCCGCGCGAGCAGCGCAGCGAGGTCGAGCTCGAACACGACGGGCGCCCGCGGCAGCTCGAAGTGCCGGACCAGCCGCGGGTGCAGTTCGCCGAGCCAGCCGACGACCGCGCCGTCGACGAGGACACGGGCGGCGCGGCCGGGATGCAGCGCCGGATGCGCACCGCGGTCGGTGGTCAGCGTTCGGGGCGCCACCAGCGCCGCGAGATCGCCCTTGACGTCGAACAGGTCGACGGGGCGCATCGCGGACCCCCATTGTTCGGGCAGCGCGCTGCCGTAGGCGAGCCCGCCGAGGCGCAGCGGCTGGTGGTAGCCCTGGCCCGCGCGCTCGAAGCAGCGGCCCGTTTCGAACACGCGCACGCGGTCGCGCTTGCGGGCGAGGTTGGTCGCGAGCACCTCGACGAGACCACCCAGCAGCGTGGTCCGCATGACGTCGAGATGGCCCGCGATCGGGTTAAGCACCGCGATCGGCGCGTCGTGGGGGCCGCGGTCGGGAAAGAGCGCCGACTCGCGCGCCGAATGCACGAAGCTGAAGGTGATCGCCTCCTGCCAGTCGCGCGCGACCAGCGCGTGCTTCAGCGCGCCCGGCGTGAGCGCGGCTTCGGGCTCGGGCAGCATCCGCTGCACGTGCGCGGCGGGCGCGGCGGGAATCGCGTCGTAGCCGTGCAGGCGCGCGACCTCCTCGACGAAGTCCTCCTCGATCGCGAGGTCGAACCGGTACGACGGCGGCGTGACCAGGAAGTCGTCGCCGTCGCGCGTCGAGGTGAGCT
>CAIWHR010000305.1 GCA_903912485.1 uncultured beta proteobacterium | reverse complement strand
GCCATGCTGGGCGACATCCAGATTGCCGAACCATCTGCCCAGATCGGCTTTACCGGCGCCCGCGTCATCGCCCAGACCATCCGCGAGAAGCTGCCCGAAGGCTTCCAGCGCGCCGAATTCCTGATCGAGCACGGCGCAATCGACCTCATCATCGATCGCCGGCAGCTGCGCGACGAGCTCGCCGCGCTGCTGGTGCTGCTCACCAAGCAGCCCGCGCCTTCGAGTTGACGGGCCCCGCGCGCGAATCGGCTCCCCCGCGGGGGGAAGGCGCGCAGCGCCAGGGGGGCACCATGTCGATCCGGCCGCAGACGCTCGCCTCCTGGCTCGCGTACCTCGAGACGCTGCACCCCAAGGCGATCGCCATGGGGCTCGATCGCGTGCAGGCGGTGGCCTCGCGGATGGGAGCGGCGCTCGCGTGCCCGGTGGTCACGGTGACCGGCACCAACGGCAAGGGGTCGACCTGCGCGCTGCTGGAGGCGATCTACCGCGCCGCGGGATACCGCGTCGGCGTCTACGCGTCGCCGCACCTGCGGCGCTACAACGAGCGCATCCGGATCGACGCGCTGGAGGCGACCGACGACGACATCGTCGCCGCGCTCGACGCGGTCGAGGACGCGCGCACGGCGCCTGCCGGCGGCGAGATCGCCCCGGTGCCGCTCACCTACTTCGAGTTCGGGACGCTCGCGGCGCTGCGGCTGTTCGCGCGCGCGAAGCTCGACGTCGCGATCCTCGAGGTGGGGCTGGGCGGGCGCCTCGACGCGGTCAATATCGTCGATGCCGACGTCGCCGTCGTCACCAGCGTCGACCTCGACCACATGGATTACCTGGGGCCGACGCGCGAGGACATCGGGCGCGAGAAGGCGGGCATCTTCCGCGCCGGTCGCGCCGCGGTCTGCGCGGAGCCGGCGCCGCCGCGGTCGCTGGTCGAGCACGCCGCCGCGCTGGGCGCGCCGCTGACGCTCATCGGCCGCGACTACGGCTTCGTCGCCGACGCCGGGCAGTGGCAGTACTGGGGGCCCGCAGGCAGGCGCCACGGACTGCCGCACCCCGCGCTGCGCGGCGCGCACCAGCTCGCCAACGCCGCGACCGCGCTGGCGGT
Source organism: uncultured beta proteobacterium (assembly GCA_903912485.1). GTDB lineage: Bacteria > Pseudomonadota > Gammaproteobacteria > Burkholderiales > Casimicrobiaceae > CAIWHR01. The sequence goes on along the minus strand of CAIWHR010000305.1, from coordinate 3,859 downwards.
GGTCGACCTCATGCGCGCGCGGCTGCCGGTCGCCGGCGGCGCGGTTCGCGACGGGCTGCTGGCGGTCGCGCTGCCCGGAAGGTTCCAGGTGCTTCCCGGACGGCCCACCGTCGTCCTCGACGTCGCGCACAACCCGCACGCGGCGCGCGTGCTCGCGGCGACGGCCCGCAGCATGGGCTATCACCCGCAGACGCACGCGGTGTTCGGCATGCTCGCCGACAAGGACGTCGCCGGCGTCGTCGACGCGATGAAAGCGTCGATCGACCGCTGGTACGTCGCGACGCTGCCGGCGCCGCGCGGAGCACTCGCGGGAGCGCTCGCGGCGGCGCTCGAAGGCGCGGGCGTCGCGCCGTCGGCGATCGAGCGGTTCGACGATGCCGCCGCCGCCTGCCTGGCGGCGCGGGCCGGCGCGGGCGAAGCTGATAGAATCATCGTTTTCGGGTCGTTCCTGACGGTCGCCGCGGCATTCGCGGCGCTGGCGCCGGGGACGTCACGCACCCCCCGGCATGGCTGATCCTGTCGCTGACAATGCGGATTTCGCGGTCGACGAGCTGAAGCGCAAGGCGCGGCGGCGGCTCGTTGGCGCCATCGTCATCGCTCTGGCCGCGGCCACGCTGCTCCCGATGCTGCTGGAGCAGGAGCAAAAGCCGCTCGGCGAAGACGTGTCGGTCCAGATTCCGGCGGTCGACGGCGGCAAGTTCGTCAGCCGTCTCAAGGGCGACAAGGCCCGGGACGCGGGCGACAAGGCCAGGGAAGCGCCGCCCGCCGCCAGGGCGGAGGACGCGGTCAAGGCCGTCGACGGCGCCGGGTCGGCGCTCGCGCCGACCCCGGCGGTTCCCGCGGCGGTTGTCGCCGACGCCGCGCCGGCTGCGGTCGCCGCCGCAGCCCCCGCGGAACCCGCGCCGACGCCGGTGCCTGCCACGCCGGTGCCTGCGGTCAAAGCCGCGGCACCCGACGCCAGGGCCGATGCCAAGGCGCCGGCGCCGGCCGCGGTCAAGCCGCCCCCCGTCGAGCGCGCGCGCGAGCCGAAACCCGAAGCGGCGTCCGCGCCGCCGCCGAATCCGGCGCTGACCTCGGCGGCGACGCTGGGGTCGGCGGGCCAGGACGCGGCGCAGGCTTCCGCGCCTGCGGCCACCGCCGTCGCGGCTGCGACCGCCGCCGAGGCGCCCAGGGCGGGAGCGTACGTCGTGCAGCTGGGGGCGTTCACCGACAACTACGGCGCCAACGCGCTGGCCGGCAAGCTGAAGAAGAGCGGCTATCCCGCGTACACGGAGCCGGTCGAGACGGGCCGCGCGACGCTGTGGCGCGTGCGCGTGGGCGGCTATCCGACGCGCCAGGCGGCGGGCGAGGCCCGCGCCAGGCTGAAGGCCGACGGTCACAACGGAGTCGTCACCGCGGCCAAGTGACGCTCCAGCGCCGGCGCCGTGCCCACTCTTCGCCGCCCCTCCCGATGACCGGATTCGACCTTGCCGTGATGGCGGTGATCGCGCTGTCGACGCTGCTCGCGTTCGTGCGCGGCGTCGTGCGCGAACTGATCGCGCTGGTGAGCTGGGTGGCCGCCGTGGTGCTGGCGCTCGCGTTCGGCGGCGAGGTCGCGGCCGTGCTTCCGGGCCTCGACGCGAGTCCCGCGGCGCGGCAGGTGCTGGCGTTCGCGCTGGTCTTCATCGCCGTCCTGATCGCCGGCGCGCTGGTCGCGATGCTGCTGTCCAGGGCGATACGGGCGGTGGGCCTCGGTTTTCTCGATCGCCTGCTCGGTGCGATCTTCGGTCTCGCGCGCGGCCTGGCGATCGTCGCGCTGTTTGTCCTGGTCGCGGGCCTGACCACGCTGCCGCGGCACGATTGGTGGCAAAATGCCTCGCTGGTGCCGATGCTGGTGACGGTGGCGCTCGCACTGCGGCCCTGGCTGCCCGAGTCGTGGGCGGCAAGGCTCGATTACTCGCCGGCGGGACGCAGGCCCGCGCGCGGAGGCACCGCGGCGGCAGCGACACTCACAGGAGAATGGCAGCCATGTGCGGAATCGTAGGCGTCGTCGCGCACACGCCGGTGAACCAGCTCCTCTACGACGGGCTGCTGCTGCTCCAGCACCGCGGGCAGGATGCCGCGGGCATCGTCACCGGCGAAGGCACGACGTTTCACATGCACAAGGGCCCCGGCTACGTGCGCGACGTGTTCCGCACGCGGAACATGCGCGAGCTGTCGGGCAACCTCGGCATCGGCCATTGCCGCTACCCGACCGCCGGGTCGGCGGCGTCGGAGTTCGAGGCGCAGCCGTTCTACGTCAACTCGCCGTTCGGCATCACGCTCGCGCACAACGGCAACCTCACCAACAGCGAAGCGCTCAAGCACGAGCTCTTCCAGCTCGATTTCCGCCACGTCAACACCAATTCGGATTCCGAGGTGCTGCTCAACGTGCTGGCGCTGGAGCTCGAGCGCGCCGCGCACCACGCGCGGCTCGACCCCAATGCGATCTTCAACGCGGTCGCCGGCGTGCACAAGCGCTGCCGCGGCGCGTACGCGATCGTCGCCATGATCGCCGGGTACGGGCTGGTCGCGTTCCGCGATCCCTTCGGCATCCGGCCGCTGATCATCGGCGTCTGCGCGGCGATGGGCGGCACCGAGTACGCCGTCGCCAGCGAGTCGGTCGCGCTCGAGGCGCTCGGCTTCGACGTGCTGCGCGACGTCATGCCCGGCGAGGCGATCTTCGTCGACCAGACCGGCGCCTTTCACTCGCGCCAGTGCGCGCCGGATCCGGTGCTGCGCCCCTGCATCTTCGAGTTCGTCTATCTCGCGCGGCCCGACTCGGTGATCGACGGCACGTCGGTCTACGAAGCCCGGCTGCGGATGGGCGAGCAGCTCGCGCGCAAGATCCGCGGCATACCGGAGGCGCAGGACATCGACGTCGTGATCCCGATCCCGGATTCCAGCCGCCCCTCGGCGCTCGAGCTCGCCAACAACCTCGGCCTCAAGTACCGCGAAGGCTTCGTCAAGAACCGCTACATCGGCCGCACCTTCATCATGCCGGGGCAGGCGATGCGCAGGAAGAGCGTGCGGCAGAAGCTCAATCCCTGCGGCATCGAGTTCAAGGACAAGGTCGTGCTGCTGGTCGACGACTCGATCGTGCGCGGCACGACGTCGCGCGAGATCGTCCAGATGGCGCGCGAAGCCGGCGCGCGCAAGGTGTATTTCGCGTCGGCGAGCCCGCCGGTCCGCTATCCCAACGTCTACGGCATCGACATGCCGAACCAGCACGAACTCGTCGCCACCGGGCGCACCGAGGCCGAGGTCGCGCGCGAGATCGGCGCCGACCTCCTGGTCTACCAGGACCTGGAAGCGCTGAAGACCGCGGTGCGCGAGGCGAGCCACGGGCTCACCGAGTTCGAGGCTTCGTGCTTCGACGGCAAGTACGTCACCGGCGACATCACCGCGGACTACCTCTCGCACCTCGCGGAAGAGCGCGGCGCGGCGCGCGGCGCGTCGGAAGACGACATGCTGGAGGCGGCCGAATCGGCGGCCGCGGGCGGGGGCTGAGCGGCGGGCGGCCGGCGTCCGGCGGTTAGCGTCCGGCGGCGACCATGTAGTCGACGGCTGCCTTGACGTCGGCGTCGGGCAGCGCGGCGTTGCCGCCCTTGGCCGGCATCGCCGCCTTGCCCTTGAGCGCGCTGGCGTACAGCGCTTCGATGCCGGTCTTGATCCGCGGGGCCCACGCCGCCTTGTCGCCGAACTTCGGCGATCCGGCGACGCCGGTGGCGTGGCACACGGTGCAGACGCTGTCGTAGACCTTTTTGCCGTCGGGCTTGCCCGCCGCAGCGGGCGCGGCGGCGGCCGGGGTCGCAGCGGGAGCGGGGGCTGCCGCCGGTGC
>CAIWHR010000304.1 GCA_903912485.1 uncultured beta proteobacterium | reverse complement strand
GGCGAGGGAGACAAGAATGTCGTTGGGGCGGCGTGGGTATGGACCCGCAGCGGTGGTGTCTGGACCCAGCAGGGTTCCAAGCTGGTCGGCGCCGGGGTAGTAGGCCATGCGAGACAGGGTGCTTCGGTCGCGCTCTCGGCCGACGGCAACACGGCCGTCGTCGGTGGGCCTACGGACGGCTTGACGGCCTCCGGGGCGGCGTGGATATGGACCCGCAGCGGGGGTGTCTGGACCCAGCAAGGTTCCAAGTTGGTCGGCACCGGGGCGGTGGGCGATGCATTCCAGGGCCAGTCGGTTGCGCTCTCGGCCGACGGCAACACCGCCGTCGTCGGCGGTAACCAGGACAACGTGGGTGCCGGGGCGGCGTGGGTCTGGACCCGCAGCGGAGGTGTTTGGACCCAGCAAGGTTCGAAGCTGGTCGGAGCCGGGGCGGTGGGCAATGCGTCCCAGGCCAGTTCGGTCGCGCTCTCGGCCGACGGCAACACCGCCGTCGTCAGCGGTTATATGGACAACAATTCCGTTGGGGCGGCTTGGGTATGGACCCGCAGCGGGAGTGTCTGGACCCAGCAAGGTTCCAAGCTGGTCGGCACCGGGGCGGTGGGCGATGCATTCCAGGGCTGCTCGGTTGCGCTCTCGGGCGACGGCAGCACCGCCATCGTCGGCGGTAACGGGGACAACTCGGGCGTCGGGGCAGCGTGGGTCTACGCCACGCAAGTTGCGCCGAGCACCTACACGGTGACCTACGGCGGCAACGGCAACACCGGCGGCAGCGCGCCGGTGGACGGCAGCAGTCCCTACGCGTCGGGCGCCACGGTGACGGTGCTGGGCAACAGCGGCGCGCTGACCCGGACCGGCTACAGCTTCGCCAACTGGAACACGGCGGCCAACGGCGGCGGCAGCGCCTACGCCCCCGCAGCGACCTTCGCCATCGCGGCCAACACCACGCTGTACGCACAGTGGACGGCAACGGCGGTCACCACGACCCCGGTCCCCACGCTCACCGAATGGGGGACGATCATCCTCGCCGTCCTGATGGCGCTGTCCGGGCTGGTGCGCCTGCGCCGCCGCACCCGCGGCACACCGGTCTGATCGGACACCGAGACCCGAGCGCGGCGATGGTCCACCTCGCCGCGCGAATTCTTCGCTCGGTCCCGACAGTCATCGACTCGGGGCAACGCTCGCGTTCCCGACAGGGGAAAGCCAAAGAGGGCCAGACCGACGCGGCATCTCCGACGGTCAATCCGTGCCGCGGTCTTTGGCCTGCGGTTGTGCGCCGCCCCTCCATCCCGGCAGCGACCACGACCTCAGCAGCCCGTTGAAGTCCTCGTCGGCGGCGAGCCAGTCGAACGACGGGTCGACGCAGGCGGACACCAGCAGCGGGTCGCGGCGCTGCCGCGCGCGCGTCAGGTGCTGCAGCACGCCCGGCTGGTCGCGCACCGCGCCGCTGAGCATCGCCAGATGGTACGACGACATGTCGGGGAACCGCTCGCGGCACAGCGCCAGCTGCGCGGCGAGGGCGGCAGCGTCGCCGCGCCGGGCGGCGACCATGCCCAGGCACATCGCCGGGATCGGACTGTCCGGCTGCATCGCGCGCGCCATCTCGTAGAGCTCGGCGGCGCGGTCGAGCCGGCCGTCCCACAGCTCGTTGTTGCCGGCGAGCACGGCGACCATCAACGGGTGCGTCCCCGACGGCTTCAGTGCGCCCGCCTTTTCGAGCAGCCGCCAGTCGCGGCGCGCCGCGTCGTGGCGGCGGGCGTAGGACAGCGTGGCCGCGATGCTGATGCGCAGCAGGTCCGACAGCGGATCGTGCTGCCGCGCGAGCCTCGCCTCCGCCAGCGCCTC
>CAIWHR010000303.1 GCA_903912485.1 uncultured beta proteobacterium | reverse complement strand
CTTCTTCATCGACCGCCCGATCTTCTCGGCGGTCATCGCGCTCGTCATCTCGGTCGTCGGCATCGTGGCGATGGTGAAGCTGCCGATCGCGCAGTACCCGCAGGTGACGCCGATCCAGATCCAGGTCACCGCCACCTATCCGGGCGCCAACGGCACGCTGGTCGCGCAGAACGTCGGCGCGCCGATCGAGCAGCAGGTGAACGGCGCCAACAACATGATCTACATGTCGTCGACCAGCTCGTCGACCGGCAACTACACGCTGACCGTCTATTTCACCATCGACACCGACCCGGCGCTGGCGCAGGTCGACGTCCAGAACCGCGTCAGCCAGGCGATGGCGCAGCTGCCGCAGTCGGTGCAGGCGCAGGGCGTCGACGTGCAGCAGAAGACCAGCACGTTCCTGATGGTGCTCGCGTTCTACTCGCCCGACGGGCGCTACGACGCCAACTACATCTCCAACTACACCAACGTCCAGATCCTCTCGACGATCAACCGCATCAACGGCGCCAACCAGGCTTCGATCTTCGGCGTCCCCGAATACGCGATGCGCATCTGGCTCAAGCCCGACCGGATGGCGCAGCTCGGGATCGGGACCAGCGAGATCGCCAACGCGGTCAAGAACCAGAACCAGCAGTTCGCGGTCGGCCGCCTCGGTGCGCCGCCGACGCCGTATCCGGTCAAGCAGACGTTTCCGGTCACCACCAGCACGATCACCGAGCCGTCGCAGTTCGACAACATGATCCTGCGCAGCCAGAACGCCGACGCGTCGCTGGTGCGGGTGAAGGACGTCGGCTACGCCGATCTCGGCGCGCAGAGCTACTCGCTGAACACGCGCTTCCAGGGCAAGCCGGCGACGCTGATCGCGGTGTACCAGCAGCCGGGCGCCAACGCCATCCAGGTCTCGAAGGACGTCCGCGCCACGCTAGCCGAGCTTTCGAAGAGCTTCCCCGACGGCCTCCAGTACGAGGTCGCGCTCGACACCACGCTGTTCGTGCAGGCGTCGATCGACGAGGTCGTGAAGACCTTCTTCGAGGCCGTCGTGCTGGTCGTGCTGGTCGTGTTCATCTTCCTGCACAGCCTGCGGCTGACCATCATTCCGACGATTGCGGTGCCGGTGTCGATCCTCGGCGCGCTGGTCGGCATGATGGCGTTCGGCTTCTCGATCAACATGCTGACGCTGTTCGGGATGATCCTCGCCATCGGCCTGGTCGTCGACGACGCGATCGTCGTGGTCGAGAACACCGAGCGCAACATGATGCAGTTCGGCCTGTCGCCCAAGGACGCGGCGAAGAAGGCGATGACCGAGGTCTCGGGTCCGGTGATCGCGGTCGTGCTGGTGTTGAACGCCGTGTTCATCCCGGTCGCGTTCCTGGGCGGCGTCACCGGCGCGCTGTACAAGCAGTTCGCGGTGACCATCGCCATCTCGGTCGTGTTCTCGGGCATCGTCGCGCTGACGCTGTCGCCGGCGCTGTCGGCGATACTGATCAAGGCCAAGCACGGGCCGAAGACCGGGTTCTTCAAGTGGTTCGACGACACGTTCGAGCGCATCACCGGCGGCTACGTCGCCGGCGTCAAGTGGGTCACGCACAACTACGTGATCGGCATGGTGATCTTCGCCGCGGTCATCGGCGGGTCGGTCTGGCTGTTCAAGCTCCTGCCGACCGCTTTCGTGCCGCAGGAGGACCAGGGCTACATCTACGTCGCGTATTTCCTGCCGGACTCGGCGAGCCTCGACCGCACCGGCGACGTCGGCCTGCGCGCCGCCGAGATCGTCGGCAGGCATCCGGCGGTCGCCAACGTCTCGCAGGTCGACGGCTACAGCCTCATCGACTCGCAGAACAAGACCAACTTCGGCGTGCTGTTCGTCGCGCTCAAGGACTACGAGCAGCGCAAGACCGCGGCGCTTTCCGCCGACGCGGTGATCGCCGATGCGAAGCGCGAGTTCGAGGCCATCCAGGGCGGCATCGTCGTGCCGATCAATCCGCCGGCGATCCCCGGACTCGGAATCACCGCCGGCTTCCAGATGTGGATCGAACAGAAGGGCGCCGGCGACTACCTGCAGCTGTCCGACATCACGCAGCAGATCATCGCCAAGGCGAAGCTGCGGCCCGAGCTCTCCGGCGTCAGCACGACCATTCGCGCCGACGGCCAGCAGCTGCTCGCCGACGTCGACCGCGAGAAGGCCGAGGTGCTCGGCGTCGCGGTGCAGGACGCGTACAGCACGCTGCAGACGATGTTCGGCTCGCTGTACGTGAGCCAGTTCCCGAAGGACTCACGCCTCTACCAGGTGGTGCTGCAGGCCGAGCCCAAGTACCGGATGACGCCCGAGGACATCGGCCGCTTCTACGTCAAGAACCGCGACGGCAACATGGTGCCGCTGTCGGCGCTGGTCACCACGCGCTACGTCACCGGTCCCGACCTCGTCACCCGCTTCAACAACTACCCGGCCATCGCGATCAACGGCTCGCCCGCGCCGGGCGTCAGTTCCGGCGAGGCGCTGGCCGCGATCCGCGAAGTGGCCGAGGAAGTGATGCCCAGCGGCTACGGTTTCGACTGGGCGGGCGAAGCGCGCGAGGAGGTGTCGTCGGGCTCGACCTCGACGATCGCGTTCGTGTTCGGCCTGCTGTTCGTGTTCATGATCCTGGCGGCGCAGTACGAGAGCTGGTCGCTGCCGATCGGGGTGATGATGGCGGTGCCTTTCGCGCTGCTGGGCGCGGTGGTCGCGATCGCGCTGCGCGGCATTCCCAACGACATCTACTTCCAGATCGGGCTGCTCACGCTGATCGGGCTCGCCGCCAAGAACGCTATCCTGATCGTCGAGTTCGCGGTGGAGATGAACCGCAACGAAGGCATGTCGTACTTCGACGCGGCGATCGAGGCGGCGCGGCTGCGATTGCGGCCGATCATCATGACGTCGTTCGCGTTCGTCCTCGGCACCGTGCCGCTGGCGGTCGCCACCGGCGCGTCGGCCAACAGCCGCCACTCGATCGGCACCGGCGTCATCGGCGGAACGCTGGCCGCGACCGTCATCGCCATCTTCTTCATCCCGATGTTCTACTGGCTGCTGTCGACGCTGAGCGCCCGGCTGTTCGGGCAGGAGGAGAGCCGCCTGATCGCCAAGGTCGAGACCGACCTCAAGGGCGGCGTCCCGGGCGGCCCCGCACCCACGCCGGACGCGCCGGGTGCGTCGCCCGCACCGCGCGAGGGGCACTGAGATGCGTCGGCGCGTCCTTCCCCTGATCGCCTGCGGACTGCTCGCGGGCTGCATGATCGGCCCCGACTACCGGCGCCCCGACGTCGCCGCGCCCAAGGCGTACCAGTACGAGCCGAAGCAGGCCGCGGCGACGGCCAACGTCCTGTGGTGGAAGCTCTTCGACGATCCCGTGCTCGACGGCCTGATCGGCGACGCGCTGGCGAACAACAAGACCGTCAAGATCGCCGCGGCCAACGTCGAGCAGGCGGCGGGCGTGCTGACCAGCACGCGCTCGCCGCTGTTCCCGCAGCTCAACTACGGCGGCAGCGCCGGGCGGGAGCGGTTCGCGCAGGGCTCGATCTCGTCGCTGCCGTCCGGTTTTTCCAACCCCACCAACATGTACCAGGCGCTGGCCGGCGCGAGCTGGGAGATCGACCTGTGGGGGCGCGTGCGCCGCCTGACCGAAGCCGCGCAGGCCAACCTGCTGGCGACCGAAGAGGCGCGCCGCGGCGTGATCCTGAGCCTCGTCGCGTCGGTGGCCAACGGCTACCTGCAGCTGCGCGGGCTGGACGAGCAGCTGGCGATGGCGCAGCGCACGCAGGACACCTACGCCGAGTCGCTGCGGCTGATGAAGCTCAAGTTCCAGTACGGGCGCGTCTCGCAGATGAACGTCGAGCAGGCGCAGGCGCGCTACCAGACGGCCGCGGCGCAGCTGCCGCGGATCCGGCGCGACATCGCCGTGGTCGAGGACGCGCTGTCGGTGCTGCTGGGCAAGGCCCCCGGCCCCATCCCCCGCGGCAGGACGATCTTCGCGCTGACGCTGCCGGCGATACCGCCCGGCGTGCCGTCCGAATTGCTGGAGCGCCGGCCCGACCTGCTGCAGGCGGAGCAGCAGCTCGTCGCCGCCAACGCGCAGATCGGCGCCGCCAAGGCGCAGTACTTTCCGACGATTTCGCTGACCGGGGCGCTGGGCACCGCGAGCACCGACCTGTCGAACCTGTTCAAGGGCCCGGCGCGGACGTGGAACTTCGCCGGTTCGCTCGCCGGTCCGATCTTCACCGGCGGCGCCATCGCCGGCCAGGTCGCTCAGGCCGAGGCGGCGCAGAAGGCCGCGCTGCTCGGCTACGAGCTCGCGATCCAGAGCGCGTTCGCCGACGTCGACAACGCGCTGATCACGCGCGAGACGCTCGACGAGCAGGTTGCCGCGCAGGAGAAGCTGGTCGCCGCGCTGCGCGCCTACGAGCGGCTGGCGCAGCTGCAGTTCGACGGCGGGCGCGCGCCCTATTCGACGGTGCTGCAGGCCGAGGAGCAGCTGTTCCCGGCCGAGCTCGACTGGGCCGCCGCGCGGGCGCAGCTCTGCGTGTCGCTGGTCAACATCTACAAGGCGATGGGCGGCGGCTGGGTCGCCGCCGCCGAGAAGCTCACGTCGGCGCCGGCCGCCGCGGACTCCGGCACCGCGGCGCCGCGCTGACCCCGCGCGGCCCGGGCGCCGTCAGCTCGCCTGCCGCTGCACGGCGGCGTCCTTGATCCGCTGGCAGCGTCCGACCAGGTCGACCAGCACGCTGCCCGACCAGCCGAACGTGAACAGCCCCGAGATCGCGATGATCGGCGCCAGCATCTCCCATTTCTGCGGCAGCACGAAATCGCCGTAGCCGACCGTGGTGTAGGTGTTGCCGGCGAAAAAGCCCGCAACCCGCCAGTCGGGAACCAGCCCCGAATAGACGAGTGCCGACGCCCACAGGAACATTTCGAGCAGGTGCAGGCTGAGCAGCCAGTACACGGTGCTGGCCATCAGCAGGTCGGCGCGCCATCCCGTCGGCCGTTCCATGATCGCCACCGATCGCCGCGCGACGTGGCTGGTCACCCGGCGCACGCCGGTGGCGTGGACCAGCATGATCGCGATCAGCATGCCGCCGCCGAATATCAGGTCCGCCGCAGGAAGGACCTCCGCCATGTGCTGCAGCAGCGGCAGCGCCTCGACATCCTTCGGCACCGCCTCCAGGTGCGCGATGCCGTTCTTGAGCACGCCCGCCGCGGCTTGCACCGCCTCGTGCGCGGGGGGTGGCGTCTGCGCTGCTGCCGCCGGCAGCATCGGATCGGGCATGGTTACGGACTCCCTCGCGGTTGGCGCGACGCGCAATGATCGCACGCCACCGTGCATCCGCGGCCGACACGGCGACCTGCCTCGGTACGCCGCCCTTCCCGACGGCTACGTACGGCGGCGAGCGAGGCAGCGCCGGCGCCTCGCCGTGGCGCGACTGCCGCCTCGCTGCACGGTGCTATGCT
>CAIWHR010000302.1 GCA_903912485.1 uncultured beta proteobacterium | reverse complement strand
CCGGCCTGAACGCCGCGGCAGGCGCCGTCCTGGCGCAGCGCACCGCCCGCAGCATCGCGACGCTGGACACGCTGGACGCGGCCAACGCGGCTCCGCTGATCGACCGGCGGCTGCCTTCGACCAGCGAACTCGTCGCGCTGCTGCGGCAGATGCAGGCGGAGTTGCCCGCGACGCCGGAAGGTCTCGATGCCGCCGGCATGGCCGCCGCCTGGGACGAGGCCGTCCGGGCGCACCAGCGTGGGGATCGGGCGGCGGCGCGGGACGGTTACGATCGGCTGCTCGAGCGCGAACCCGGATACGCGTCGGCGCTTCACCTGCGCGGCGTGCTGCAGCGCGAGGAAGGCCGCCTCGAGGCGGCGCGCGCGGACTTCGACGCGGCCGTGGCGGCGGCTCCGGGCTACGTGGACGCGCGCATCGCGGCGGCGAGCGCCGCGCTCGGCGCCTCCGACGCGCAGGCGGCGGCCGCGCTGTGCGCCGACGGCGTCGATGCCGCACGACCGTCGGTCGGGCTGCTGCGCACGTGGGGGCTCGCCGAACTCGCGCTGCGGCACGGCGCCGCGGCGTCGGAACTGTTCGAGCGCGCGCTCGCGCTCGAACCCGGCGACGGCGACACCCACTACAACCACGGCGTGGCGCTGCAGATGCAGCAGCTGCGCGACGACGCGGCGCGGGCGTACCACCGCGCGCTGGCGCTGAAGCCGGATCTCGTCGCCGCCGACTTCAACCTCGGCGTGATGTTCCAGGAGCAGGGCGCGACCGACGCCGCCGTGGCAGCGTTCGGCGCTGTCCTTGCCCAGGATCCCCGGCACGTCGCCGCATACAGGAATCTCGGCGAAGTGCTGCTGGCTGCGGCGCGGGTCGACGCGGCGTTCGCCAATTTCATCCGCTTCGAGGCCAACTGCCCGGACGCGCTGGCGCTCGCCGTGCAGGCGCTCGAGGTGCTGCAGCATCGCGGGGATTTTGCCAATCTCGACCGCTATCTCGACGGCCTGCGGCTGGAGCGCTTTCACGCCGACACCGAAGTCGAACTCGCGGACAGCCTCGAGCAGCTGCTCTACCTGCTGCTCTTTTTCGACCTCGAACCCTCGGTCACCTTCCGCTTTGCGCAGACCTACGACGCGATCGCGCGGCGCCTCCACGGTCCGCCGCTGCCGCGGCCTGCGGCCCGGCGCCCCGGACGGATCCGGATCGGCTACCTCTCCGCCGATCTGCGGCGGCACGTGATGGGCAAGATGGTCTGGCAGGCGGTGCAGCATCACGACCGGTCCCGCTTCTCGCTGCATTTCTATTCGCTGTCGAAAGACCGCGACGACCATACCGAGCGGTTCGAGGGGATCGCCGACCGCTTCGTGACGCTGGCCGACGAGCAGGACCGGGCGGCGGCACAGCGGATCATGGACGACGACCTCGACCTGCTGGTCGACCTGTCGACGCACACCAAGGGCGCGCGCCCCGGCATCCTGGCGCTGAAGCCGGCGCGGGTCCAGATCACCCACGTCGCCAGCGCGGGCACGGTCGGGCTGTCGACGGTGGATTTCAAGCTGACCGACCGCTATGCGGACGTGCCGGAGAGCCAAGACCACCAGCTCGAAACGCTGCTGGCGATGGAAGGCTGCGTGTACCCGTTTCGCCGCGTGGCGCCGGCGGCGCGGCATCCGTTCCGACGCGACCGCGCCGGCATTGCGGCGGAGGACGTGCTGATCGGTGCGTTCTTCACGCCGCTGAAGCTCTCGCGCCGCTGCCTGAAGCTATGGCAGGAAGTGCTGCTGCGCGTTCCGCGCGCCCGGATCGTGTTTTCGCCGGCGAATCTGGCGCTGCGCGGATCCTATACGCGGCTGGCGGCGGCCGGCGGCATCGAGCCCGACCGGATACTGTTCCTGCCGCAGGGTCGCGACGACGCCGAGAACCAGGCGCGGTACGAGTTGATCGATTTCGTGCTCGACCCGATGCCCTACGGGGGCGTCAACGGCACGCTGGAGGCGCTCGACATGGGAGTTCCGGTGGTGACGCTGGTCGGCAGGCGGCATTCCGAACGGACGTCGTACTCGATGCTGGCGAACCTGGGGGCGACGCAGACGGTGGCGCAGAGCGGCCGCGAGTACGTCGACATCGCGGTGAGGCTCGCGACCGAACCCGAGTTCATGCGCGAGGCGCGCGCCGCGATCGCGGCCGGCCTCGCGAACTCGCCGCTGGCCGACGCCGTGGGCCACACGCGCCATCTCGAAGCGGCCTACCTGCGGGCGCTGGCCGAACGCGCACCCGAGGTGCTGGCCGACGCGGCGCCGGAGACCGGCCGGCACTGACACCGGAAAGGTACGTGGCCCGGGCTGCGCGGCCGCGACCGTCGACCGAGCCCGGGAACCGGGAACCGCGCAACCCGGGTGGTCGCGGCCACGGAGCGCGCGACCCGCGCGTGCGCCTGCGTTTCGCTGCGCTCAGCGCCGTCGTGCGACGAGGCCGGCGAGCTCCTGATGCACGACGGCGATCACCGCCTCCCAGTCGCCTGCGCGCGGCTGGCGGAACAGGCGGGCCGTCGGATACCACGGACTGTCGGCGCGTTCCAGCTGCCAGCGCCAGTCGGGCGCGAACGGAAGCAGCACCCACAGCGGACGGGCGAGGGCTCCGGCCAGGTGCGCGCTGCTGGTGTCGACGCTGATGACGAGGTCGAGCGCGTCGACCAGGGCCGCCTTGCGGTCGAAGTCGCGCCGGGCCTCCGGAACGACCATCCGCTGCGCCGCGGCGACGCCGGGAAGCTCGTCCTCGCCGTCGTCCCTTTGCAGCGAGAACCACGTCACGCCGGGCACGTCGAACAGCGGTGCCAGTCTCGCGAGCGGGCAGGAACGGCGCCGGTCGTTGCGGTGGCCGCGGCTGCCCGCCCAGGCCAGCCCGACCTTCAACGTGTCGGCGAACGGCTGCAGCTCGGCGGCGACGGACGCCGCGTGGCGCGGGTCGGACACGAGGTACGGCACGGCATGGGGGATGTTCTGCGCGTCGATGCCGAGGATTCCGGGGGCCGACAGCAGCGGCAGCTGCGCGTCGTGCGGCGGCAGCGGCTCGTCGGTGGTGCGGACCTCGTCCACGCCCGGCGCGCTGGCCACGAGTCCGGCGAGCGACGGCGGCGACCTGACCAGCACGCGCGCGCCCCGCGCGGCGAGCAGCGGCGCGAAGCGGATGAACTGCAGCGTGTCTCCCAGCCCCTGTTCGCAGGTCAGCAGGATCGTCCTGCCCCGGGCGTCGGCGCCGTCCCAGCGCGGCTTCGCGACGGGGGCCTGGCCCCCTCCGAGTTCGGTGATCGCGAGGCGCCACTCGTATTCGCGCCAGCCTTCGGCGAATTCGCCGCGGGCGAGCAGCGCCAGCCCGAGGTTCCAGTGCGCCTGCGCGAAATCGGGCGCCAATCGCAGCGCGTGCCGAAACGCGTCGACGGCGCCGGGCAGGTCGTTGGCCGCCTGCAGCGCGAGGCCGAGATTGTTCCACGCGGTGGCGTGGTCGGGCTTGAGCGCCAGCGCCTGCCGGTAGCTGGAGATGGCCTCGTCGCCACGGTCCGCCGCCTCCAGCGCGAGCGCGAGGTTGTTGTGGAACTCGGGCTCCCGCGGAACCAGACCGACCGCCTGCGCGAGCAACGGCAGCGCGTCGGCCAGCCGGTTGCGCTGGTACATGACGACGCCGAGGTAGTGGAGCGCGTACGGATGCTGCGGGGCCGCCGTCAGCGCGGCGCGATAGCCGCTTTCGGCCGCGTCGAGGTCGCCTCGCCGGTGGGCGTCGATGGCGCGCGCGACCAGAGCGTCGGGGCTCTGCGCGGCCGGACCGGCCGGCGCTCCTGCACCCGCCGCGCCATGGCAATGCTTGTACCGCTTGCCGCTGCCGCAGGGGCAGGGTTCGTTGCGTCCGGCGGCCGGGGCGCTGGCGGCCGCAGCTGACGCCCGCTCCAGCAGCTGGCGGGTGTCGGCGTCGTCGGGCGCCGCGGCGAGGATCCGGCGCGCGACCGCCGCTGCGGCGTCCCACTTGGCGAGCGCCATGCAGTGGCGCAGCAGGTTCCTCAGTTGCGGCGAACGCGCGATCGCGTCGGAAAACGTGCCCGCCAGCGCCGCCAGTTCGGCGCGCGGCATGACCCGATGGAAATTGAACAGTCCGTGGAAGCCGAAGGGCGTGCCGATGGGGTGATGCGTCTCGAACGAAAAACGGTCGGCGAGCGGCTCGTCGGCGAAGCGGATTCCGTGCTCGCGTTCGAGCAGCGGCCGGAACTCGCGGCAGATGGTCTCGTCCTCGATCCCGTCGCTGGACACGCGCGGGTCCTGCAGCGCCGTCAGCAGCCGGCGCGAGCGGAGCGAGAAACCGCCGTTTCCGACATTCATGCCGTCGCGGTGCCAGCTCCACTTGGCACCGATGTAGTCGCAGGCGAGGAACGCGGGGTCCCAGGCGTCCGGGTTAATCACGTAGCCGTCCCACTGCACGAGCAGCACCTGCGGCGTTGCGATGTGCTCGAGCAGCGTCTTGACGACGAAACGCGAGTACTCGGCGCGCGTTGTGATCGGCGCGATGCGGACGAGGTCGACGCCCTGCGGGATCGCGAGATCCGGAGGAACCGCGTCGGTCAGGAACACCGTCCGCGCGTAGCGGACGCCGGCAGCGGAGAGCGCGAGGGCGCGCAGCGCCAGCGCGTGGTTCGCGGTGTCGATGCAGCAGAGCGTGACGGTGGAAAGGTCGAGCATGCGGCGCCGCGCGCGGATCAGTCCGCCGCGGCGTCCGGCGACGGTGCGCCCGGCGTTTCCGGCAGCGCCGGCGCATCCTGCCGGCGTTCGGCGAAGGCGCGGAACGCGAGCAGCATGAACACGACCAGCGCCGGCGCGAGATGGAGAGCTTCCCGGTTGACCGTCACCGGGTCGGCGACGAAGGCCCTGGTGGCGGGAAAGGCGAACAGGATCAGCACGTAGACGACGCCGGCGCCGATGATCGCTGCGAGCGGCAGTATCGCCGGCGCGCGCAGCTGCCGCCAGGCGAGGATGCCGGCGGCGACGGCGCCGTACCAGAGCAGGTTCCAGTTGGCCTCCAGGAACAGGCTCTCGCCCAACGCCAACCAGTCGGGCGCGAAGTCGAGGTGCAGCGAGCGCCCCGCCACCGTGAACGAGGTCTGCGCCAGCACCGCCAGCCCGAAGACCACCAGCGCGAACGCCCAGCCGACGATTTTTCCGCCGCGTCCGGGCGTCAGCGCGACGACCAGGCCCGGCAGCAGCGTCAGCGCGGCTATCGCGCCGGTGCTCTTGATCAATGGGCAGGCCGCCACGAAGAACACGGCGACGGCGGCGTCGCGTGCGGTGCGCGTCGACACCCACTGCAGCAGGGCGAGCACTGCGGTGGTGTAGAACGCCGCCAGCGGCAGGTCGGGATACCCGGCGAGCGCGACGTGGACGTTGGCCAGCGGCAGCGAGGCGACGAAGTACGCGCCGAACAGGGCAATCAGCGGCGCGAAGCCGAGGCGGCGCAGTCCGCCGTAGGTGACGAGCGCCAGCGCGACCGCGGCCTGCCACCAGGGCCAGTTCATCAGCGCGTCGTCCCAGCGCCCGAGCGCGATGCACGACCACACCTGGAGCAGCGGCAGCGTGGCCGGGTTGCCGGGTGCGGCGTCGAACCAGACGCCGCCGCCCGCCGCCAGCCACGGCGCGGCGCCGACGAACGGCGTCATGCGGCGGAACTCGAACCAGACGCGGGACTTGGTCGCCCACTGCGTCCACGCATCCCAGGGAAAGAGCGGTTGCCACGTGACCTCCAGCGCGAGGAGGACGAAGCGCAGCGCCATCCAGGCGAGGAGCCCCCACCAGACCAGGCGCGCCAGGCCCGCCGCGACGTCGGAGGGCGGCCGCAGCGCGTCGGTGAACGCGGCAGCAGCGCGGCCACGGTGGCGGCGCCAGGCGAGGCCACCGAGCGCCACGCTGGCCGCGAGCAGCGGCAGACCGATCGCGGCGACGCCGAACAGGACGCCGGCCTGCGACAGCGCGCGCATCCACAGCGTGAGCAGCAGCGCGCCGCCGAGGTAACCGGCGCCGGCGAGCCACGCGAGCTCGCCCGGCGCGCTCAGCGCCCGGCTGCTGTCGCGCGCGGCGAGCAACGCGGCGGAGCCGAGCGCGCAAGGCAGCAGCAATCCCGGAAGGAGAGTCAGAAATTCCACGTCAGAGGATGCGGAACAGCGCTGCGCCGCTCTCGGCCAGCATCACTTCGGCGGCGACGGTCGACCCGTCGGGAAAGCGCAGGCGCTTCTGCGCGGGATCGTACTGGATGCCCCGGCGCTGATAGACGACGAGATAGTCGCCGCCGCGAAGCGCGCTCGAAGGCGGGAGCGCGTCCCGGTAGGGTTCGAAATAGACGTTGTGCGGATAGAGGTGATAAGCACCGCGATCGCGGAAGTAATGCGCCTCCGCCACCATGAACACGCGTGCCGGCGGAGCCGGCAGCTTGGCGCGGATGCGCTCGAAAAGCGAGAACAGCTCCCCGTCCTCGGCGGCGACGTGCTTGTCGTGCCAGTCCTTGCCGGCATACAGGTTGCCCGCCTCGACCGCCTGGCGCGCCAGGTTCCATTGCCACCGCGCATCGGAGACGAGCCATGCCGCCGCGAAGATCACGCCGACGACCATCGGGAACGCTGTCTTCTGCGGTGCCCGGCGCAGCAGCAGGAATCCCGCGAGCATCGCCAGCGCGGCAGCGACGGCGAGCAGCGGCGGCAGCGGAAACTCCTGCGCGTCGGCCCCGCCGGCCACGGCGTTGATCGAGGTCCCGGTCCACGACTCGAGGGTGAACCATTCGCGGGCGCGGTCGCGCAGCAGGTCCGCCGCACCCATCGCCTTCACCGTCGCGCTGCGGACGACCATCGGTTCCCCCACCGGCGCGCGGATCACGAGCGCGATGCCGCTGATCCGCCCGAGCCAGTTCGGCTGCTCGAACAGTTCCACCGGGAGCAGGTGCCCCCGCAGGACCGGGATCGTGATCGAGTTCATCTTCGCCGGAGCGTAGTCGGAGCGCCAGAGCATCCGCACGTCCGCGCCCGCGGGTACGTTGGCCGCATCCCAGGCGATTGCCCGGTAGTCGGTCGAGCGGATGTCGGTGGCAATCGAGATCAGCGCGGTCTGGCTCGCATCGGTGCCGGTGATCGTCAGGGCACCGCGGGACACCACGCCGGTGCCGCGCGCGAGCTTGAAGTCGGCAGGCCCCCAAGTGACCGGCTCCGCACGCGGAAACCATGCGCCGGGGACCGACGTCACGAGGTAGGCGGCAACGCACAGCGCGATCGCGGCGCCGAACAGCGCCAGGCCCAGCGGCGCCGGACGTACGACGCGCCCCGGCGCAGGCGGTGCAGCGGCGGAGGCCCCCGCGCCTGCCTGCGCGGGGGGCGGCGCGGCAACGGGATCTTCGGGGGAGGCCGGGGGCGCCGGCTCTTGGGGATCGCTCACTGGGTCAGGATGCAGGTCCGGGATTCGTGGCCGCTTCGCGCAACGGCAGCGAAGTGCAGCGGGCCTTGCCATTGTAGCCGCTGGGCCGCGCCCGCACCGCAAGCCGGGTCGTCCGTCGGCGCGAGGCCGGGCCGCGCTCCCGGTGCACGACGCCCCGCAAACCGAGCCTTTTGGCAATTTCGGTCAAAGGGGTATTGACGAGCCCGCGAAACGTTGTATAATCGCGCCTCTCTGCTGGTGTTTTCCGGGTTCGACCGAAACCAGTCTGTTCTTTAAAAAACTGCAACCGATAGGTGTGGGTGCTGGGGCTGAGGGCAGCTTGGTGGGTGGAGGCTTTCGGGCTGAAGCTTGCTGGGGGATTCAAGAAGCTTTGGTGCTCACACGACGCAACAGACGATCTTGCCCGAAGGGGTGGGGTCGTAGTCTTGTCCTGGTCTTCGAGGGGTTAGAGCCGAGGGGGTTGGGGCAGGGCCAACGTCGATTGAGTTACTTGTATGGATTGAACTGAAGAGTTTGATCCTGGCTCAGATTGAACGCTGGCGGCATGCTTTACACATGCAAGTCGAGCGGCAGCGCGGGGGCAACCCTGGCGGCGAGCGGCGGACGGGTGAGTAATGCATCGGAACGTATCCCGTAGTGGGGGACAACCCAGCGAAAGCTGGGCTAATACCGCATATGCTCTACGGAGGAAAGTGGGGGACCTGCAAGGGCCTCACGCTATGGGAGCGGCCGATGTCCGATTAGCTAGTTGGTGGGGTAAAGGCTTACCAAGGCGACGATCGGTAGCTGGTCTGAGAGGATGATCAGCCACACTGGGACTGAGACACGGCCCAGACTCCTACGGGAGGCAGCAGTGGGGAATTTTGGACAATGGGGGCAACCCTGATCCAGCCATGCCGCGTGCGGGAAGAAGGCCTTCGGGTTGTAAACCGCTTTTGGTCGGGAAGAAAAGGTTCGTCTTAATACGGCGGATTCTTGACGGTACCGGCAGAATAAGCACCGGCTAACTACGTGCCAGCAGCCGCGGTAATACGTAGGGTGCGAGCGTTAATCGGAATTACTGGGCGTAAAGCGTGCGCAGGCGGTTCGGAAAGAAGGATGTGAAATCCCAGGGCTTAACCTTGGAACTGCATTCTTAACTACCGGACTAGAGTGTGTCAGAGGGAGGTGGAATTCCGCGTGTAGCAGTGAAATGCGTAGAGATGCGGAGGAACACCGATGGCGAAGGCAGCCTCCTGGGATAACACTGACGCTCATGCACGAAAGCGTGGGGAGCAAACAGGATTAGATACCCTGGTAGTCCACGCCCTAAACGATGTCAACTAGTTGTCGGGAATTAAATTTCTTGGTAACGCAGCTAACGCGTGAAGTTGACCGCCTGGGGAGTACGGCCGCAAGGTTAAAACTCAAAGGAATTGACGGGGACCCGCACAAGCGGTGGATGATGTGGTTTAATTCGATGCAACGCGAAAAACCTTACCTACCCTTGACATGCCAGAAACCCT
>CAIWHR010000301.1 GCA_903912485.1 uncultured beta proteobacterium | reverse complement strand
TGCGCCGCCACGGGCGTCGACCGCAAGCCGCCGGCCTGGCCCGGCGCAACCCGGGTTTCCCCGGACGGCGCCGCCGCGGCGGCGTCGAGCGCGCGCACCTGCTCTCGCTGCCACCACAGCAGCGCCAGCCCCGGCAGCGCGATGGCGAACGTGCACAGGAAGAACACGGGCCAGCCGAACGACTGCACCATCACTCCCGACAGCGGTCCGGCGAGGTAGGTGCGCCCGACCGCGGCCAGCGCCGACAGCAGTGCGAACTGCGTGGCCGAGTAGCGGACCCGGCACAGCGCCATCAGGAAGGCGACGAAGGCCGCGGTGCCCATGCCGCCGCAGAGGTTCTCCAGGCCGACGACGGTGGCCATCGACCCGTAGGCCTTGGGCGTGACCGCCAGGAACCAGAAGCCGAGGTTGGTGACCGCCTGCAGGACGCCGAACAGCATCAGCGCGCCGTACAGCGACAGCCGGGTCATCAGCGCGCCGCCCGCCAGCGCGCCGACGATGGTGGCGACGAGGCCCAGCGCCTTGTTGATCGCGCCGACTTCGGTCACCGAGAACCCCACGCCGCGGATGAGGAACGCGGTGGTGAGGCTGCCCGCGAACGCGTCGCCGAGCTTGTAGAGCACGATCAGCACCAGCGCCAGCAGCGCGCCTTCGCGCGACGCGAAATCCCGCAGCGGGCCCATCACCGCCTCGCGCAGGCTGGCCGGCGGCCGCACGTCGACCTCGGGCTCGGCGGCAAACCAGGTGGCGGCGACGCCGATCAGCATCAGACCCGCCATCAGCCAGTACGTCGCCTGCCAGCCGATGAAGCTGTCGGCCAGCACCAGCGCGAGGCCCCCCGACACCAGCATCGCCAGCCGGTAGCCGAGGACCGACACCGCGGCGCCGGCGCCGCGTTCCTCCTTGCGCAGCACGTCGGTGCGGTAGGCGTCGAAGGCGATGTCCTGCGAGGCGGAGCAGAAGGCGACGACCACCGCCACCAGCGCCAGCGCGACGATCGCGTTGCCCGGCGAGAACGACCCCATCGCGGCGATCGAAACGATCAGCAGGCACTGCGTCACCAGCATCCAGCCGCGGCGGCGGCCGCACAGCGGCGGCACGAAGCGGTCCATCAGCGGCGCCCACAGGAACTTGAGCGTGTACGCGCTGCCGACCAGCGTCAGGAAGCCGATGGTCTTGATGTCGACGCCGCTGGCCGTCGCCCAGGCCTGCAGCGTCCCGGTCGTCAGCGCCAGCGGCAGCCCCGACGAAAAGCCCAGCAGCAGCATGGCGCCGACGCGCCGGTTGGTGAAGATCGCGGTGTATTGGGCAAGTGACATGGCGCTCGATTATCGCCGCCTTTGCCCCGGCGCTGTTCCCGCGGCGCGCGATTCCGCGTCGCCCGGCTCCGGTATCTACGCCTTCCGGAAGCGGTAGATTGCGAGCTCGCCCAGCAGGTTCGGCAGCACCGACACCGAGCGACCGCCGGCGAGGACGACGCGATTCTCGACTTCGAGGCGCCGCTGGTCGAGGAACGCGTCGAAATCGGCGACGGTGCACAGGTGGATGTTGGGCGTGTCGTACCACTGGTAGGGCAGCGACGACGACACCGGCATCCGGCCGCGCAGGATCTGCAGCCGGTGCGTCCAGTGGCCGAAATTCGGAAAGGTGACGATCGCCTCGCGCCCGACGCGCAGCATCTCGTTGACGATCGCCTCGGTGTGCCGCATCGCCTGCAGCGTCTGCGACAGGATCACGCAGTCGAACGACGCGTCGTCGAAGCCGGCGAGCCCGGACTCGAGGTCGCTCTGCAGCACGTTGACGGCGTTGCCGATGCAGGCGAGCACGCCGGCGTCGTCGATCTCGATGCCGTAGCCGGTCGCCTTGCGCTCGCGCTGCAGGTACGCGAGCAGGCTGCCGTCGCCGCAGCCCAGGTCGAGCACGCGGGCCGCCGGCGCGATCCACGCGCCGATGGTCGCGAAGTCGGCGCGGCCGGCCGCCGCAGCGGCTGAAGGAAGGTAGGGCGCCATGGTCAGCCGGACCCCGGACCGGGTGCGCCGGCTCCGGGTGCCGCGTGCGCGGCGCCCGCGCCTTCGGCGGCGATGCGGTCGCAATACGCGCCGACCACCGCCAGATACTGCGGATCGTCGAGCAGGAAGCCGTCGTGGCCGTGCGGGACGGCGATCTCGGCGTACGAAACGTCGCGGTGGTTGTCGACCAGCGCCTTGACGATCTCGCGCGAGCGGGCGGGAGCGAAGCGCCAGTCGGTGGTGAACGCGACGACGAGAAAGCGGCAGACGGCAGGCGCCAGCGCGCGCGCGAGGCTGCCGCCGGCCGTGCTGGCCGGATCGAAGTAGTCGAGCGCCTTGGTGATCCGCAGGTAGGTGTTGGCGTCGTAGTACTCGGCGAATTTCTCGCCCTGGTGGCGCAGGTACGATTCGATCTGGAACTCGGGCGCGAACGAGAACTTGAGCCCGTCGCGCAACTCGCGACCGAACTTGTCCTCCATCTGCTCGTCGGACAGGTAGGTGATGTGGCCGATCATCCGCGCGATGCGCAGCCCGCGCCGCGGCTTCACCCCGTGCGCTTCGAAGCGGCCGTCGTGGAAATCGGGGTCGGTGAGGATCGCCTGCCGCGCCACCTCGTTGAAGGCGATGTTCTGCGCCGAGAGATTCGGCGCGGCGGCGATCACCAGCGCGTGCCGGATGCGGTCGGGGTAGCGCACCGCCCACGACAGCGCCTGCATGCCGCCGAGACTTCCGCCCATCACCGCGGCGAACTGCCGGACGCCGAGGCGGTCGGCGAGGCGCGCCTGCGCGTCGACCCAGTCCTCGACCGTCACCAGCGGAAAATCGGCGCCCCAGGGCGCGCCGGTCGCGGGGTTGACGGTCGACGGTCCGCTGGAGCCGAAGCAGCTGCCGAGATTGTTGACGCCGATGACGAAGAAGCGGTCGGTGTCGAGCGGCTTGCCCGGCCCGATCATGTTGTCCCACCAGCCGACGTTGTCGGGCTCGCCGGCGTAATGCCCGGCGACGTGGTGCGACGCGTTGAGCGCGTGGCAGATCAGCACCGCGTTCGACGCGTCGGCGGCAAGCGTGCCGTAGGTCTCGTAGGCGAGCTCGAACTCGGGCAGCACCCGGCCGCAGGCCAGCGGCAGCGGCTCGGCGAAACGGGCGAGGCGGGGAACGACGACGCCGATCGAGCGGCCGCTGCGGGCGTGCGCCGCGGCGGCCGCAGCGTCGGCGCCGCCGGTCGTCGCGGCAAACGAAGTCATGGCGGGCGCTCGCGTGCGGGTCGCGGGTTCAGGCGTTGAGCTTGTCGAGCAGCGCGGCCAGCCGGACCGGATCGTCGGTGCGGCGCATCCGCAGCGCGATCGCCTTGAGGGCGCCGGCGTCGGTCGTGAGCACCCGCTGCTTGACCGCGAGGATGTGCGCCGGATGCATCGAGAAGCTGCGCAGGCCCAGGCCCAGCAGCAGCCGCGTGAGGCGCACCTCGCCCGCCATCTCGCCACAGACGGCGATCGGCACCTTGGCCCGGTTGGCGGCGACGATCGCCATCGAGATCAGCTTCAGCACCGCCGGGTGCAGCGGGTCGTACAGGTGCGACACCGCGTCGTCGGAGCGGTCGATCGCCAGCGTGTACTGGATCAGGTCGTTGGTGCCGATGGACAGGAAGTCGAGCTTGGCGAGGAACGCGGTGATCGCGAGCACCGCCGCCGGGACCTCGATCATGCCGCCGACGGGCACCCGCGCGTTGAACGCCACGCCCCGGTCGCGCAGCGAGTCCTTGGCCTGCTCGATCATCACCAGCGTCTGGTCGATCTCGGCCACCGTCGCCAGCATCGGGATCAGGATCCGCACGTTGCCGTACTGCGACGCGCGGAGAATCGCGCGCAGCTGGGTGAGGAACAGCCGCGGCTCGGCGAGGCAGAAGCGCACGGCGCGCAGGCCGAGTGCGGGGTTCGGCGCCACGCGCGACAGGCCGTCGAGCCCGGCCTTCTGCTTGTCGGCGCCGAGGTCGAAGGTGCGGATCGTCACCGGCCTGCCGCCCATGCCCTGCACGACGTCGCGATACGCCTCGAACTGCTCGTCCTCGGTCGGCAGCCCTTCGCGGTTGAGGAACAGGAACTCCGAGCGGAAGAGGCCGATGCCGTTGGCGCCGCTCTCGAGCGTCTGCGGGACGTCGTCGGGCAGCTCGATGTTGGCGGAGAGCTCGACCTCGTCGCCGTCGATGGTCATCGCCGGCTTGGTCTTCAGCCGCTTCAGCTTGGCGCGCTCGAGCCCGAGCTCGCCCTGCTTCAGCCGGTATTCGGCGAGCACCGACCGGTCCGGGTTGACGATGACGACGTTGTTGCTGCCGTCGACGATCAGCAGCTCGTTCTCGCGGATCAGCTGGCGGCCGTTGTGCGTGGCGACGACCGCCGGCACGTTGAGGCTGCGGGCGACGATCGCCGTGTGCGACGTCACGCCGCCGAGATCGGTGATGAACGCGGCGAAGCGGTGCTGCTTGAACTGGATGACGTCGGCCGGAGACAGGTCGTGCGCGACCAGGATCGTCTGCGCTTCCGCCCCCGGGATGCCGACCGGCCCCGGTTTGCCGAGCAGGCGTTTCAGCACGCGCTCGACCACCTGCACCACGTCCGCCTTGCGCTCGCGCAGGTAGGGATCCTCGATCTGGTCGAACTGCTCGACCAGCACGCCCATCTGCTGTGTGAGCGCCCACTCAGCGTTGCACCGCTGCTCGGCGACGATCCTGCGCGGCACTTCCGCCAGCGTCGGGTCGGACAGGATCATCCAGTGCACGTCGAGAAACGCGCCGAATTCCGCCGGGGCGTCGCCGGCCTTCATCGACGCGTGGAGGCTGGCCAGCTCCTGCTGCGTCTCGCGCACCGCGGTGTCGAAGCGGGCGATCTCGGCCTCGACGCCGGACGGCGGGATCGTGTAGTGCGCGACCTCGAGCGTCGCGTGCGACACCAGCTGCGCGCGGCCGATCGCGATGCCGCGCGACACGCCGATGCCGTGCAGCGCGAAACTCGACATGGCGTGCGGCACGGCGGTCACTGCCCTTCGCCGAAGCAGTCGGCGACCAGCGCCGCCAGCGCGGCGAGCGCTTCGCCCTCGTCGGGCCCGTCGGTCTCGATCGTCACCTTCGCGCCCTTGCCGGCGGCGAGCATCATCACGCCCATGATGCTCTTGGCGTTGACGCGGCGGCCGTTGCGCAGCATCGCGACCTCGCACTGGTACTTGGCCGCGAGCTGCGTGAGCTTGGCCGACGCGCGCGCGTGCAGCCCGAGGTTGTTGACGATCTCAACTTCGCGCTGCTGCATACACCGGATCCCGGTCGATGTGCAGGACGCCGTCGCAGCCGCCCGATACCGCCTTCTTGAGCAGCGTCTCCATCCCGCGCGTGCGATAGGTGAACGCGCGCACCAGCATCGGCAGGTTGACGCCGGCGAGCCCCTCGATGCGCCCGGGCACGAGCAGCTTGCACGCCAGGTTGCAGGGGGTCGCGCCGAAAATGTCGGAGACGATCAGCACGCCGTCGCCGTCGTCTAGGCGCGCGACGACCTCGCGCGCGCTCTGCAGCAGGACGAGCGGATCGTCGCCGACGGCGACGCCGAACGCCTCGAACTGCGGCGGCCGCGAGCCGAGCACGTGGGTGACCGCCCGCACGAGGCTTTCACCCAAGGTGTCGTGGGCAATGATCAGGACGCCGATCAAGGGTTTCCCGGAATGGTCGATGCGCCGCGCCGCGGCGGGTGGTGGATTGCGATGTTAGCACGCACCCCGACGGGCCGCGCGCGCGCCCGAACCCGGGTCACGCTGCGCAGGCGCGCTCGAGCGCGTCGGCGAACATCGCGGCGACGTCGAAGCCGGTCTGTTCGGCGATCTCGACGAAGCAGGTGGGGCTGGTCACGTTGACCTCGGTCAGGCAGTTGCCGATCACGTCGAGGCCGACGACGAGCAGCCCCTCGGCCCACAGGCCCGGCCCCAGCGCGTCGGCGATCTCGCGCTCGCGCGCGGAGAGCTCCCGCGCCTCGCCGCGGCCGCCGGCGGCGAGGTTGCCGCGGGTCTCGCCCGCCTTGGGTATGCGCGCGAGCGCGAACGGAACGGCCTTGCCCGCGATCAGCAGCACG
>CAIWHR010000300.1 GCA_903912485.1 uncultured beta proteobacterium | reverse complement strand
TTTGCCGGTCGGCGGCGGGGGCTCGCGATCGATGTGGGTGGCGGCGAAGCCCGGGCTACGAACGGGTGGGTGCGCGTTGGCCACGTTGCCCCGGGCCACGAATTGGGTGGGCGCGCGTCGGGCGCGTTGCCCCGGGCTACGAACGGGTGGGCGCGTGTCGCGCCCGTAGCCCGGGTTGCGCGCCCCGGAACGATCGCTGCGAGCCGCCGGTGCATCCCACGCGCAACCCGGGGCAAGATCATGGGCGCCGGAATGGGCTCGATCTCTTTCGCCTGGCCGGCGACGACGGGAACCGGGCCGGGTCGAAGCCGATGCGCTGGCTCAGAAGTGCTTCGCCGTCGATGCGCTCGGCCAGGCTATCGATATCGCGCGTCGTCACCCCGGCCTGCGCGAAGTGCTTCTGCCAGGTGTTCACGACTTCGATGACGACGGCAACTTCGCCCGCGGCCTCCGCGGGCAGCAGCCCGAATGCATCGCACTGCGACATCGCATTCTCGAGCGTCGAGTCCCGGCCATGAGCGCCGCAGATGAACTCCTGGCAGCCCTGCCCCGAGTTCGTCGGCAGGACGTCATACGCCGGCGCCAGTTGCAAGCGGCCATTGGCGGACGGGTTCACGACCAGCAGGGAGTGGTTCTTCTCGTGGTCATCGGTGTTGTCGACCAGGATGTTGAAAACCATGCGCCGGAAGAGCTCGCATGCGTCCCGTCGGTTAACGTCGTCCCGGGTGATGCCGACCCGGCGGAGAATTCGCGCCAGTTCGGGGTACCCCATCTCGGGTTCGGCGCCGGATGCCGTGGCCGCGCGGATGGCGGTACCCGCTGAAATGCTGTGAATCCGCCGGCCCGGTTCGCGGTCGAAGCGACGAACGGCAACAGCGTTCGCTCCGACGAGACGAATGACGTGCGTCTCGGCCACCGTGATGCCTGCGCGCCGGGCAAGCGTCATCGTCGCGTGCTCGACGAGCGGCGTGTCGACGGGCTCGTTGTTGAAGAACTTGATGACCCATTGCACGCCGTCGATGTCGATGAGCGCCTTGGGCTTCGCGCCGCCGAGCGGACTGCCACCGCCGGCGATAAGCCGGGCTTCGATGGTGGTGATGGGTTCCGAGGCTTCAATCTTGGCCGCCACCTCGCTGAGCTGTTGCGCGTCGTCAAGCCGGGGGAGCGGGCTTGCGGCTCGCGGACTGTAGGTGCCGGACGACGTGGAAACGCCGAGCGCGCCGAAGCGGTCGTCGCCGGCGTAGTACAGATACTCCATCAGGGAAAGGCGCTGGGGCTTTTCCACGAAGCGAATGACCTTTTCGCCCCAGCGGTCCGGCCGAGCGTCGTCGACCGCGCCGACCGCGCGCGCTGCATCGGTCGCCAGGCGGCCTGGCGGCAGGAACTCGTTGTCGACGAGCGGGAGGTCTTCGCTCAGTGCGAACCCGTGGGCCAGCCACTCCTTGCCGTAGTGCAACGAAACGCCCTTGCCGGCGGAGGCCAGCTTCAGTGCGCCGACGTAGCGCGGCGTGGCAGGGTCAGCCAGACACCAGAGGTACAGGTCGTCCAGCCGCATCTCAGCCCTTCGTCTTGCCGGCAGTGCCCGCGTCGCGCCGGCGCGCCTCGGCGGAAGACCGGGCGCGGGCACGACCCAGCGCAACGGCCTCTCGGACATCCATTTCGATGGCGCCCCGGTCGTGCTCGGGCGCCGCGAGAGTTCTCAGTTCGCCGTCGCGATTGATGAGCCAGAGCGCAGTCGCAACGATACCGACGCCAACCGACGGGTCGCCGGCTTCGAGCCGCTGGAGTGTGGGCACAGCGACGCCCAAGCGCCTGGCCCAGGACCGCAACGACTCCTTGCGGCGCAAGCGGGCCACGGCCAGGTCGGCACCAAGCTTTTCAATGGCACCTGCAGTGGCCGGCGGAAGCTGCAGGAGGGCACGGGGGGTCCTTGGCATACACATAGAATATCGCAAAACAGCACATATTGTCATTATCTATAATTACATATCGACCAGAGGAACAGAGTTCAGTGCGCGTGCCCGTGTCGCGGTGCGCCAGGCGGCACAACCCGGCGCCTGCTGCGAACCGCAGGCGATCACCGCTGCCATTTCGCTTGACCCTGTCCACCGAAAGGCATTCAGTCTCCCGGCTGCCTGCCGTTAACAGGATACGGGCTTGTGTTCGCAGGCCAGGTTGCAGCATCCGAGGAGAGCGTCATGTCCATGCCGATCAATACCGCCAGTCCTGCCCAACTGTCGGATCTGCCGAACGCGGAAGCCTCGAAGCCGTCCGAGAAAGCGGGTGGGACCGTTTCGAAGAGCGCGCAGGCGAAAGCCCAGCTGAACGCCTCGATCGTTCAGGCTTCGATCGAAGTCTCGATCAGTTCGCAGAACGAGCCTCTGGCGCTGCTGCTGAAATCGGCGATTGCCGGCATCAACGACCTTCTGGAGCCCGAGCTGGGCAAGAACGCCATCCAGAATGCGATGGGCCAGGACAACACGCCGGAAGGCACGGCAGGGCGCATCGTTTCGCTCTCCACCGGCATGTTCGAGCTGTTCAAGCAGCAGCATCCGGGCGAAGACGCGTCGGCCGTGCTGAAGAACTTCATGACCACCATCCGCAGCGGCTTCGAGCAGGGCTTCAAGGAAGCCAGCGACATCCTGAGCGGCATGAACGTCCTGAACGGCGACGTTGCCAGCGGCATCGGCAAGACCTACGAACTGGTGCAGAAGGGCTACGCGGATTTCGAGGCGAGTTTCGGCGGCAGCGGAGCGGACGCTGCGAAGAACGCCGCCGCTTGACCGGGTCAAGTGGGCGGAATCAGAACACTGTGTCGCGGGATGCCGCGGGGAAGTTGCCGGCTGAAGCCAACGTGCTTGCCCCAGGTGGGGTCGGGCTGCCACCCGCGGAGCGAAAATCCGGCCTGATTCCACGGATCGGGCGCACGACGGTGGCCGTTGCGGCGACTGCCCCGGGGTGCGCCGGGCGTGGCGCGTGGCTGGCGATCGACGACAGCGGCGGCGCACCCCGGGCTACGGCTGCACTCTGGGGTTGGAATCAGGGCCTCCCGTCTTGTCTGCGATGCGCTTGTCTTGCGCAAAGTTGGGTTGGAAGCAACCGGCAACACCGGTAACCTACTTGCTAAATCAACCGAATAGGTTAATGTGGGCATATGGCAGGACGTGTACCACACCAAGACAGCCGATTGCGCCGAAGCCTACGTGAAGCTGACTGTCATTGAGGACGTGCTGATCGTGTCCTTCAAGGAGCTATGAATATGAAATGCCCTGTTTGCGGCGCGGCTGAACTCATCCACGACACCCGCGACCTACCCTATACCTACAAGGGCGAAACCACCACCGTTCCCGACGTGACGGGAGACTTTTGCTCGGTATGCGGTGAGGTCATTCTGAACCGCGAACACGGCGACCGCTACAGTGAGTTGCATGGGCAATTCCAGCGGCAGGTGAACGCAGCCTATGTCGACCCTGACTACATCGCCAAGGTGCGCAAGAAGTTGGATCTGGATCAGCGGCAGGCCGCCGAAATATTCGGTGGCGGCGTCAACGCCTTTTCTCGTTACGAGAACGGAAAGACCAAGCCGCCCTTGGCTCTGGTTAAACTGCTCAAGGTGCTGGATCGCCACCCCGACCTGCTCAACGAGGTGAGAGGGACAACATAGCTGCTCTCAATCGCCGCAAGAACGTGCGCGTTGTTCGAATCCAGGGGGGGCACGATTTGATCAAGGACAACGCGGCGGGCGTCGGCGCTGCGGTGCAGGAGTTCGTTTGCGCTCTGGCAGACCGTCGGATCTGAGGACATTCATCCGCCGCGATCGGTCGGCCGCGCCACCGTGGCCGTTGCCGCGGTTGCCCCGGGGTGCGCCGGGCGTGGCCCGTGGCTGGCGATCGACGACGGCGGCGGCGCACCCCGGGCTACGGTGAAGGCGTGATCATCGCCGAGTCCGCGCCTGCCCCGGGGTGCGCCGGGCGGCGCAGATGCCGATAGATAGCTGGGTGACTACGACTCCGCCATGGACACGCTCAGCCTCATCGGTATTGCACTTGCGCTGATCGCGATCTTCGGCGGGCAGGCGATCGAGGGTGGCTCGATCAGCTCGCTGCTGCAGCTGGCGGCGTTCATGATCGTGGGCGCCGGCACCGTCGGCGCGGTGCTGCTGCAAAGCCCGCGCGCGACGTTCGTGCACGGGATGCGGCTCCTGCGCTGGATCGCGCGGGCGCCGACGCACGACGCGCAGGCGGCGATCGCGCAGATCGTCGACTGGGCGCGGGTCGCGCGCAAGGACGGCATCCTGGCGCTGGAAGGCAGCCTCGCGACGGTGTCCGATTCGTTCGTCCGCAACGGCCTGCAGCTCCTCGTCGACGGTTTCGAGCCGGACGGCATCCGCAACGCGCTGGAGGTCGAGATCGACGCCTGGGCGGAGCGGCACCGCGCCGCGGCGCGGGTGTGGGAGGCGGCCGGCGGCTACGCGCCGACGATCGGCATCCTGGGCGCGGTGCTCGGGCTGATCCACGTGATGGAAAACCTGTCGGACCCGACCAAGCTCGGAGGCGGCATCGCGGTGGCGTTCGTGGCGACCATCTACGGCGTCGGTTCGGCCAACCTCCTGTTCCTGCCGATCGCCGCCAAGCTGAAGGCGCTGATCGGCGCCGAGGTCCACCATCGCGAGATGATTCTCGATGGCCTGCTCGGCATCGCCAACGGCGAAAACCCCAAGCTGATCCAGCTCCGGCTCCTGGGCTACCTGGCGTGACCATGGCGCGCAGAAAGCACGTCGAAGAGAATCCGAGCCACGACCGCTGGCTGGTCTCGTACGCCGACTTCATCACGCTGCTGTTCGCGTTCTTCGTCGTCATGTACGCTATCTCGACGGTCAACGAGGGCAAATATCGCGTGGTGTCCGATTCCATGACGGCGGCTTTCCGTCACGACCGCATCGTCGTGGCCCGCGACAGCGCGCAGACGGCGGCGCGGGTGATGACGCCGACGCCGCGCCCGGCGGTCAAGTCCGACCCGGTCCGGCGCCAGCGCGAGCAGCGGCTGATGGGGCTCGCCGGCGACATCAGCACCGCGCTGCGGCCGTTGGTGCAGAGCGGCCAGGTGCGGCTCACGCAGACCGCCAGCGGGCTGGCGGTCGAGATCAGCGCTTCGGTGCTGTTCGCGCCGGGGCAGGCGGCGCTGCAGCCGGACTCGATCGCCGCGCTGGCCGCGGTTGCGCTGGTGCTGTCGAACGTCGACAACGTCGTCCACGTCGAGGGCCACACCGACAACATCCCCATCTCCGGCGGGCAGTACCCGTCGAACTGGGAGCTCGCGTCGGCGCGGGCGAGCTCGGTGGTGCGGCTGTTCGTCGTCGGCGGCGTCGAACCGTCCCGGCTGATGGCGATCGGTTACGCCGACAACCGGCCGGTGGCGCCCAACGACACGGCCGAGGGCCGCGCGCGCAACCGGCGGGTCACGCTGCTGATCCTCTCCGACAAGGCCGACGCTCCCGACAGCACGGGTCCCGCCGTCGACACCACCATCGCCGTCGCCCCCAGTGCCGCCGCCGCCGCGGCGATCGTCAACGCGCGGCCCTGACGCCCGGGCGAAGGAAACCGACCACATCATGGCCAAGCCCGACCTCATCGACGTCCTGCTGGTCGAGGACAACCCCGACGACGCCGAATTCACGCTGCGCGCGCTGCGCAAGGCCAACGTCGCGCTGGCCATCGCGCTGGCGGAGGACGGCGTCAAGGCGCTGGAGTTCCTGCGCGGCACCGGCGCCTGGGCGGCGCGCGCGGGCGCACCGCTGCCGCGGCTGGTGCTGCTCGACCTCAACCTGCCCAAGATCGGCGGCATCGAGGTGCTGCGGCGGATGCGCTCGGACCCGCGGACGCGGATCCTGCCGGCGGTGGTGTTCTCGTCGTCGCGCTCGCAGGCGGACCTGCGCGGTGCGTACGTCGCCGGCGCAAACAGCTACATCGTGAAGCCGGACGACTATCCGACGCTGGTGACGCTGCTGGGGGACGTGGTGCGCTACTGGCTGCAGCTCAACGCGACGCCGGAAGCCCCGGACTGAAGCGCCGCCGCGGCGGGGAGGATCAGGTCGCGGCGTAGCTGCGCGGCGGAGGGCGCGTCTGCGTGCGCCCGTCGGCGCCGTAGGTGGTGGTCATGCCGGCGGCCTGCCACAGCGAGGCCAACGCCCGATCCCAGTGCCGCTGTTGCGTGGCGATCAGGCGGCCGTTGATCGCGTTCTGCGCGCGCGCCTCTTCGGCCAGTCGCGTGATCTCGGCCCACAGCGGGCGCAGCTGCGGCTCGCGCGCGGGATCGGCGAGCCACGCCGCCATGCCGGAGGCGTCGGGCGCAAAGCCGGACCGGCGCAGCGCGTCGACGCGCCGGTGTCCCGCCTGCATCAGGAGGTCGACCTGGCGCGACTTGTCGACGAGCGCCGCCTGGACCGCAGCGGCGTCGGCGGCGACCAGCGCCTGCTGCTCGACGCGCAGCAAACCGAGCAGCGCACCGTAGGCGGCCGCTTCGGCTTCCAGCGCGGCCACCGGGGCGGCCGCGAAATTCGGCAAACCGTTCACGCCCGGGCCTGGCCCGCCATCGAGTCGCGCAGATCGGACAGCATCTTGTCGGCGATCACCTCGGGATTGACGCGCAGCTGGCCGTCGCGGATCGCCTGCTTGATCGCGTCGACCTTGGTGGCGTCGAATTCGCCCGAGGCGGCCAGCGTCGAGGCCATCGACTGCAGCTGGCCGGACATGCCGCTGAGGTGGATCGTCGTACCCTCGGCAGCCGGGGCCGAAGGTTTCGCGCCCGCAGCGCTCGGCTGCGACGCGGCCGGGGTGGGCGCTTCCGTCAGCCGGCCCTTGGCCAGATCGACGGATGAGGTGATTTTCATAGTGTTCTCCGCATGCTCCGAAACCAGGCGGTCGGCACCGCCAACGCCGGGTGCATCCCGTCGTTGACGTTATTATCGTCCGGTTTTGCGGAAACTGAAGTGTCCCGGCGCGGATTCCTCGCTACCGGATTTCGACCAGCGATCCCGGGCGGGCGATGCCGGTGACGACCCGCCCGCCGGCCACCACCACCTGGACCGCCTGCCCGTCCGTCCCGGTGGTCAGCGCCTTGCCGTCGGTGGCGACGGCAAAGCCGCTGCCGTCGGCGACGACGCGAACCGCGTCGCCGGGGCGGACCACGGTCGGCGCGCGCAGGAGGTCGCGCCGCAGCGGTTCGCCGGCGGCGATGGTCCGGGTGGCGATCCGTCCTTCGAGGACTTCACCGCCGGACAGCGCGCCGGCGGGGTACAGCGTCAGTTCGACCCGATCGTAGCGCAGGTCGGCGGCGGCGAGCACCTGGCCGCGCGGAATCGGCCGGGCGGCGACCGGGGCTTCGGCGAACACCTTGATCTGGATGGGCAGGTAGACGGTCCACGTCGCGCCGTCGACGCAGCGCACGCCCAGCGACGTGCGCCCCCACAGCCTGGCGCCGGGCGGGACGAAAGGCTCGTAGCGGCGGCAGGCGGCCAGCGCG
>CAIWHR010000299.1 GCA_903912485.1 uncultured beta proteobacterium | reverse complement strand
GCACCGTCCGCTTCTCGCACTGCGACCCGGCGGGCATCGTCTACTATCCGCGGTACTTCGACCTGATCCACGAGGCCAAGGAGGACTGGTTCAAGGACGCTCTCGGCTGGCCGTTCGCGCACATGCTGGGAACGCTGCGCAGGGGGTTTCCCATCGTGCGGCTGGAGGCCGATTTTCGCGGCCCGTCGCGGATGGGCGACGAGCTCGATATCGCGCTGTCGGTGCCGCGGCTCGGCAGCGCGTCGATGCACCTGCACTACGCGGTGACCTGCGGCGGGCTGCCGCGGCTCGACGCGCGCACGGTCGTCGTGCACGTCGATCTGGCCACGGGCAAGCCGCTGCCGATCGGCGCCGACCTGCGGGAACGGATCGAGCGTTTCCGCGGCGGCGACGCGGCGTAGCGCAGCCGCGGCCGGCGCGGGCGTCTGCGATCCGCGCTGCGACTGGCGCCGGGGTCGGCGGCGCGCGATAATTGCCGCCTTGCCCGCTGCAACTTCCCCGACGGCATCATCCCTCCCACCCCCGCCGGGACGAGGGCATCGACCCGGAGCCGCATGATGAACGCCCCCGCACCCGCCCGCACCCCCAAGCCGAAGTTCGTCTGGGAAGATCCGCTGCTGCTCGACGAACAGCTCACCGAGGAGGAGCGGATGGTCCGCGACACGGCGCACGCGTTCGCGCAGGAAAAGCTGCTGCCGCGCGTGACCGAGGCGTTCCGTCACGAGACGCCGGACCCGGGCATCTTCCGGGAGATGGGCGAACTGGGGCTGCTCGGCGCGACGGTTCCGCCCGAATACGGCGGCGCCGGGCTCAACTACGTCTGCTACGGCCTGATCGCGCGCGAGATCGAGCGCGTCGATTCGGGCTATCGCTCGATGATGAGCGTGCAGAGTTCGCTGGTGATGTTCCCGATCCTCAGTTACGGCTCCGAGGCGCAGCGGCGGAAATACCTGCCGAAGCTCGCGACCGGAGAATGGATCGGCTGCTTCGGCCTCACCGAGCCCGACCACGGCTCGGATCCCGGCAGCATGATCACGCGCGCGAAAGCCGCCCCCGGCGGCTACCTGCTGTCCGGCAGCAAGATGTGGATTTCGAACTCGCCGATCGCCGACGTGTTCGTCGTCTGGGCCAAGACCGACGACGGCGTGATCCGCGGCTTCGTCCTGGAAAAGGGCATGAAAGGGCTGTCGGCACCCAAGATCGAAGGCAAGTTCAGCCTGCGCACGTCGATCACCGGCGAGATCGTGATGGACGAGGTGTTCGTGTCCGAGGAGCAGCGTCTGCCCAACGTCGAGGGGTTGAAGGGCCCGTTCGGCTGCCTCAACTCGGCGCGCTACGGCATCGCCTGGGGCGTGATGGGCGCGGCGGAGGCCTGCTGGCACGCGGCGCGGCAGTACACGATGGATCGCCTGCAGTTCGGCCGCCCGCTCGCCGCCAACCAGCTGATCCAGAAAAAGCTGGCCGACATGCAGACCGAGATCGCGCTGGGGCTGCAGGGCTGCCTGCGGCTGGGCCGCCTGAAGGACGAGGGCAAGGCGGCGCCCGAGATCACGTCGATCATGAAGCGCAATTCCTGCGGCAAGGCGCTGGAGATCGCGCGGCTGGCCCGCGACATGCACGGCGGCAACGGCATCGTCGACGAGTTCCACGTCATCCGCCACCTGGTGAACCTGGAGACGGTGAACACCTACGAAGGCACACACGATATCCACGCGCTGATCCTCGGCCGCGCGCAGACCGGGATCCAGGCGTTCTGCTGAGCGATCCGGTGAAGCTCTACGACTACTTCCGCTCGTCGGCGGCGTATCGCGTCCGGATCGCGCTCAACCTCAAGGGCGTCGCGGCAGAGCGCGAGTTCGTCCATCTGCGCGACGGCGCGCAGCGCGCGGCCGGGTACCTCGCGGTCAATCCGCAGGGACTCGTCCCGGCGCTCGCGACCGACGACGGCGCGGTGCTGACGCAGTCGCTGGCGATCATCGAGTGGCTCGACGAGACGCATCCCTTGCCCCCGCTGCTTCCGGGCAGCGCCGCCGAGCGCGCGCGCGTGCGCTCGCTGGCGCTGTCGATCGCCTGCGACATCCATCCGCTCAACAACCTGCGCGTGCTGAACTACCTGACCGGAACGCTTCGGGCGGACGACGCGGCGCGCGACGCCTGGTACGCGCACTGGTGCGACGTCGGGCTGCGGGCGCTGGAGACGAGGCTGGCGCGCGACCCGGCGACGGGAAGCTTTTGCCACGGCGACGCGCCGACGCTCGCCGACGTCTGCCTGATCCCGCAGCTCGCCAACGCGCGGCGGGTGACGCTCGACCTCGCGCAGTACCCGACGCTGCTGGCGATCGAGGCGGCCTGCCTCGCGCTGCCGGCGTTCGCCGACGCGGCGCCGGCGCGGCAGCCGGATGCGCCGGCGCGCGACCGAGTCTGAACCGCCCCGAAGAGAGGATCACGATGACCACCGTCTTCCCCGCCTGGGATCTCCCCAGCGTTCCCGTCGCCGGCACCGGCGCCCGCTTTCCGGTGCGCCACGTCTACTGCGTCGGCCGCAACTACGCCGAGCACGCGAAGGAGATGGGCGGCGACGCCGCCAGGGAGCCGCCGTTCTTCTTCACCAAGCCGGCCGACGCGGTGCTGCCGGTGGTGGCGCCGGAGGTGGGCAGCATGGCGTACCCGCTCGCGACGAAGAACCTGCACCACGAGATCGAGCTCGTCGTCGCCATCGGCGGGCGCGGCGTGAACCTCCCGCCCGAGCGGGCGCTGGAGATCGTGTTCGGCTACGCCGTCGGCCTCGACATGACGCGGCGCGACCTGCAGAACGACATGCGCGAGAAAAAGCGGCCCTGGGACATCGGCAAGTCGTTCGCCGAGGCCGCGCCGATCGGACGCATCCATCCGGTCGCCGCGGTCGGGCATCCCGCGACAGGCCTGATCTGGCTCGACGTCAACGGCGCCCGGCGGCAGCAGGGCGATCTCGCCGACATGATCTGGGACGTCGCGCACACGCTGCACTTCCTGTCGCAGTACTACGAGCTGCTCCCGGGCGACCTCGTCTACAGCGGAACGCCGTCGGGCGTCGGCGCCGTGGCCGCGGGCGACCGCCTCGAGGGCGGCATCGACCGGCTGGGCACGCTGTCGATCGTCATCGCGCCGCCGCGGTCTTGACGTTGATGACGCCGGAGGAGGTCGAGCGCGGGTACAACAATCGCGCCGCGGTCCCCGACCACCCGGCCTGGATCGCGCGCTACGCCGAGCTGTCGGCGGCGGCGGTGCGCGACCTTTGCCCGAAGCGCGACCTGCGCTACGGTCCCGGGCCGAACGAGACGCTGGACCTCTTCCTCCCGTCCGGGCCGGCGCGGGGGACGTTCGTTTTCATCCATGGCGGCTACTGGCGCGCGCTGGACAAGCGCGACTTTTCGTTCGTCGCGGCGCCGTTCGCCGCGCAGGGCATCGCGACCGCGGTGATCAACTACGACCTCTGCCCCGCGGTGTCCATTGCCGCCATCGTCGACCAGTGCCGGCGCGCGGTGGCGTGGATCGTGCGCGAGGCCGCGGCGCAGGGCGCGCAGCCGTCGCCGATCGTCGTCGGCGGGCACTCGGCGGGCGGGCATCTGGTCGCGATGCTGTACGCGACCGACTGGGCGTCGCTGGGCCTCGCGCGCGATCCGATCGCGGGCGGCGTCTCGCTGTCGGGCGTCCACGACCTCGCGCCGATGCTGCAGTTTTCGTACAACGTCGACCTGAAGCTCGATGCCGCCGAGGCGGCGCGGCTGTCGCCGGTGCGCCTCGAAGCGCGCTCGTCGGCGCCGCTGGTCATCGGTGTCGGCGCCGACGAGACGTCGGAGTTCCTCCGGCAGGCCGACCTGCTGTGGGACGCTTGGCCCGCCAACCGGCCGCCGGGCGACGTCGCGCCGGTCGTCATTCCGGCCCGCAATCACTTCAGCGTCGTCGCGGACTACGCGGACCCCGACAGCGAGCTCCTGCGCCGGACGCTGGCGCTGTTCTGATCCTCGCCCACGCGCGCGGCGGCCCCGGGCTTTGCCGGCGGGCGGCGGCGGACCAGTCGGATTTCCTGGCGGCGAAGCCCGGGCTACGGCGAGGGGATGGCGAGGGACAGGATGGCGGGGGGATGGTTGACAACTGACCGAGGGTCACTTAATCTCCGATCCAATTGACCGATAGTCAGTTAACCGTTCCGGGCGACCATGGTGATCAGGCAGCGCGCAATGCAGGCCAGCGACAAGCAGGAGCGCCACGACGCGATCCTCGACGCCGCCGAGCGCCTGCTGCTGCGCTCGCCCGACCGCGTCGCGAACGTGGCGGAGGTCGCCGACGAAGCCGGGCTCGCCAAGGGCACCGTCTACCTCTATTTCCCGAGCAAGGAAGAACTGCTGCTCGCCGTGCACGAGCGCAGCACCGACGGTTTCTTCCGCGAGGTGATCTCGCTGTGCGAGCGGCAGCCGCGCGTCGAGCTCGACGCGATGATCGATTTGACGCGCCGCCACCTGGTCGAGCCGCCGCTGTTCCTGCCTCTGGCCGCGCGCTGTTTCGGCTCGATGGCGCACAGCATCTCTCCCGGGAACGCGCTCGCCTTCAAGCTGCGGATGGCCGCGCGGCTGGAGCGCGCGGGAGCGGGCCTGGAGCGCCACTTCCCGACGTTGGCGCCGGGCGGCGGCGTCGCGCTGCTGCGTCGCAGCTACGCGCTGATCGTCGGTCTCTGGCAGATGTCGGCCGGTGCCGGCGGCGCGGTGAACTGCGCGATGGCCGGGCCGGATGTGTCGCCGGTGTTTGCCTGGAGCTATCCCGTCGAGGTCGAGGCGGCGCTGCGCGCGCTGTGGCAGGGAATGGTCGGCGTGCCGCCGCGCCCCGGCGCGCCGGGGGGGCAGCGGTGAAGCTGCTGCGCGTGCTGGCCATCGCGTCCATCGCGCTCGCCGTCGCCGCCTGCGCGAAGCACGAGGCCGCTCCGGCCGCGGTGCGCCCGGTGGCTCTGGCGCAGGTCGTCGCCGGCGGCGCCGAGACGGCCGTGTTCGCCGGCGAAGTGAGGCCGCGCTACGAGTCGGACCTCGCCTTCCGGATCGGCGGCAAGCTGGTCGCGCGCGACGTCGATTCCGGCACGCGGGTGAAGAAGGGCCAGGTGCTCGCGCGCCTCGACCCGGCGGACGTGAGCCTGCAGGCGGACGCCGCGACGGCGCAGGTCGCCGCCGCGAAGACCGAGTACGAATTCGCGCAGGCCGAGTTCCAGCGCTACCAGAACCTGCTCGAGCAGAAGTTCGTCAGCGCGTCGGCACTCGACGCCAGGCGCAACACGATGACCGCCAATCTCGCCAAATACGAGCAGGCGAAGGCGAACCTGGCGGTGGCCCGGAACCAGGCCGCGTACGCGACGCTGGTCGCGCCCGAGGACGGCGTGATCACCGCCGTCAACGCCGAAGCGGGTCAGGTCGTCGCCCCCGGGCAGCCGGTGATGCGGCACGCGCGCGAGACCGAGCGCGAGGTCGCCATCGCCGTCCCCGAAGCCCGCATCGGCGAGCTGGCGAAGGCGAGGCAGATGCTGGTCGTGCTGGTCGCCGAGCCGGGCAAGGCGTACCGGGCGCGGGTGCGCGAGGTGTCGGCGGCGGTGGATCCCGTGACGCGCACTTTCTCGGTGCGCGTGGCGGTCGTCGACCCGGCGCCGGCGCTGCAGTGGGGGATGACCGCCAACGTCGCGCTCATGGGCGACGCCGCGCCCGGGTCGCTGCGGCTGCCGGCGACGTCGCTCTACCAGGCGGCCGACGGGCGGCCCGCGGTCTGGATCTACGATCCCGCGACGGGCAAGGTCGCGCTGCGCCCGGTGGTGATCGCGCAGTACCGCGAGGACGGCGTCGTCGTCGCCTCGGGTGTCGCCGCCGGCGAATGGGTGGTCGCCTCCGGCGCCAACAAGCTGCACGAAGGTCAGGCGGTGCGCCCCTACGAGGCCGCCGGCCGGACGACGCCCGCCGCCGCGCCGCGCGCCAAGAGCTGAACGGGACCGTCGCGATGAAACCGCCCGAGCCCTCCGGCGGCGTGCCGCGCGTGCGCTTCAACCTGTCCGAGTGGGCGCTCGACCACCGCCCGCTGGTCCTGTTCCTGATCCTGGTCTGCGCGCTGACCGGCGCGCTCGCCTACGGGCGCCTGGGGCAGTCCGAGGATCCGCCGTTCACGTTCAAGGTCGTCGTGGTGCGCACCAACTGGCCCGGCGCGTCGGCGCGCGACGTCGAGCAGCAGGTGACCGACCGCATCGAGAAGAAGCTGCAGGAGCTGCCGCTGGAGTGGGTGAAGAGCTACTCCAAGCCGGGCGAATCGCTGGTGTTCGTGTCGTTCAGGGACGCGCTGCCGTCCGCCGCGGTGCCCGAGCTCCAGTACCAGGTCAGGAAGAAGATCGGCGACATCCGCAACACGCTGCCCGCCGGCATCCAGGGGCCGTTCTTCAACGACGAGTTCGGCGACACCTACACCAACCTCTACGCGATCAGCGGCGACGGCTACGGCTACCGCGACCTGAAGGAGTTCGGCGACCGCGTCCGCGCCGAGCTGCTGCGCGTGCCCGGCGTCGCCAAGGTCGACTTCATCGGCGAGCAGGACGAGAAGATCTTCGTCGAAGTGTCCAACGCCCGGCTCGCGCTGCTCGGCGTCGAGCCCGCGCAGATCGTGCAGACGCTCGCCGCGCAGAACGCCGTCGCCGCCGCCGGCGTGTTCGAGACCGCGACCGACCGCATCTACCTGCGGCCGACCGGCGCCTTCGACTCGCTCGACGCGGTGCGCGACATCGCGATCCGCGCCAACAACCGCGTGTTCCGGCTGGGCGACATCGCCGACGTCTCGCGCGGCTACGTCGATCCGCCGCAGCAGAAGATGCGCTGGCGGGGGCGCGAGGCGCTGGGGATCGGCGTCACGATGGTGAAGGGCGGCGACGTGATCGAACTGGGGCGCGCGCTCGACATTCGGCTGGAGGCGATCGAGGCCGAGCTGCCGGCGGGCGTCGAGATCGGCCACGTCGCGAGCATGCCGCGCTCGGTCGCGCGCTCGGTCCGCGAGTTCGTCCGCTCGCTGGGCGAGGCGGTGGCGATCGTGCTGGTCGTGTCGCTGGTGAGCCTCGGCCTGCGCACGGGTCTGGTCGTCGCCGTATCGATCCCGCTGGTGCTGGCGACGACGTTCCTGTTCATGGGGCTGTTCGACATCGGCCTGCACAAGATATCGCTGGGCGCGCTGGTGCTCTCGCTGGGGCTGCTCGTCGACGACGCGATCATCGCGGTCGAGATGATGGCGATCAAGCTGGAGCAGGGCTTCGACCGCTACCGCGCGGCGAGCTTCGCCTACGCCAGCACGGCGTTCCCCATGCTGTCGGGGACGCTGGTCACCGTCGCCGGCTTCCTGCCGATCGCGACG
This sequence comes from uncultured beta proteobacterium, assembly GCA_903912485.1. Taxonomy (GTDB): domain Bacteria; phylum Pseudomonadota; class Gammaproteobacteria; order Burkholderiales; family Casimicrobiaceae; genus CAIWHR01. Next base: position 4,018 of record CAIWHR010000299.1, on the reverse strand, counting down.
GCGAAGAGCTCCACCGGCGAGTACACGCGCGCGCTGTTCGAAGTGTCGGCGATCGCGCTCATCGCGTCGTGGTTCGTCGCGGTGATCGTGATCCCGTATCTCGGCTTCCGGATGCTCCCCGACTTCACCCGGCCGCGGCGCGCGGCGATCGCGGCGCGGCTGCACGCGCGGCTGCGCGGCCTGCCCGAGCCGGCGCCGCGCCCCACCGCGCACGCCGATCCCGAGCGCGTCTACGACACGCCGTTCTACCGGCGGCTGCGCGCGCTCATCGACTGGACCGTCGCGCATCGCTGGTTCGTGATCGGCGCCACGCTCGCCGTGTTCGCCGTGTCGATGGCGGCGTTCCGGCTGGTGCCGCAGCAGTTCTTCCCGTCGTCATCGCGGCCCGAGCTCATCGTCGACCTGCGGCTGCCCGAGGGCAGCTCCTTCGCCGCGACGCTGGCCGAGGCGAAGAGGATGGAGACGATCCTCGACCGCGAGCCCGGCATCGAAAACTACGTCGCCTACGTCGGCAGCGGCAGTCCGCGCTTCTACCTGCCGCTCGACCAGCAGCTGCAGAACTCGAATTTCGCGCAGTTCGTGCTGGTCGCGACGAGCAACGCCGAGCGCGAGCGCCTGCGCGGGCGGCTGATCGCGCTGTTCGAGCAGGAATTTCCCGGGCTGCGCGGCCGCGTGTCGCGGCTGGAGAACGGCCCGCCGGTCGGGTTCCCGGTCCAGTTCCGCGTGTCGGGCGAGGATCTCGCCCGGGTGCGCGGCCTCGCGCAGCAGGTGATGGCGGTGCTGCGCGCCGAGCCCGACGTCACCAACGCGCAGTTCGACTCCGACGAGCCGACCAAGGTGATCCGGGTCGTGGTCGACCAGAACAAGGCGCGCGTGCTGGGCTTTTCGTCGCAGGATCTGGCGGCTTTTCTCAACAACTCGGTGTCGGGGCTCTCGGTCACCTACCTGCGCGAGCGCGACAGGCAGATCGAGGTGCTGCTGCGCGGCGCGTCCGCCGAGCGCGCGCAGCTGTCGTTCCTCAAGGACCTCGCGCTGCCGACCCGGAGCGGCAAGGCGGTGCCGATCACGCAGGTGGCCGACATCCGCTACGAGCAGGAGGACGGCATCGTCTGGCGCCGCGACCGGCTGCCGACGGTCACCGTGCGCGGCGACGTCGTCGGCGACGCGCAGGGTCCCGACGTGGCGAATCGCATCAATCCCCGCCTCGACGCCATCCGCGCGACGCTGCCGCTGGGCTACCGGATCGACATCGGCGGCGCGGTCGAGGATTCGGCGCGCGGCCAGCGCTCGATCGCCGCCGGCGTGCCGCTGATGCTGCTCACCGTGCTGACGCTGCTGATGCTGCAACTCAAGAGCTTCGCGCGCACGCTGATGGTCGTGCTGACCGCGCCGCTGGGCCTGATCGGCGTCACCGCGGGACTGCTCGCTTTCGGGCTGCCGTTCGGCTTCGTCGCGATGCTGGGCACGATCGCGCTGTCGGGAATCATCATGCGCAACTCGATCATCCTGGTCGACCAGATCGAGCAGGACATCGCGGCGGGGCGCACGCAGTGGGACGCGATCGTCGGGGCGACGACACGGCGCTTCCGCCCCATCGTGCTGACCGCGGCGGCGGCGGTGCTGGCGATGATCCCGCTGGTGCGCAGCGACTTTTTCGGCCCGATGGCGGTGGCGATGATGGGCGGCATCCTGGTCGCCACCGTGCTGACGCTGGGGTTCCTGCCGGCGCTGTACGCGGCGTGGTTTCGCGTCGGGCGCGGGCCCGCGCCCCACGCGCCCGCGTAGCGGTCGCGGCAGCCGCGCGCGCCCGCTGCGCCCGCCCCCGGTACAATACGGGCTGCGCACCCTGCGAAAGCTGCCATGGCCTTAAGTCCCACCACCGAAATCGTTGCCGAGCTCAAGGCGGGCCGGATGGTCGTTCTCGTCGACGAGGAGGACCGCGAAAACGAGGGCGACCTCGTGCTGGCGGCCGAATTCGTTTCCGCCGACGCGATCAACTTCATGGCCCGGCACGGGCGCGGGCTGATCTGCCTGACGCTCACCGAGGAGCGCTGCCGGCAGCTGCACCTGCCGCTGATGGTGGCGACCAACCGCTCGTCGCACGGGACCAATTTCACGCTGTCGATCGAGGCGGCGACCGGCGTGTCGACCGGCATTTCGGCCGCCGACCGCGCGTGCACCGTGCAGGCGGCGATCGCCTGGGACGCGACGCCCGCCGATCTCGTCCAGCCCGGCCACATCTTCCCGGTGATGGCGCAGCCCGGCGGCGTGCTGAACCGCGCCGGCCACACCGAGGCCGGCTGCGACCTCGCGCGGCTCGCCGGCTGCATGCCGGCCGCCGTGATCTGCGAGATCATGAAGGACGACGGCGAGATGGCGCGGCTGCCGGACCTGGTCGAGTTCGCGCACGCGCACGGTCTCAAGATGGGGGCGATCGCCGACCTCATCCACTACCGCAACCGCACCGAGCGGCTGGTCGAGCGGGTCGCCGAGCGCCCGCTGACGACCGCGCAGGGCGCGTTTCGGCTGATCGTCTACCGCGACAAGGTTTCCGACGGCACGCACCTGGTGCTGGTGCGCGGGTCGATCAGCCCGGACGTCGAGACGCTGGTGCGCGTCCACGAGCCGCTGTCGGTGATGGACCTGCTCGACACGCACAGCCTGTCGCACTCGTGGACGATCCCGGGCGCGCTCGCCGCGATCGCCGAAGCCGGCCGCGGCGTGATCGTGCTGCTGCACCGCCCGGAGACCACGGAGGAGTTGCGCGCCCGCGCGATCGCCGACCAGCCGCCGGTCTCGTCGCGCGTCGACCTGCGCAATTACGGCATCGGCGCGCAGATCCTCAAGGACCTCGGTGTCGGCAAGATGCGGCTGATGGCCAAGCCGCGAAAGATGCCGAGCATGACCGGCTACGATCTCGAGGTGACGGGTTACATCGAGGCTGCGCAGCCGCAGCCGCGGCCGGCGTGACGTTCGTCGCCTTTCACCCCCCCGCTTTTCCCGAGACCGCCGAATCCATGTCCATCAAGCGCATTGCCCCCAACGTATCCGGCGACGGCCACTCGGTCGCGATCGTGCTGTCGCGGTTCAACGCCGCGATCGGCGACCTGTTGCTCGCGGGTGCGCTGCGGGGCCTGCACGAAGCGGGCGTCGCCGAGCACGAGATCCTGCTTGTCACCGTCCCCGGCGCGCTCGAGACCCCGCTCGCGCTGCAGCGGCTCGCGCGGTCGGGTGAATACGACGCGCTGGTCGCGTTGGGCGCGGTCGTGCGCGGCGAGACCTACCACTTCGAGATCGTCGCCGACCAGTCCGCGGCCGGTGTGGCCGACGTGCAGCTCGAATTCGGCATTCCGATCGGCAACGGCATCCTCACCACCGAGACCGACGCGCAGGCGCTGGAGCGCGCCGACACCAAGGGCTTCGAGGCCGCACAGGCAGCGCTCGAACTCGCCAACCTGCTCGACGCGATCGATGAAGAGTAGCGGCGAGAGCCGGAGTCCCGCGGCGCGCACGACCCCGCGGCGCCGAGCGCGCGAATTCGCGCTGCAGGGCCTGTACCAGCGCCAGCTGTCCGGCAATTCCTCCGCGGCGATCCGCGCGCAGATCGCCGAGATCGGCGGCTTCGCCAAGGCCGACGTCGCGTACTTCGACGCGCTGTGGCGCGGCGCCAGCGCCGAATTCGACGACCTCGTCGTGCTCTGCGCGCCGCATCTCGACCGGCGGGCGGCCGACCTGTCGCCGGTGGAGCGCGCCGTGCTGGTGATCGCGGCGTGGGAACTCACGCACCGGCTGGAGATTCCCTACCGCGTCGTGATCAACGAGGCGGTCGAGCTGGCGAAGTCCTACGGCGGCACCGACGGCCACAAGTTCGTCAACGGTGTCCTCGACAAGCTGGCGTCCCACGTCCGTGCCGTCGAGATCGCGGCGCTCGCCGACGGCCGCAGCCCCGGCGTTGTCGATGCCGCGTGACGCGGGGCCGGCGCGCCGCCGCGCGCGCTGCGCCGCCGTTGCGCTGCCG
>CAIWHR010000298.1 GCA_903912485.1 uncultured beta proteobacterium | reverse complement strand
GAACTCGCGCGCCCACTGGCCGCCGCAGTTGACGATCGTCTCGCAGCGGATCTCGCCGTCGCCGTCGGCGGTCTTCCAGCGCACGCCGGTGGCGCGGCCGCGCGCCGTCGTCACGCCGGTGACCTTGACGCCTTCGACGATGCGCGCGCCGCGCAGGCGCGCGCCCTTCGCCAGCGATTGCGTGAGGTCGGTCGGGTTCACCTTGCCGTCGCCCGGAATCCAGACGCCGCCGGCCAGATCGTCGGTGCGCAGGATCGGTGCGATCCGCGCGATCTCTGCCGGCGACACGAACTCGAACTCGATGCCGAAGCTCTTCGCGCGCGCCATCTGCCGCCTGATCAGCGTCAGCCGCTCGGGCGTCTTCGCGACGTTGAGGCTGCCGCAGGCCTTCCAGCCGGTCGCCAGCCCCGTCTCCTTCTCGAGCGAAGCGTAGAGGTCGATGCCGTAGCGGCTCATCCGCGTCGCGTTGCGCGTCGCGCGCGTCTGCCCGACGAGGCCCGCCGCGTGCCAGGTGGTGCCGCAGGTGAGCTGGCCCTGCTCCAGCAGGACGACGTCGCGTACGCCGGAGAGCGCCAGGTGGTAGGCGGTGGAAACGCCGGCGATGCCGCCGCCGACGACGACGACTCGGGCCTGGGTGGGGTGGGGGGGTGTCATCGGGTCTTCCAAGGTCGTAGGGGAAATTCGGTCACAGCTTCAGCGCGGCGATGCCCAGCACGACGCTCGCCGCGCCGAGCAGCCGGGGCAGCGTGAAGCCTTCCTTCAGCCAGACGGCGCCGATCAGCGCGGCGAACAGCACCGACGTCTCGCGCAGCGCCGCGACCGCGGCCACCGGGGCGCGCGTCATCGCCCACAGCACGATGCCGTACGCGGCGAGGCTGGCGGCGCCGCCGGCCAGCCCTCGCCGCCAGCCGCGCCGCAGGTAGCCCAGCGCCTTCGGGCCGCGCCGCAGCAGGATCCAGCCGAGAAACGGAAAGCCTTCGAGCACCGTCAGCCACACGACGTAGGCGGCGGGATGGTTCGACGCGCGCGCCCCGGCGCCGTCGACCAGCGTGTACAGCGCGATGATCACCGCGTTGGTCAGCGCCCAGGCCGCGGCGGCGGGCGGATGCCTGCCACGCTGCACCAGCGCGATGCTGAGGATGCCGATCGAGATCAGCGCGATGCCGATCGCCCCCTGCATCGTCGGCCACTCGCCGAGGAAGGCCACGCCGAGGACGGTGACGAGCAGCGGCGCGGTGCCGCGCATCAGCGGGTAGGCGAACGACAGGTCGCCGGTGCGGTACGCCTGCGACAGCGTCACGTAGTAGGCGAAGTGAATCGCCGTCGACGCGGCGGCGAACTTCCACGCGGCGACGTCGGGAAAGCCGACGAACGGCGCCACGACGATGCCGGTGATCGACGAGCCGGCGACCACCGAAGCCATGTCGAGCAGGGGGTCGCCGCCGCGAGCCGTCTTGAGCAGCGCGTTCCAGCCGGCGTGCAGCAGCGCCGCGGCGAGCACCGCGAGCGTGATGCCCAGCGTGAGTTCGGTCGCCGGCATCAACGCGGCACCGCTAGGCACCGTGCGGCTTGCGCTTCTGCCAGCCGTCCCTGGCTCCCCCGGCTTCGTCGCCGGCGGCGCCGCGGCGCACGCGCGGCGCGCGTTCGGCCACGGCAGCCGGCGGCTCCTTCAGCCGCGTCCTTGCCAGGACACCCGCCGCGTCGAGGATCGGGTAGGCGATCGAACAGATGTGCGAGTTGATGCGCCGCAGGTCGGCGATGAGGTCGAGATGCAGCGACGAGGTCTCGATGCTGTCCTGCGTGTTGCCGGCGAGGCGCGACAGGTGCGAGTCGGCGTACGCGCGCTCGAGTTCGCGCAGCAGCACCTTCTGCGCGAGCAGCTCCTGCGCGCTCTTCAAGTCGCCGGTGAGGAACACCGACAGCCCCAGCTTGAGATTGGCGATGACCCTCGTGTGCAGGTCGCAGATCTCGTCCATCCCGGCGTCGGAGAAGTTGCGGCCCTTGTCGATCTTCTTGTCCTCGACGTCGATGACGATCCGCTCGATGATGTCGCCGATCTGCTCCATGTTGATCGTGAACGAGACGATGTCGGTCCAGCGCCGGCCCTCCTTTTCCTCGAGCGCCTCGCGCGAGATCTGCGTCAGGTAGAGCTTGACCGCGGTGTAGAGCTTGTCGACGACGTCGTCCATCTTGCGCAGCCGCTCGGCCAGCACGCGGTCGTTGGTCTTCAGCACCGTCAGCGTGCCGGTCAGCATCGTCTCGATGACGTCGCCGATGCGCAGCGCCTCGCGCGCGGCGCAGGAGATGGCGAGCGCGGGCGTCGCCAGCGCGGACGGATCGAGGTGGTGCGGCTTGGCCGGATCCTCGTTGTCCGGGCGCGCCGGCATCAGCCGTTCGGCGAGGCGCGCGATCGGTTCGGTCAGGAACAGGAAAACGACCGCGGTGGCGACGTTGAACAAGAGGTGGAACAGCACGACCTGCTTCGCCTCGTCGCCGAGCCGCGCGATCTGCGGCTCCAGCAGCGAGAGCAGCGGCACGACCGCGACGCAGGCGATGAGCTTGAACAGGAAGTTGCCGAGCGTGACCCGGCGCGCTTCCGGCGGCGAGCGCGCGGTCGACAGCATCGCGAGCAGGCCGCTGCCCAGGTTGGCGCCGAGGACGAGGCCCAGCGCGACGGGGATGCCGATGACGTTGGACGCCGCGAGCGTGGCGATCAGCAGCACCACCGCGAGGCTCGAGTAGGCGAGGATCGTCAGCATCGCCGCGAACAGCATGTCGAGCAGCGTGTCGCCGGTCAGCGAGGCGAAGATCACCTGGACGCCGGCCGCCTGCGTGACCGGCCTGGCCGCGAGCACGATCCACTGCAGCGCGAGGATGATGAGCCCCAGGCCGATCAGGATGAGGCCGAAGCGGCCGACGTTGGTCTCCTGCCGCGTCAGGAACAGAACGACGCCGACGAAGATCAGGAACGGCGACAGCCACGACAGATCGAACGAGAAGACCAGCACCATCAGGCTGGTGCCGACGTCGGCGCCGAGCATCACCGCCAGCGCCGGCGCGGTCGCGATCAGGCCCTGGCCGGCGAACGAGGCGACGATCAGCGCGGTGGCGGTGCTGCTCTGGATGAGGCCGGTGACGCCGAGCCCGGCGAACAGCGCGGTGAAGCGGTTGCTGACGCTGTGGCGCAACAGGCGCCGCAGGTCGCCGCCGTAGATGCGCAGGATGCCCGAGCGCACGTTGTGCGTGCCCCAGACCAGCAGCGACACGCCGGCCAGCAGGTTGAGCAGGTGCTGCATTCAGCGCCTCCCCGGGCGGCAGCGAGCACAGCGCGCGTGGGGGCAGTGCATCTCAGGCAGTGCCGGCTTCGACCGCGGTCAGCGCCGCGTCGACGATCGCGAACGCGTCGTCGAGTTCGGCCGGCGCGATGATCAGCGGCGGCGACAGCGTCAGCACGTTGCCCTGGCCGATCTTGAACGACAGTCCGTGCGCGAGGCAGTGGTACATCACCTGCTCGGCTTCGCGGCGCGCCGGCACGCCGTCGCGGTGAAGCTCGATCCCCAGCAGCAGCCCGATGCCGCGCACCGCGCCGACCAGCCGATGCCGCTGTTGGAGGTCCTTCATCCGCGCCAGCGCCTGCGCGCCGAGCGTGCGCGACTTCGCCAGGAGGTCCTCCGTCTCGATCACTTCGAGCGTCGCCAGCGCGGCGGCGCAGCCGACCGAGCTCTTCTCGTGCGTGTAGTGGCCGAGAGCGCGGTCGCCGGCGACGTCGAGGTCGCGCCGCGCGATCAGCGCCGCCATCGGGAACACCGCGCCGCCCAGGCCCTTGCCGATGACGACCATGTCGGGAACGATGCCGTAGTGTTCGAAGGCGAACATCGTGCCGGTGCGGCCGAGGCAGATGGGAACCTCGTCGAGGATCAGCAGCGCGCCGTGCCGGTCGCAGGCCTCGCGGACGATGCGGTAGTAGTCGGGCGGCGGGATTTCGACGTCGGTGCAGCGGATCGTCTCGATGATGACCGCGCCGATGTCCTCCTCCTTTGCCAGCACGTACTCGAGATACTCGGCGCAGCGCAGGTTGCACGTGCCGCCGCAGCCGAAGCGGCAGCCGCGGGGATCGCAGGGCGGGGCGTGCTCGGTGCCCGGCAGCAGCGGTCCCATGTGCTTGCGGAACACCGCTTCGCCGCCGATCGAGATCGCGTCGAGCGACGCGCCGTGGAACGAATCCCACAGCGACAGCGTCTTGTGCCTGCCGGTGGCCAGCCGCGCGAGCTTCAGCGCCATGCCGACGGCCAGCGTTCCGCCCGGAGCGAACAGGACCTTGCCCAGCGGGTCGGGCGCGAGTGCCACGAGCCGGGCGGCCAGGTCGACCGCCGGCTGGTTGGTGAACCGGCGCGGAGAGAAGGGCAGCGTGTCGAGCGCGCGTTTCACCGCCGCCATCACGTGCGGGTGGCGATAGCCGACCTGGTGCACGTTGTTGCCGTGGAAGTCCATGATCCGCCGGCCTTCGACGTCCTCGAGCCAGATGCCTTCGCAGGCGGCGAGCGCGTCGAAGCAGGGGGTCGACAGCGACTGGTGCAGGAAATGCTGCGCGTCGGCGTCGAGCAGCGCCCGTGTCGCCGCGTGCACGTGCCCGGCCTCGAACGCGCGCCGCAGCGGCGACAGGTTGACGTCGCCTTCGGCGGCGAGGTCGGCGGCAGGGTGCGGCTCGCTCATCGGCAGATCAGGTTCCCTCGGGCGGCACAGGCGAATGCGGCGCGCCGCGGGCTGCGGCTCCGCGCACAAGGATACGCTTGACCGCGGTCCCGCGCTGCACCGGATTCCCGCCGCAGCAAGATTGCGGTTGCCGGCGGGCGGGCAGGGGGGTACGATTGCCCGCAAATTCAACGCGGCGGCGCGCGGTCGCCGCTCGGGCCGCGACGAACGGTCACGAAACCGCAACATCAGGCCGCCATGATCCGTCGTCCCCATGCAGGTCATCCCTTGAGGAGCGAGCAAATGAAACGCAGCACAGGCACCCGGTGGCAATCCGCCGCATCGAAATGGGCCGTCGCGGGCGCAGCGATCGGCATGCTCGTCGCCGGCGCCGCGGCGGCGCAGAAGACCGAGCTCCTCGTCTACACGGCGCTCGAAACCGACCAGATCAAGGCGTACCAGGAGGGCTTCAACAAGGCCTACCCGAACATCGACATCAAGTGGGTCCGCGACTCGACCGGCATCGTCACCGCCAAGCTTCTGGCCGAAAAGGCCAATCCGCAGGCCGACGTCGTCATGGGCCTCGCCGCGTCGAGCCTGGTGCTGTTCGACGTCGAGGGCATGCTGCTGCCCTACGCGCCGAAGAACCTCGCCGCGATCCCCGCCCAGTACCGCGACGCCAAGAATCCGCCGGCGTGGGTCGGAATGGACGTCTGGGGCGCGACCGTGTGCTTCAACACCGTCGAGGCGGCGAAGCAGGGGCTGCCCAAGCCCGAGTCCTGGAAGGACCTCACCAAGCCGGTCTACAAGGGCAAGATCGTGATGCCGAATCCCGCTTCGTCGGGCACCGGCTTCTTCGACGTGACGGCGTGGCTGCAGCTCTGGGGCGAGGCTGACGGCTGGAAGTTCATGGACGCGCTGCACGAGAACATCGCGCAGTACACGCACTCGGGCAGCAAGCCCTGCGTGCAGGCCGGCAGCGGCGAGTTCCCGATCGGCATCTCGTTCGAGTACCGCGCCAATACCATCAAGGCGAAGGGCGGGCCGATCGACCTCGTGTTCCCCAAGGAAGGGCTGGGCTGGGACCTCGAGGCGGTGGCGATCATGAAGACCACCAGGAAGCTCGACGCCGCGAAGCAGTTCGCCGACTGGTGCGCGTCGAAGGAAGCGAACGAGCTCTACGCCGCCAATTTCGCGATCGTCGCCATTCCCGGCCTGTCGAAGCCGCTGCCGAACATCCCGGCTGACTACGAAAAGCGGCTGGTGAAGAACGACTTCGCGTGGGCGGCCAAGAACCGCGACAAGATCCTCGCCGAGTGGACCAAGCGCTACGACACCAAGTCGGAGCCCAAGAAATAGCGTTGCAAACTTCTCCGCGCCCCGCGTTTCGCGCGGGGCGCGCTTCTGGATTGACCTGAGATTTCCCCGCAGTGGCGTCCGGCAACCCCTTCCTCGCACTCGGCGGCATCCGCAAGACCTTCGGCTCCTTCGAGGCGCTCAAGACGATCTCGCTGGAGGTCGCCCGCGGCGAGCTGATGGTCTTCCTCGGGCCATCGGGCTGCGGCAAGACGACGCTGCTGCGCATCATCGCCGGGCTCGAGGTGCAGGACACCGGCACCATCGTCCAGGACGGACGCGACATCTCGCGGCTGCCGGCGATCAAGCGCGACTACGGCATCGTCTTCCAGTCGTACGCGCTGTTCCCCAATCTGACCATCCACGACAACGTCGCCTACGGCCTCGTCAACCGCCGCCAGAGCCGCGACGCGATCCGCAAGCGGGTCGCAGAACTGCTGTCGCTGGTCGGGCTGCCGACCGAAGGCGCCAAGTTCCCCGGCCAGCTCTCCGGCGGGCAGCAGCAGCGGATCGCGCTCGCCCGGGCGCTCGCGCCGGCGCCGGGACTGCTGCTGCTCGACGAGCCGCTGTCGGCGCTGGACGCGCTGGAGCGCGTGCGGCTGCGCGGCGAGATCCGGTCGCTGCAGAAGCGCCTCGGCGTCACCACGGTCATGGTGACGCACGACCAGGAGGAGGCGCTGACGATGGCCGACCGTATCGTGGTGATGAACCAGGGCTGCATCGACCAGGTCGGCACGCCGCGCGAAATCTACGAGACGCCCGTCACGCCCTTCGTCGCCGACTTCATCGGCAAGGTCAACGTTCTCGCCGCCATGGCCGAAGGCGGCGGCCGCTTCAACGTCGGCGGTCTCTCGCTCGCCGTCGCGCGTCCGGACGTCGCTGCCGGGACGGCGGTCAAGCTCTACCTGCGCCCCGAGGACGTCGCCGTCAACGTGAACGGCGCGCTGTCGGGCGTCGCCAACGCCGTCGCCGGCCGCATCGCCAAGGTCGAATTCCTCGGCGCCTTCTGCATGGTCGGCGTGCAGCTCGCCGGCAGCGCGGCGCCGCCGCTGGTGGCCAACGTGCCGCGGCACCAGGCCGATGCCGGCGGCTTCGCGCCGGGCGCATTGGTGACGGTGAGCCTGCCGCCCGCGGCGATGCGCATTCTCGGCTAGCCGTGGCGACGCCCGCGGCCGTGTTCCCGCCCGTCGCCTTCGCGGCGGTCAAGCCGCAGGTGCACTGGCAGGACCGGCTGGCGCAGGGCCTGCTGATCGCGGGCTGCTGCACGCTGGCGCTGTTCCTGCTGGCGCCGCTGGGCGCGATCCTGGTCAAGAGCGTGCAGGACCGGAGCGGGGCTTTCGTCGGCCTGCTGCAGTTCCGCGAGTACTTCGGCACGTCCGCGCTCAAGCAGTCGATCTGGAACACGCTGTGGGTGGCGCTGGCGGTGACCGCGGTGACGGTGCCGCTCGCATTCACCTACGCCTACGCGCTGACGCGCTCGTGCATGCCGGGCAGGGCGCTGTTCCGCGTCCTCGCGCTGACGCCGATCCTGGCGCCGTCGCTGCTGGCCGCGATATCGTTCATCCAGTGGTTCGGCAATCAGGGCCTGCTCAAGGGGCTGCTGGCCGGGGCGTCGGTCTACGGCCCGATCGGCATCATCATCAGCGCCGTCTACGCGACGTTCCCGCACGCGCTGATGATCATCCTGACCGCGCTGCTGCTCTCCGACGGGCGGCTGTACGAGGCCGCCGAGTCGCTGCGCACGCCGACGTGGCGGAAATTCTTCACCATCACGCTGCCCGGCGCCAAGTACGGCCTCGTCAGCGCGGCGATGGTCGTGTTTTCGTACACGGTCAGCGATTTCGGCATCCCCAAGCTGATCGGCGGCAACTTCAACGTTCTCGCGGTCGACATCTACAAGCAGGTCGTCGGCCAGCAGAACTTCAACAAGGGCGCGGTGGTGAGCTTCGTGCTGCTGATCCCCGTGCTGGTCGCCTTCGTCGTCGACTGGACGATGCAGGGGAAGCTGCAGGCGCAGTTCTCGGCCCGCGCGGTGCCCTACGTCGCGAAGCCCCACCGCGCGTTCGACGCCGCGATGTTCGTGTTCTGCCTCGCCGTTTCGCTGCTGCTGCTCGCCGTGCTGGGCATGGCGGTGTGGACGTCGCTGATCAAGTTCTGGCCCTACGACCTGTCGCTGTCGTTTCGCCACTACACCTACGGCCTGATCGACGGCGGCGTCTTCGGCGCCTACCTCAACAGCCTGAAGATGGCATTCGTCGCGTCGGTCGCCGGGACCGGGATCGTGTTCGTGATCGGCTACCTGCTCGAGAAGACGCGCGGCATGCGCGGCACCAAGGCCGCGGTGCGGCTGCTGGCCGCGATCCCGATGGGCGTCCCCGGGATGGTGCTGGGCCTGGGCTACATCCTGTTCTTCAACCACCCCGACAATCCGCTGCATTTCCTCTACGGCACGCTGACGATCCTCGTCATCTCGACCATCGTCCACTACTACACGTCGAGCCATCTCACCGCGGTCACCGCGCTGAAGGCGATGGACTCCGAGTTCGAGGCGGTGTCGGCGTCGCTGAAGGTGCCGTTCTACAAGACCTTCCACCGCGTCACCGTGCCCGTCTGCCTGCCGGCGATCCTCGACATCGGCCGCTACCTGTTCGTCAACGGCATGGTCACCATCTCCGCGGTCGTGTTCCTGTACGGGCCGGACACGCGGCTGGCGTCGATCGCCGTGCTCGACCTAGACGACGCGGGCGACATCGGCCCGGCCGCGGCGATGGCCACGCTGATCGTCGTGAGCTCCACCATCGCCTGCCTGCTCTACGCCGTCGCCACCCGCGTGCTGCTGACGCGCACGCAGGCGTGGCGCAAACCGTCGACCGCCGGCTGATTCCCGCCGCCACGATTCATCGAAAGGAAACCGCCATGAGCCTCTTTTCCCGCGATCCCATCCTGCTCACGCCAGGCCCGCTGACGACGTCGCTGCCGACCAAGGCCGCCATGCTGCGCGACTGGGGCTCGTGGGATGCCTCGTTCAACGCGGTGACCGCCGGCGTGCGGCGCAAGCTGCTGGCGATCGTCCACGGCGAGGAGACGCACGTCTGCGTGCCGATGCAGGGCAGCGGCACGTTCTCGGTCGAAGCGGCCGTCAATACGCTGGTGCCGCGCGACGGCCACGTGCTGGTCCTGATCAACGGCGCCTACGGCACGCGGCTGGCCAAGCTCACGCGGATGATGGGCCGCCGGCTGTCGACGTTCGAGACGCCCGAAGACGTGCCGACGACGCCGCAGGACGTCGACCGGCTGCTCGCGGCCGACCCGTCGATCACGCACGTCGGCCTCATCCATTGCGAGACCTCGACCGGCATCCTCAATCCGCTGCCGGAGATCGCCGCGGTCGTCGCGCGCCACGGCAGGAGCCTGATCGTCGACGCGATGAGTTCGTTCGCCGCACTTCCCATCGACGCGCGCAGCGTGCCCTTCGACGCGCTGATCGCCGCGTCGGGCAAGTGCGTCGAAGGCCCGCCCGGGATGGGCTTCGTCTTCGTCCGCCGCGCGGTGCTGGAGCAGTGCGCCGGCCGTTCGACGTCGCTGGCGCTCGACCTGCACGACCAGTGGACGTACATGGAGAAGACGACGCAGTGGCGCTTCACGCCGCCGACGCACATCGTCGTCGCGCTCGACGCCGCGCTCGACCAGCTGGGCGCCGAAGGCGGGCAGCCGGCGCGGCTCGCCCGCTACGCGAAGAACTGCGAGACGCTGGTCGGCGGCATGGCCGAGCTCGGCTTCCGCGTCTTCCTCGAGCCCGGAATCCAGGCGCCGATCATCGTCACCTTCCACGCGCCGGCCGATCCGAACTACGAGTTCAAGCCGTTCTACGACTGCGTCCGCGACAAGGGCTTCGTCCTCTACCCGGGCAAGCTGACGCAGGTCGAGACGTTCCGCGTCGGCTGCATCGGCGCGATCGGCCCCGACGAGATGCGCCACGCGGTCAACGCGGTGCGCGACACGCTCGCGCAGATGGGCATCCGGCAGGTGTCGCCGGCGGTCGTGTAGCTTCAGGCGCCGGGGCCCGGCTGCAGCGGCGGGTGACGCAGCGCTTCGAGCGCGAGGAAGTCCGGCAGGTCGGGCGCGATCAGTCCGCGGCGGATCAGGCAGTCGACGATGACGAGGCTCGCGTCGGCGGTGACGACGTCGGGGCCGTCGGTGTTCGCCGCGAGGCGTGCCGCGTCGGCGAGAGCGACCCGCCGGTAGTCGACGACTTCGCCGTCCTGCGCCGCGGGCAGGAAGTCGGCGGGCAGCAGCAGGTCGTACACGAAGACGGTCTCGCGCTGAAGGCCGTCGGGCTGCGCGCGGCAGATGTGAACGACCCCCGCCGGCGTTGCGGTGCGCGCGAGCCGCTCGGGAACCCCCGCTTCCTCCCAGGCTTCCTTGACGACGGTGTCCGCGACGCCGGTTCCGGCCGCGATGCCGCCGGCGGCGAGATTGTCGAGCAGCCCCGGGTCGATCGCCTTGTCGGGGCTGCGCCGCGCAATCCACATCCGGGCGCCGTCGGCCGCCTCGACCAGCCCGTTCACGTGCGCCGCGAAGCTGTGGATGCCGAAGAAGCGCGCTGCAGCGCGTTCGAGCAGGAAGCAAGGCGGGGCGCCGAAGCCGGCGGCGACGGCGTAGCGTTCGCCGCGCCACGCGGTCAGCTCGCCGGCGGCGGCGAGCGCTGCGGCCACGCGCTGCAGCGCGGCCGTCCTCGCCGCAGGCAGGGAGAGACCCGCGACAAAGCGGATGCCGTCGGGACGGACGTCGAACACGTCGGCAAATTCGGCGAGGCGAGCGGCGCGGGCATCGTCGAGCCAGCCGACGACGACGCTCCCGACCCGCAGCGGCGTGTAGCGGCCGGCGGCGGGGGCAAGCGCGCGTGCGAGCCGCGCGCGAATTGCCGCTACAATGACTGCCGGGATCATGGGCCGATTGTAGCCCGCCCCGACACGCCAGCCAGCCTTCGTCGGCGGCCGGCGTTGCCAACCTTCCTGCAGGTCACCCAGCGATGAGCGCACACATCATCGACGGCAAGGCGCGCGCCGAGCGGCTGGTCGCCGAAATCGGCGATCGCGTGGCCGCGCGCGTCGCGTCGGGCGCTTCGCCCCCCGGGCTGGCCGTGGTGCTGGTCGGGGACTCCGCCGCGTCGCAGGTCTACGTGCGCAACAAGCGGCGCACCACCGAGGCGGCGGGCATGCGCTCGTTCGCATTCGACCTGCCGGCCGCGACGACGCAGGCGGAGCTGCTGCTGCTGATCGATGCGCTGAACCGCGACCCCGCGGTCAACGGCATTCTGGTCCAGCTGCCGCTGCCGGCGCACATCGACGACGAGCTCGTGACCGAGCGCATCGACCCGCTGAAGGACGTCGACGGCTTCCACCCGTACAACATCGGCCGGCTGGTTCTGAAGCGGCCGACGCTGCGGCCGTGCACGCCCTACGGCTGCATGACGCTGCTCGCGGACACCGGCGAGGATCTCGCCGGCAAGCACGCCGTGGTGATCGGCCAGTCGAACATCGTCGGCCGGCCGATGGCGCTCGAACTGCTGATGGCGCGCTGTACGGTGACGATCTGCCACTCGAGGACGCGCGACCTGCCGGGCCTCGTGCGGCAGGCCGACATCGTCGTCGCCGGCGTGGGCCGGCCGAAGTTCGTGCAGGGCGACTGGATCAAGCCGGGAGCCATCGTCATCGACGTCGGGATCAACCGCGGCGACGACGGCAAGCTCTGCGGCGACGTCGACTTTGCCGCTGCCAGGGAATTCGCCGGCTGGATCACGCCGGTGCCCGGCGGCGTCGGGCCGATGACCATCGCGACGCTGCTCGCCAACGCGCTGCGCGCCGCCGAACTGCAGGACGCCGCAAGTTCGTAGCCCGGGCTGCGCCGCCACGAACGTCGATTTCGCAGCTCCGGATTCACACGGCGCAGCCCGGGGGGCTGCGCCGCCACGAACGTCGACTCCGCACGTCGGCTTCGAACGGCGCAACCCGGGGGCAATCGCGGTCGCGGGCGCGAGGCCCCGGGCTTCGCCCGTCGACTACGGGGGCTGACGGCAGGCGTTGG
>CAIWHR010000297.1 GCA_903912485.1 uncultured beta proteobacterium | reverse complement strand
TCCGGAGCCATCCCGACGTGCACCTCCAGCGCCGCGGCGACCCGTTCACGACGCTCTCGCGCGCCATCGTCGGCCAGCAGATCTCGGTCAAGGCCGCGCAGACGATCTGGGAGCGCCTCGTGGCCGCGACGCGCGCGGCCGGCACGCCGCCGCGGCTCGACCCGGCGCGGCTGGGCAGGACCCGGCTGCCGACGCTGCGCCGCTGCGGCCTGTCGGAGCGCAAGGCCGGGTACGTGCGCGACCTCGCGCGCCACTTCGTCACCGGCGCGCTGGACCCCGGCGAGTGGCCGGCGCTCTCCGACGAGGAGCTGATCCTGCGCCTCGTCGCCGTCAACGGCATCGGCCGCTGGACCGCCGAGATGTTCCTGATCTTCCACGAACTGCGCGCCGACGTGTTCCCGGTCGACGACATCGGCGTCCAGCGCGCCATCGCGCTGCACTACGGCGGCGGCGAACGCCTGTCGCTCGCCGCGATGCGCGCGCTGGCGGTGCCCTGGCAGCCCTACCGCAGCGTCGCAACCTGGTACCTGTGGCGCTCGCTCGATCCGGTGCCGGTCGAATACTAGCGCCGGGCAGCCTGCCGCCGGCCCGTACAATGGCGCGATGGACAGCTCCGCGCCACCGCCCTACGCCGGCCTCACGCCGGACTGCGTCCTCGACGCGCTGGACAGCGTCGGGATCCGGGGCGACGGCCGCCTGCTCGCGCTCAACAGCTACGAGAACCGCGTCTACCAGGTCTGGACCGAGGACGGCCCGCGGGTGGTCGCCAAGTTCTACCGGCCCGCGCGGTGGACCGACGCGCAGATTCTCGAGGAGCACGCGTTCATCGCCGAGCTCGCCGGCCTCGACATTCCCGTCGTCGCCCCGCTGCGGCTGGCGAGCGACGCGACGCTGCACGCGTTCGGCGGCTTTCGCTTCGCCGTCGCGCCGCAGCACGGCGGCCGGGCGCCCGAGCTCGACGACCGCGCCACGCTGGAATGGATGGGCCGCTTCATCGGCCGCATGCACGCGGTCGGTGCGCTGCGGCCGTTCTCCGCCCGGCCTGCGCTCGACATCGCAAGCTTCGGCGAGGAACCGCGCGCCTGGCTGCTCGCGCACGGATTCATCCCCGACGACCTGCGCCCCGCCTGGACGAGCATCGTCGCGCTGGCGCTCGACGGCGTGCGGCGCTGCTACGACCGCGCCGGCGACGTGCCCACGCTGCGCCTGCACGGCGACTGCCACGCGGGCAACGTGCTGTGGACCGACACCGGCCCGCATTTCGTCGATTTCGACGACTGCCGCAGCGGGCCGGCGGTGCAGGACCTGTGGATGCTCCTCTCCGGCGAGCGCGACGACATGACGCGTCAGCTCGCCGCGGTGCTGACCGGCTACGAGAGCTTCTTTGACTTCGACCCGCGCGAGCTGCACCTCATCGAGGCGCTGCGGACGCTGCGGCTCATCCACTACGCGGCGTGGCTCGCGCGGCGCTGGGACGATCCGGCGTTTCCGGCGGCGTTTCCGTGGTTCAACACGCAGCGCTACTGGCAGGACCGGATTCTCGAGCTGCGCGAGCAGGTCGCGCTGATGGACGAGCCCCCGCTCGCCGCCTGACCGCCGGGATTCCGCCCGCACGACCCCGTAACCCGGGTTCCGCCGGCACAAATTGCGACCGCAAGCCCCGGTCGCATCGCGGCGGAACCCGGCCGGCGCGCGTCTACCCCAGCATCCCGTCGACGAGGTGCAGCGTGCGGTCGGTGCGGGCGGCGAGCTCGGGATCGTGCGTGACGATCACCAGGCTCGTCCCCACCACGCGGTTCAATTCCAGCATCAGGTCGAACACCTGCCCCGCGGTGCGGCGGTCGAGGTTGCCGGTCGGCTCGTCGGCGAGCACGCACTTGGGCTGCGTGACCAGCGCGCGGGCGAGCGCGACGCGCTGGCGCTCGCCGCCCGAAAGCTCGCCCGGAAGGTGCCTGACCCGATGGCCGAGGCCGACGTGCTCGAGCATCGCCTGCGCCGCCTCGCGCGCGGCGCGCTCGCCCAGCCGCCGGATCGCCAGCGGCATCGCGACGTTCTCGAGCGCGGTGAACTCGGGCAGCAGGTGGTGAAACTGGTAGATGAAGCCGAGCGCGCGGTTGCGCACCTGCCCGCGCTGCGCCTCGGTCAGCGTCGCGAACACGGCTCCGTCGACGCTGACCTCGCCGGCGGTCGGCGCATCGAGACCGCCCAGGAGGTGCAGCAGCGTGCTCTTGCCCGATCCGGAAGAGCCGACAATGGCCACGCGCTCGCCCCGCGCGATGTCGAAGTCGATGCCCGTCAGCACCGGCACTTCGAGCGGGCCGCTGCGGTAGGTCTTGGTCAGACCGCGGCAGGCGAGCACCGACGGCTGCGTCCCCGTGCCGGAAGCCGCGGCCATCGCCTCACTCATAGCGCAGCGCCTCCGCCGGATTGACCCGCGCCGCCGACCACGCCGGATAGACCGTCGCGGCGAGCGCCAGCGCCAGCGCGATGGCCGCGATGGTCACGACGTCGGCGCGCTGCAGGTCCGAAGGCAGCTCGCTGATGTAATAGACGCTCTTGTCGAGGAACTGGACGCCGAACGTGCGCTCGATCGCCGGCAGCACGGTGCCGACGTTGAGCGCCAGCAGCACGCCGCCGACGACGCCGATCGCGGTGCCGATGCAGCCGATCAGCGCGCCCTGCAGCATGAAGATCGCCATGATCGACGCCGGCGACGCGCCGAGCGTGCGCAGGATCGCGATGTCGGCCTGCTTGTCGGTGACGGTCATCACCTGCGCCGAGACGATGTTGAACGCGGCGACCGCGATGATCAGCGTCAGGATGATGAACATCACCCGCTTCTCGATCTGCACGGCGCGGAAGAAGTTGGCGTGGCTTCGCGTCCAGTCGCGGATCTCGGCGCCGGACCTGAGCGTGCCCATGAGCTCGCGCGCGACGGCGGGGGCGTTGAACATGTCGTCGAGCTTCAGCCGCACGCCCGAGACACCGGGAAGACGATAGAGCTTGCGCGCGTCGTCGATGTCGATCAGCGCCAGCCCGCTGTCGAACTCGTACATCCCGACCTCGAACACGCCGACGACCTTGAAGCTCTTCAGCCGCGGCAGCGTGCCGGCGGCGGTGACGTTGCCCTGCGGCGTGATGACGACGACCGTCTCGCCCATCCGCGCGCCCAGAGCGCGCGCGAGCTCGCCGCCGAGGACGATCCCGAACTCGCCGGGCTTCAGGTTCGACAGTGCGCCGGCGCGCATGTGGCGTCCGATGTCGGCGACACCGTCCTCCTGCGCCGGATCGATGCCGCGGATCAGCGCGCCGCGGTTGACCTCGCCCGCCGACAGCATCGCCTGTCCCGACACGTAGGGCGCGGTCGCCTTCACGTGCGGATTGGCCAGCGCGAGGCGCGCCACAGCCGCCTCGTCGTCGAGCGTCGGCAGCCCGCGCACCTCGATGTGCGACGCGACCGACAGGATCCGCGTGCGCAGTTCGTCCTGGAAGCCGTTCATCACCGACAGCACGACGATCAGCGCGGCAACGCCGAGCGCGATCCCCGCCATCGACGTCAGCGCGATGAACGAGATGAACGAGTTGCGGCCCGACCCGCGCCGGGCGCGGGTGTAGCGAAGGCCGACGGCGATCTCGTAGGGCGACAAGGCAGGTTGGACGCGGCGATGGGAACGGGCGGGATTGCGGACGCGCAGCCGGCACGCGGTCGGCAGGACCGCAGCGCGGAAGACGTCGATTATCGCATGCTAGACTCCGCGCGCCCGCCGTCGGCCGCCTCGGGCGGCGCAGCCGGTTCGCTGCCCGAGCCCGATTCCCGAGCCCCATCGAGCGCACGCCTTCCGGCCATGACCTCCGTCCATCTCGTCGTCGCCCTCCCCGGCCTGCTGCGGCGCTGCGCCGACGATGCGTCGGCGCGCGCTGCGGCCGGCGGAGATCGCGCCGCGCCGACGCGCTGCCCGCCGACGCCCGCGCTGGCGCGGCTGATCAGGGCCGCCGGCACCCCCTTGCGCGAACCCGACGGCCTCGGCGCCGCGCTGGCGCCCATGTACGGCGTCGCGCGCCAGTCCGACTGGCCGCTGGCTTCGATCCGCGCTGCGGCGCTGGGCGTCGATCCCGGCACCGCCTACTGGCTCGCCGCCGACCCGGTGACGCTCGAGGCCGGCCGCGACGACCTGCGCCTCAGCGGCGCCGTGGACGACCTCGCCCCCGACGAAGCGGCGACGCTCGTCGCCATGCTCAACGCGCACTTCCGCGCCGACGGGCTCGCGTTCGTCGCGCCGCAGCCCGGCGCGTGGCTGGTCGCCACGCCGGCCGCCCAGGCGCTGTCGACGCGGCCGCTGGAGGCGGCGACCGGTCGCTGGCTGCGCACGCTGCTGCCGCGCGGCCATGACGCCGGCAAGTGGCGGCGCTGGCACAGCGAGATCCAGATGCTGCTGCACGAGCACCCGATCAACGCCGCCCGCGAGCGCAGCGGCCGGCCCCCGGTCAACAGCGTCTGGTTCTGGGGCGGCGGCACGCTGCCCGCGCCCGCGGC